>JBKPRZ010000810.1:0-14068 GCA_046734815.1 Myxococcota bacterium | reverse complement strand
GTCCACCAGCCCACGAACAGCACCGTCACGACCGCCGCGGCCAGCCCGCCCAGCGACCCACCGTAGCCGCTGCTGGCCACGGCCGCAGGCACGCGCGCCGGCCTGGGCGCCGACCGCGGCAGGGCGACCACCTCCGCCAGTGGGCGGTCCGCCGGACGGCGCACTTCCTCCCACACCCCGCGCAGCGTCTCCTCGGCGGCGGCCTCGGCGGCCAGCGCCGCCGCACACGCCGCGCAGGCGGCCAGGTGTCCTTCCAGCCGCTGCCGGGCCGGCCCGGCCAGCGCGTCCATGACGAACAGCCCGAGCTCGTCGGCCTCGGGGTGCCCGACCACAGGCATCGCCGTCCCGCTGCTCGCCCTCATTCGCCCTCCCCCTCGACCAGCGCGCCGCGGAGCCGCTTGCGCACCTCGAACACGATCTGCTTGACCCGCTGGACCGACAGGCCCACCTGGGCCGCCACCTCCGCATAGCCCAGCTCGGGATGGTCGTAGACCAGCTCGAACACCCGGCGTGCGCCCGCCGGACAGGCCGCCAGCTCGCGCTCGACCCGGGCCAGGCGCTCGCGCCCGATCACCGCCGCCTCCGCCGTCGCCGGCGTGGCGTCCTCGGGGTCCGCCGCCGGCGCGGGCGAGAGACGACGATGCTCGTTTGCCGCCAGGAACCCGGCCTGAACGATGGCCAGCCCCGGCAGCACCAGCGCCTGCAGACGCCCCGCCCGCTGCTGTTCCATCAGGCGCAGCCAGGTCTCCTGAGCCAGCTCGCGCGCGCGGTCCAGCGGCACACCGCGCGCCAGGATCGCCACCAGCACCCGGTGCTGGTGCCGCGAGATCAGCTCGGACCAGGCGCCGGCGTCGCCGGCCAGCGCCGCGCGCTCGAGGTCCGCGCCTGCCGGCGCCCCGGCCGGCTGCGGGCCGTCGTCCGCGATGGGCATGGTGCGCAGGCGGGCGCTCATCCTCGTCTGATTAGAACACGCAGCCCACGAAAAGGTATCGCCCGCCTCGACGGACCTCCCTCCCCACCTGTCGCGCCGGGTGTCATGCAGCAAGAACACCCGGCCGCGGCATCGGTATCGGCTACTTGATCGAGACGTCGTCGATGCGGAAGGTCGTGGTGCGCAGCAGGGCCTTGGTGGCCCGGAAGCGCAGGCGGACCGCCTGACCCTTGTAGGCTGCCAGGTCGAACCCGGTCTTGGTCACGTACACCCCGGCCGCGCCCCGGTCCAGGCTGCTGTAGGTGGCCAGCAGCTGGAGCACCCGGTCGGTGGTGTCGGTGATCTCCACCCGCATCACGTCCTGCGGGTTGCTCGAGCTCTCGTTGCTTGTCACGTTGAGCGCGAACGACAGCACCGCCGAGCTGGCCGAGGCCGGGATGGCCAGGTTCTGCCGGAACGACCCCGAGGTGGTGAAGCTGCCGCCGATGTACATGTACCCGGTGCCGGTGTTGGGGAAGTTCCCCTCGTTGGTGTAGACCGCCGAACCGCTGTGGACCCAGGGCGCCTCCACCCCCTCGAAGCTGCCGTTGCCGATGTTCCCGTAGTCCTCGCAGCTGCCGACGCCCACCAGGCACCAGGCCTGCGACACCGCCTGCGCCGGCGTGCTGCCGGCGCCGAACAGGTCGACCGCCGAGGCGATGGTGGCCAGGCGGGCGGTGGCGAAGTTCGTGCTGGAGGTCATCCGGGCGACGTTGGCGCGGTACCAGATCCTGGCGGCGTCCTCGGCGCCGATGCCGGTCATCGATCCGCCCCGGTGGTGGGTGCCTCCCTTGGCCAGCAGATAGAAGGCCTTGTTGGGGATGCCCGCGTTGATGTGCACACCGCCGTTGTCGGCCGCACCGGTGTAGCGCTCCTTGTAGTGGTCAGGGTCGTCGTCGGGGGTGAAGCCCGCGTCGGCCGCGTCGTGTGGATCCGACATGCTGCGCACGCCATCGCCCGGCACCTCCGGCGTGAAGCACTCCTCGCCCACCAGCCAGGTGGCGTCGCTCTCGCCCTTGACAGAACGTTCGACCATGGCCCCGAACACGTCCGACCAGGACTCGTTCAGCGCCCCGCCCTGGCCGGAGAAGCCCAGGTTCGACGACCGCTCGGTCACCCCGTGGGTCATCTCGTGTCCGGTGATGTCCAGCGTGACCAGCGGCAGCAGGTCGACCCCGTCGCCGTCGCCGTAGGTCATGTTGTCCCCGTTCCAGAAGGCGTTGGCGTATTTGACCCCGTAGTGCACGCGCGAGCTGATCAGCTTGATCTGCTTGTCGGCGCTGGCGGCGTAAAAGCCCGGGCCGCCGTTGCCGTCGATGCCGCTGCGCCCGTGCACATTCTGGTAATAGGCCAGCACCTTGGCCGCCCCGAAGTGCGCGTCCACCGCCGCCCGCTGGCGGGCACCCACCCATTCGTTGTCGGTGTCGGTGAGGTTGGTGACCGCGTTTTCCCGGGTGCTGTCGTGAAAATCGAAGGTCCCCGCCTTGCGGGCCAGGTCCTCGAGGAAATAGGTGGTCACCCCGCCGCTGGTGACCGACGAGGTCTGCACCGGCACCGTGCCGCTGTACAGCGACTGCCCGGTGCCATCCAGGGTCTGCAGGTTGTCGTAACCCCACAGCAGCGCCCCGTCGTGGGCGTCGACGAAACGCACCGGCAGGGCGGTCTGCGCGCTGCCGTCCTCGCGGGTCATCCGCACCCGCCAGGCCAGGTGATTGGCCCCGCCGTGCCGGAGCACCCACAGGTCCGCGCGCGAGGGCGCGGTCAGGCAATCGGAGCAGCCGTAGTCCGTCTCGGCCCGGGCGATGGCCGCGGTGGCGTCGACCGCCGGGATCAGGCCGACCGCGAAGTCGCCGCCCAGGGCGCGGGCGCCCTCGGGCAACTCGCCGTCGACCAGGCCGGTGTCGGGCACCTGGGGCGGGACCGCCCCGACCACGCGCCCCTCGGCCGACAGCTGGACGATCAGATCGCCGCCCCAGACCGGGATCTGTCCGAACGTCTGCAGCAGGCGCAGGTGCACCTCACCGCGCTCGTCGAGGAACTGCCCCAGCGGCCGCAGCTCGTCCGGGCGCTCGATGCCCAGCGCGGGCGCATTCGCGCGCACCCAGTCGCGGGCCGCGGACACCACGTCGGTGCGGGCGGCGTACGACGACGGCTCCAGCGGAACGCCGGGCTCGCAGGCGAGCACCAGCAGCAGGGCAGTCGAGAGCAGCAGGCGGACGAACGGGGCCAGGCCGAGAGCGGGACGCGGGCGCGAAAGCAGCATCGCAGGTCCTTTCCGATTGTGTGGGGACGCCGTTGTCGGCAGGGGCGTTCCATAGTAACTCGCCGGCGGGAAAATATTCCCTCGGACCGCGCACCCACATCGGCGCCGCGCAGGAGGCACGCCCGACGGTGCGATGTGATGTGTGGAACCGTCGGAGTGTTCCGGGTCAATATGACCCGCTGATGGTCGGCAATTCCTGGCTCGAATCGATCGCCTTCGTGACCACGATCCCAATGTACCTGGTCGTGGCGCTGGGGGTGTCGTCCGGCATCTTGCTGGTGCGTCTGCTGGAAAGACGTCTGGTCGCGCGCTGGAAAAAAAGCGCCGCGCAGAGCGCCGGCACCGTAGACGACGTGATGGTGGACGTGGTCGACCGGGCGCTGGTGCCCCTGATCTATTACGGCGTCTTCGCCCTGGGCCTGGCCTACCTGGAACTGCCGGACTGGGTGGGCCGGACGACCAAGGTGGTGGGGTTGGCCCTGGTCGCCTTCTACGGGGCCCGGGTGGCCACCACCGTCATCGCCCACGCCGTCAACCGTCCCTCCTCCTCGGGCTCGCACGACGTCCGGCGGGTGCGGGTGGTGATTCCCATCGTGCAGGTGGCCATCTGGGGTCTGGCGCTGATGTTCCTGCTGGACAACCTGGGCGTGCAGATCTCGGCGGTGATCGCCGGCCTGGGCATCGGCGGCATCGCCGTCGCGCTGGCCGCCCAGGCCGTGCTGGGCGACCTGTTCAGCTACGTGGCCATCGTCTTCGACCGGCCGTTTTCCATCGGCGACTTCATCGTGGTCGACACGTTCATGGGCACGGTCGAGCACATCGGCATCAAGACCACCCGCGTGCGCAGCCAGTCCGGCGAGCTGATGATCTTCTCGAACTCGAACCTGACCAGCGCCCGCGTGCGCAACTTCCAGTCGCTGTACCGCCGGCGCGTGGCCTTCACCTTCGGCGTCAGCCCGCAGACCCCACCCGACACGCTCGAGCGGATCCCCGCGGTGTTACGCGAGATCGTGGGGAGCATCCGCGACATCGCCCTGGATCGGGTCCACCTGCAGTCCTTCTCCCCCACCAGCGTCGACTTCGAGGTCGTCTATTACGTCGAGGGTCCCGACTACCACCTCTACATGGACAGGCAGCAGACCCTGAACCTGCAGCTGCTCCGCCGCCTGGCCCAGGACCACATCGAGCTCGCCGGCCAGGCGCGCCCCGCCACCCCGGCGGCCCCGGAGCTACCCCGCCCCCCGAGCGGCTGACCCCGTCAGGCGGCGAGGAACGAAGACCAGTCCAGGTTGGCCCCGAACCCCGGTCGGTCGAGCCGGATCCCCGACGGCGAGGGACCCTGCAGGGAGGATCTCCCACCGGCGAACGGCGCCAGGTCGTTGGGCGCGTCGGGGCAGAACATCGCCGCCAGCTGCCGGGCCTGCTCGCGTCCCGGCCCCACCTCGAACATCCCGCCGATGTACGCGCGCCCGCCCGCCACCTCCATCGCCCGCAGCAGCGCCAGGAAGCCGCCCATGCGGGGCGCTTTCAGGTTGACCCACTCGCCGCGCGCCACCGCCGCCGCCACATCTTCGATGACGGCCAGTGGCCGGTCGCGCGCGATGTGCAGATGGCGGCAACCCGGCGGAGGGTCCTCGAAGATCACGTCGGGGAACACACGGGACAACCGGTGCGCCAGCGCCAAGGTCCCCCGGTCCTTGAAGTCCAGCGTGACCACCCGCTGCGCACGCAGGCCCTGGATGACGTCGTCGGTCCAGCCGTCGTGCACGTCCAGCTTCAGCTCGGTCCGGGCCGGCGGCGACGTCCCACCCCGCTCGCCCTCGCCCGCCGGGCGCGCGAGCTGGTGGGCGATCCGGGACAGCGGGTCTGCCAGCGCGCTCAGCGACACCACCCAGCGCAAGCTCGCCTCCTCCGCGCCCCACAGCTGCCCCGGGCTGAGCCCCGCTTGCCGCAGGCCCAGGTCGATCAGCGCCGCCTCCACGGCAGCCCGTTCGTGGGGCGGGTCGCTCCTCACCAGTTCCTCGACTCGACCGCGTCCGGGCCCCAGCATCCCCGTCAGCCGCGCGGCGAAGGCGAGGTGCTCGTCCCGCGTGAACGACACCAGCTCGCCGAACCCGCGGTGTCCCTGCCCCGCCACCTCCACCACCGTGGCCGGCCGCCCGCCCGGATAGTCGTCCACCGCCACCAGCCCCGACCGACAGCTGACCCGCTCGACAGTCACCTCCAGCGCGCCCAGTGCCCGCGCCAGCTCACCCGCCCCGGTGAAGACATCGTCCCGCTTCCTCACCCGGTCCCCCGCCACGCCCCACCCGGGGCGCTACACGTCGCGAGCACAGCGGAAGCCGGCGAAGATCTGGCGGCGCTCGGGGAAGTCCCAGTTGCGCATGGTATTGCGCGCGACGATCGCGGCGGTGGCGAAGGACCCGCCGCGCAGCACCCGGTAGCGCGGCCCGAAGAAGATCTCCGAATATTGCCGGTACGGATAGGCCTCGAAGCCCGGATAGGCCCCGAACGTGCTGGACGTCCACTCCCAGACGTCGCCGATCATCTGCAGACAGCCGTAGGGGCTGCGCCCCTCCGGGAAGGAGCCAGCGGGCAGCGGCTCGAGACAGCGCTGGTCCACGTTGGCGCGCGTGCGGTCCGGCGGCTCGTGGCCCCAGGGATAGACGCGGCTGACCCCATGACCGACGTCCCAGGCCGCCGCCTTCTCCCACTCGGACTCGGTGGGCAGCCGCTTGCCCGCCCAGCGCGCGTACGCGTCCGCCTCGTACCAGGACACGTGCACCACCGGCCGCCCCGGGTCGAGCGGCATCGGCCGCCCGAACACCACCTGGCTCCAGCGCCGCGCTTCGCGCCGCCAGTGACGGGGCGCCTCCGCGCGCTCATGCTGACACCAGCGCCAGCCGTCGTCCGTCCACAGCTCGCGCCGCCGGTAGCCCCCGTCCTCGATGAAGCGCAGGTATTGACCGCTGGTCACGGCCGCCACATCCATACGGAACGCCGGCACCTCCACCAGGTGGGCCGGCCGTTCGTTGTCGTAGGCCCAGGCCCGATCGTCGGTCCCCATCATGAAGGCGCCAGCGGGCACCAGCACGTCCTCTTCCAGCCCGCCCGCCGCGGTCGGCGCCGGCCGCACCTCCTCCACGAACACGGGCAGGTAGGGGAGGTCCTCGCGCAGGGCGATCGCCTGCAGCACCGTCTCTCCGTGCTGGGCCTCGTGCTGCGCCACCATGTGCACCAGGAACCCGTCCTGCAGCAGCCCTCCCGGCGCCGGCCGCGCCCCCGCCTTGCGCGACAGCACCTCGTTGGCCTGCCGGCGGACCTCGTCCATCGCCCGCCGGGTCTCGGCGGTGGTGGGCAGGGGCAGGTCGCGGCGCTGCGCCCGCGGCGTGACCAGGGGATCGTACAGGCGATCCAGCCCTTCCCCTTCCTGCTGTTCCGGTCCCGCCGCCGCCTCCTCGTCCTCGCCCGCCGCCCCGTCGGCGGCCAGCCGGCGCACCAGCCACAGCTCCTCGAAGCTGGCCACGTGCCCCAGGTCCCACACGATCGGGCTCATCAGCGGGCTGTGCTGGCGCATCAGGTCCGCCTCGGCCAGCGGCGCCACCATGTCGAACGTGCGGCGGCGGACCGCCTCCAGCATCGCCATCCAGCGCAGCCGGGGCGACGCCTTGACCATCGTCTCAGCCGGGCGCTTGCGCCACAGGAACAGCCCGAAGCGATCCCGCTCGTCGGTCGCGCTCCATTCCAGCCGGAAGCCGTGCCGCTCGACCGCTGCCGAGGCTGCCTCGGGCCGGTACTTGTAGCTGACCTCGGTGCGGATGCGCTCGCCGCGCGCAATCCGGAAGCTGCGATCCAGAAGCGGGATCCGGAAGCTCACCTCGCGCCGGAAGCCGGCGTGGATCTCGATGCGCGCGAGCTGCCGGTTGTAGAAGGCCACGTGCTCGACCGCGTCCAGGGGGATGTCGGTCTGCAGCTCGCGGTTCATGCGCGCAAACAGGTTGCGCGTGAAGCGCGCGGTCCAGCCGGCGGCATCGTCGTAGGCCGACTCGAGCACCTCCGGGTCGTGGGCGAAATCCAGCCCCACCAGCAGCCGGTCTCCCGCCCCCAGGCTGTCGGCGATCAACGACAGGAAGTCGCTCTGCCCGTGCCGGCCCAGGTTGCCCAGGCTGGAGCCCAGGAAGGCCAGCAACATCGGCGACGCCTGAGGCAGCAGCGGCAGGGCCCGCTCGTACGACGAGGCCAGCGCCTCCACCCTCAGCAGCGGATAACGCCGGCACAGCTCCCCGCTGGCCCGGGTCAACGTCTCGACGCTGATGTCGACGGGCACGTAACGCGCCGGCCCGCGCGCGGACCAGGCGTCGAGCAACCGCCGGGTCTTGGTCGACGTGCCCGAGCCCAGCTCGACCAGGGTCACGTCGCCGGCGATCTCGCGGATGCGCCCGGCGTGCCGGGCCAGCAGCGCGTCTTCGGTGCGGGTCTGGTAATACTCGGGCTGCTCGGTGATCCGCTCGAACAGGGATGACCCGACGGCATCGTACAGGTATTGCGAATCCAGCCAGCGCGGGCTGGCGTCCAGGCCCGCCGCCACCGACAGCGCGAAGGCCAGCGGCGTCTCGTGGATCTCGTCGGCCAGCAGCACCAGCCGCTCGTGTTGCTCACGACGCCAGCCAGGCGCGCGCAGCTCGCCGGCCGCATCTGCCGACAGCCCATGAGGCCAGGATCGTCCGCGAGCAAAATCCAAGTTGGACATTCAGGTGATTCCTCCCTGGCTGGAGTGCGAGCCGCTGAGCTTAGCGCTGGACGTCTTGCAGGAAAGGGGCCGTCAAAAGGTTGGGGAACCATATGAGGGTTCCCGGGACAATTGACGGCAGCCAGCAGCGACAGGCGCATCACACCGCATTTTCGCGGCAAACGCTCGTGTCATTTGGCGCCCGATGGGGAATTGCCCGATTCCGCGGCCGGTATTCGCAGCCCGCGCGGAATGACCAGGCGTTCGAGCCCATCGAACACTGCTTGCACGGCCAGTGCCAGCAACGACGCCGGCACCGCCCCTTCCAGGATCAAGCCTACGTCGTCGAGCCGCACACCGGTGAAGATGGGTTGCCCGAACCCGCCCGCTCCGACCAGGGCGCCGAGGGTGGCGGTCCCGACGTTGATCACCGCCGCGCTCTTGATCCCGGCCAGGATGGATCGGCTGGCCAGCGGTAGCTCCACCAGCCGCAAGATCGCCCCCCGCCCCAGTCCCAGAGCCTCCGCCGATTGTCTGAGATCGACCGGCACGCCGGCCAGCCCAGCATGGGTGTTACGGACAATGGGCAATAGCCCGTACAGGAACAGCGCCACCGTTGCGGGCACGGCGCCCAGCCCCAGCAACGGGACCATGAACACCAGCAGCGCCAGCGACGGGATCGTTTGCACGATCCCGACCGCACCCAGCACCACCCGGCCCAGACCCGGCCGCCGCCAGGCCAGCACCCCGAGCGGGATCGCCACCAGGATCGCCAGCAGCAGCGACACGCCGACCAGCGCCAGGTGCTCGACCGTCCGCCGCGCGATCGCGCGCGCCCGGCTGGTCGACTCGACGTTGATCCTCGCGCCGAACCGCTGCTCGAGAAAACCCGCCGCCACCTCGGACTCGGGCCGCCGCTCGATCTTCGCGCGCGCGTTCAGGGCCGTCATCTCCGCCGCCGAGATCGCCCCCGCCAGCTGCCCCAGCGCCGCGAAGGCCTGCGGCCAGCGCGCCTCGGCGTCGCGCCGGTAAACGTAGACCGCATCGTAGCGGGTAAAGTGCTGGCGATCGTCCTTCAGCGTGCGCAGCCGGTAATAACGGATCTCGGCGTCGGTGGAATAGAGGTCGATGACCTCGATGTCCCCGGCCGCCAGCCCCCGGTAGGCGAGATCGTGATCGATGCCGCGCACCGACTCCTGCGGCAGCCCGTAGCTTCGCCGCAGCGACGGCCAGCCGTCCTGCCGGCTCATGAACTCGTTGCTGAACCCGAAGCGCAGCCGTGCATGCCGGACCAGGTCCGAGATGGTCTCGATCCCCAGGCGCGCCGCCACGTCTTCGCGCATGCCCAGGGCGTAGGTGTTGTTGAAGCCCAGCGGCCCGATCACGCCCAGGCCCCGGGCCTGCGCCGCCGCCCGCAGCCGCTCGATGTCGCCGGCCGTCGATCCGGTCCGCTCGATCCGCAAGATCTCCTCGAAGAGGGTGCCGGTGTAATCGGGATACAGGTCCACCTGCCCCGCCTCGAGCGCGTTCCAGACCAGCCGCGTGCCGCCCAGCCCGCGCCGGTGCTCGGCCGGCGCGCCCGCCGCGCGCGCCCGCTGGACGGCGATCTCGCCCAGCACCACCGACTCGGTGAAGCTCTTCGAGGCCACCCGCAACGCACCCGGCTCGCCCCGGCAGCCGCCCAGGCACAGCAGCAGCGCGAGCGCGCGCCTCACCGCCCCTCCCCGGATTCGACCGGCCCCGAGCCGTTGTGAAACGAACGTCGCTGCGCGCGCACGAACTCGGTCACGAACGGGTCGGCGGGCCGCCGCAGCAGGTCCTCGATGCTCCCCTGCTGCACGATCCGCCCCGCCCGCAGCAGCGCGATCCGGCCGCCGAAGAACGCCGCCTCGTCCAGGTCGTGGGTCACCAGCACCACCGTCTTGCGCAGCCGCACGAACAGCGCCGCCAGGTCGTCCTGCAGCTCGCGCCGGACCAGCGGGTCCAGCGCCCCCAGCGGCTCGTCCAGCAGCAGCACCTCGGGGTCCAGCATCAGCGCCCGCATCAGCGCCACCCGCTGACGCTGCCCGCCCGACAGCTGCACCGGGAAGCGGTCCAGCGCCTCGGCCGGGAAACGGGTCATGCGCACGATCTCCTCCAGCCGCTGTCCGATCCGCGCGCGTGGCCAGCCCAGCTGCCGCGCCATCAGGGTGACGTTGGCGGCGGCGTCCAGGTGGGGAAACAGCCCGCCGTCCTGGATGACGTAGCCCATCTTCCGCCGCAGCTCCCCGACGGTGCGATCGTCGACCGGGACGCCGCGGAAGGAGACCACCCCCTGGTCGGGCCGCACCAGCCCGTTCAGCAGACGCAACAATGTCGTCTTGCCGCACCCGCTGGGTCCGATCAGGACGGTGCAACTGCCCTCCGGCACCTCGAGATCCGTGGGCGCCAGCGCCTGCACGTCCGCGTACCTTCTGGCGGCCCCTTGCAGGCGAAAAACGACGGGCGACGAGGACACCGTTCTCTCCGCCCCGCACCATACAACGGGGATCCCCGGGCAGTGGCGCCCTGCTAGGCTAGAGACGATGTCCGCCACGCCCGCCCAGGTCGGCGCGCCGGCACCCAGCATGGCCGAGGTGCAGGGGGCCACCCCGCCCGCCTGGCTCCCCCGCTCGCGCTGGCGGCTGTTCCTGGACGCCCTGGGCGGGTGGCGGCAGAACCTGGACAAGGTCACCCAGCTGGTGCAGCTGGTGGCCGCCTTCTTCCGTCCCGCACTGGTACGCGCCCGCCTCGACCGGCTGCGCGCGCTGGGACACATCGAGGACACACCCACCCTGCCCCAGCTGCTGGTGGCGGCGCGCGATCAGATGATCGTCAGCGCCACCGAGGAGACGAAGATCTTCTACCGCACCCAGCACATCCCCTGGGTGTTCCACAACCTGCGCCGCTTCCTGTCCGGCCCCGCCACCATGCTGGACCCGGTGGGCCTGTTCTCACCGCGCGACACCATCATCCACCACGTCCTGCAGACCTTCCACCGCCACCCGCTGTACGACCTGGTCCTGCTGCGCGCGCATCCGGACGGCGTCGACGAGATGGCCCGGCAGGCCGATCAGATCCAGCGCGGCACCCACCCCCACCAGCGCGCCCTGGCCTCGCTGATCGAGGACGGCTCGTACCACGCCCGCCTGCCGGTCGAGATCGCCGCCTTCCGCGCCGACCCGTTCGCCCCCGCCCGCGCCATCCCGCCCGCGCTGGTGCCCGACCCCTACATGATGGCGGCGATGGATCAATTCAAGGACCTGCGCGGCTACACCCGCTACGCCGCCCGCCTCCCAGTCGGCTGGGCCGCCGCCCTCCGCGCCTGGCTAGCAGTCGGCTTCGACGAGACCCTGGGCACCCCCCTCAAGGTCAAGCTGGGTCCCACCCGCGTACGCATCGAAGCACTGGACCCCGACATCGCCCGACGCCACCTGCCCGCCTCCTGACCACGCACCGCCACCTGGCGCGCCAGCGATCAACCTCTCACTTTCTGCGTTCGTAGCCAGGCTTGCCTGGCGGAGACACGCGAGCTTTTCCACGATCCATTCGCCTGGCCCTGTCCTCCGGGGAGAGGGCACGCTCAGGCCCGACCCCGCACCGGTGGCTCGACCTTCAGCCGGTTGTCTACCCGGCTGACGCCCAGCACGTGCCGGGTGTCGGTCTCCGCGGCGGCGGCGGCGTGGGGCGTATCGACGTGGCCCTCCAGGATCACCACCGCCTCCACCACCCGGATGCGGATGTCCCGCAGCCTCAGGGCGTTGTTGCGCGACAGCGCCAGCCGCACCGCCCGTTCGATCTGCTCGTCGCTGTCCTCCTCCTCCGGTACCACCCCCAGTCGGTTGATCACCTCGCGGCAGCCGGGCACCCGCCGCGCCAGCACGCCCGCCAGCCGCTTGTGGCACAGCGACGGGACCTCTCCGTCCAGCACCGCCACACCGGCGCGGACCTCCAGCGTGATCCGACCCTCCAGCCCCTCGGGCGACAGGATCTGAGTGCGCGCCGGGTCGCGGGAGCCGTCCAGCCACACGCCACAGCCCGCCAGGGCCGGCTCGGCCGCCAGCGCCCTTTCCAGCTCGCGCCGGATCCGGTCGTCGCCCTCCGCGGAGAACCCACTGCGTGCGGGAACGCGTTCCTGCTCTTTCATCGCGACCCCCCCTTTGCACCCGGAGCGATCCGCACACGCCGCAGGGTGCGCGGACATGCCCTCACCAAAAAGTCTATGCCCGCCGAACGCACCCGACCAGAGCAAACAGCGCCGAGCGTGCGCGCCCGTCAGGGTTCGAGTCGCGAAAGCGCGGCGCCCGCCGCCACGAAATTCGCGCTGTAGAGGATGTCGGGCTCGACCACGGTCCACCAGCCGTCCCCCCACTCGTTCTCCTTCAGGAAACCCCCGTCCCACAGGTCGGTCTGCTGCCAGTGCCAGAGGCTGTGCGCCGGCAATCCCGACCGCAACGGGCGCGGGTTGTCCCAGAGCAACGCCTTGGCCGGCGCGCCCGGCGCCAGCCACGCGGCGTTGTCGCCGTTGGGACCATCGATGAGGAACCCGGGAGGCGGCGGCTCGTGAGGCCCCCACTCCATGTGGTACAGGCGATCAGGGCCCTTACCAACGCGCGTGATCATCGAATAGCCGTTCGGGTTGCGCCCCAGGATCCAGTGCCACTGATCGCGCGCCGCCTCGACCATCCAGCGACCACCCCCCAGCTGGGCAGCCATCGACAGCAGCAGCACCTTCTCCATCAGGTTCGAGTTGCTGGCCCAGAAGTAGTCGTCCGGCGCCGAGGCGCAGCGGTAGCCGTCCGCCGTCTCCACGCGCGGCCGCAGGATCTCCGCTGCCGCGAGCAGCCGGCGTCGCGCCTCGTCGCGCAGGTCTGCCGGAACCTGCGGATCGCGCGCCAGCGTGTACAGGGGAAACCGGCTGATGTTGGCCCACGCGCCGTCGAGGATCTTCACCGGGTCGCGCGTCTCGGCGGCGCTGCCCATCAGCGCGCGCGCCGCCGCCAGCGCGTCCGTCCGCCGGAAGCTGCGCCACAGCTCCACCGCCGCCGCGAATCGCGCGGGCGTGTCGCTGCGACCCGGCTCGTCGTCCCACAATGGCTGCTCGCTGCCCGACGGCCGCACCGCCCGGATCGGCGCCGCGTGCCCGCGCAGGAACCGCCACCCCTTCTCGGCGGCAGTCCGGCAGGTGCGGGCGAAGGCCGGATCCCAGGGCTGGAACAGCCGCGCCGCCACCGCCAGCACCGCCACCGCCTTGCCGGTGGCGGCGGTGCTCGGGCCCGCCACCCAGCGCGCCGTCGTGTCCCGGTCGGGCGGCACCGGCGGCGAGGTCGCGTCGACAGTCTCGCTGTGCCGGAACACCCCCGAAGGCTCCTGCAGGGACAGGATCCAGCGCAGACCGTAACGGGCCTCGTCCAGCAGGTCGGGCACGCGGTTGCCCGACTCGGGGATGGCCAGCGCCCCGTCGGCGATGGCCTCGGGCGCCCACTCGTGCGCGAACAGCAGGGTCTGCGCCGCGACCGCGGTCGAGGGCACGTACATGTCGTAGTTGCCGGCGTCGTGCCACCCCGCCTGCAGCCGGAACCGCCGCTTCTTGCGCGGGTGGCTGGTGACGTCCCAGCCCACCTCGCCGTGCGCGTGGCAGGCGCCTGCCCGGGTGTAGGACCGGTCTTCCCAGCGCGCGTGCGGCAGCGGCAACGCCGTCCGGCAGCGCTGGAAATAGAAGCTCTTGGCCCCCGCGATCAGCGCCGGGCCGTACACCCCCGCCTCGATCCGGAACCCGTCGCTGCGGGCGCTGCCCACCGCCAGCCGGTAACGGCCGGGCGTGCGCAGCGCCGTGAAATCCACCTGCCACACCGGATCTCGCGAGGCCACGTCCACCCCCCGCCGCTCGATCTGCTGCGGCCCGATCGCCATCACCGCACGCCCGCTGGCCACCTCCTCCACCCGCGCCCCGGTCGGGTCCACGTTGAAGATCGCGATCTTGCGCCAGCCGATCTCGTACCCGACGGTGTCGACCTTGATCGACGGCACGTTCACGCCCGGCATGGCCGGCGCCGCGCGCGGCCCGTCCGCCCCCGCGTCCGGCACC
>JBKPRZ010000809.1:0-2467 GCA_046734815.1 Myxococcota bacterium | reverse complement strand
ACCTGACCCAGCGCGGATCCGGCCCGCGGCTACCCTGGAATTTCGGGGTGGATCTGCGTGTGAGCTACCGGGTGGGTGTGCTCGCGGGCAGCACCATCACCGCCAGCGCCGATGTGTTCAACCTCTTCAACTGGCAAAGGACGACCGGTATCGACGAGGTCTACACCAACGACAACGTCGACCCCATCCAGGGCAAGACGGTGGCGCAGATCAACACCTACCAGAACACCGACATGAAGCCGGTGGAGAAACGGGACGACGCCTTCCAGAAGGCGAACAGCTGGCAGGCGCCGCGGGTGTTCCGCTTCGGCCTGCGGGGTGAGTTCTGATGCGCGCCCTTCATCACGAGGAGAAAATGCCGATGTCCAATCAGATGACGAATCGGGCCATCCTCTCGACCCTGGCACTGTTGCTGGCGGCGGCGGGGTGCGATGCGGTGCAGCCGAAACCGTCCTGCCGCGCGCAGGCCGCCGAATACGCGGCCCGCTACGAGGTGGACGCCAGCAAGCCCATGACCGGCGCCTGCGCCGGCAAGGTCCTCAAGGCCGAGACCCTGCACATGCAGGCCTACGCCGCGGCGCCCGACGACGCCAAGAAGACGCCCTCGCTGGCCATCGAGCCAGAGAGCGTGGTGGCCGCGCTGGAGGAGGCCATGAACCCGATGAACGCGGGGCAGGAGTACTCCATCGGTAAGTTCGACGAGTCGCTTCCGGACGACAGCAACATCTGCAAGGTGGCGTCGATGGCCAAGAACGCCAGCATCACCGCCGGCGGCAACAAGCTGACCTACACCTGGTCCAACGTGCAGATGTACGTCACCCCGCTGTCCAACGGCATCCACTTCGGCGCCGACCTGGCCCGCCAGGACGGCGACTGCACCGTCAACTACAAGGTGGTGGCGATCTACCCGGCCAACCACTGCGGCGACGGCAAGGACGCGATGGGCGAGCCCGACCCCACCACCGGTAAGCCCGACCAGGATGCCTGCGATCCCGTCCCGGGCAGCAACCTGAGCCCGGACTTCGACTACACCTGCGAGTCGAGCTCCCTGCTCTGCCTGGTCAAGGGCAACTTCCCGGCCTTCAAGAAGCCGGCCGCCGCCAAGTAGCAGATCCCTATCCCCTCCCCGTCGACGCCGAAGCGACGGCGGGGAGCGGCCACAACAGCGGGGTGTTCGCTCGCAGGGGCGGGCACCCCGCCGGCCGTTACTGGGCCACGATGTGGACCACCTGGGCGCCGCACTCGCCGTTCTTGGCGTAGTTGCCGATCGCCCAGACGCTGCCGTCGGTGGGGTCCTGGGAGGCGGCGAAGAAGTCGCCGAACTGCTCGGCCGGGAAGCCCGCGGTCCCCTTGACCACCGCCTGCGGCGGGATCAGCGCGCCGCCGTTGCTGTAGCCGGCGACCGCCAGGCCCAGCGGCGTGGTGGACGAGGTCTGGGCCATCAGCGCGAACATGTTGCCGTCGCGGTCGAAGCCGGTGGCGGCGGACCAGAGCACGTTCCCGGGCACGGCCAGGTCGAAGTCGACCATCCTGTTGGTGGCGGTGTCGACCAGGAAGACGCGCGGGCAGACGTCGGCGCCGCAGCGGCCGGACTGTGACCAGACGATGCGCCCGCGGTCCCACATCCCCAGGTTGCCGCTGTTGCGGGTGACCCGGTTGCCGAAGGCGGTGACTCCCGGGAAGGCCGGGATGGCGTTGAAGGGCTTGCTGACGGCCACCTTGTGCTGGGTGAGCACGACGTCGTTGCCCTTGAAGGTGCCGTCGACGCTGATCCAGTTGAAGTGGCTGTTGTCGGACATCACCGTGAAATAGGCGGTGCTGGGCACCTGGGCGCCGTAGTCCACGCCGTAAGTCTGGTCGGTGTGCTGGATGGGGCCGCTCTTGATGGAGGGGAGGTTCGGCGTGGCGCCGGCCATCACCGTGTCCTTGTCCATGGTGTAGATGTTGTCGAACACCAGCATCGCGACCTTGTCGGTGGTGACCACCAGCTGCGGGTTGTCCAGGTTGGTCACCCCGCCCAGGCGGGCGTCGGGGGTGAAGCGGCGGCCGGTCTCGTCCAGGCTGGCGTAGATGAAGGCGCCGTCGCCGCCCCGGTTCTGCAGGGTCGAGAAGAACCAGCGCTTCGATGAGTTGTCCCAGACCACGTGCGCGTCGCCGACGCTGGGGCCCATGAACGGCTGTACGCGGAAGGCCAGGGTGCCGTTCTTGTTGTAAAAGACCAGCAAGCCCGGGTTGGTGGCCACCGCCACCAGGGTCGGGCTGACGGCGATGTCCAGGTCGTGGCAGGCGTCGACGTCGAAGGCGGTCACTTTCGGGAAGCGGGCGCTGCCGCCCTGGGTGTCGGCGGCAGCGGGCGCATCGGCCACGCGCCCATCCTTGCGGCCGGCGTCCATGGCTGCGCTGCCGCCGCGGCCGCCGCTGCCGGCCTGCCCACCGCTGCCGGCCATGCCGCCGGTCCCGGCCGAAC
>JBKPRZ010000808.1:0-16697 GCA_046734815.1 Myxococcota bacterium | reverse complement strand
GCCCGTGCCCGCGCGGCCGGTCGGCTCGTGGCGCGGCCCCGGCAAGGCGCCGCCCGCCAGCGGCAGTGGCAGCGGTATCTTGCCCATCGACGGAGGCAGCGGCGGCGGTGGCGGTGGCGGTGGCGGTAGCAAGGACGATCTGATCGTGTACGCGGTGGTCGCCATCGCCGTCGCGTCGCTGGCCGCGGTGGGGCTCGCGGTCACCGAGGGCATGCGCTTCGACGGCGACGTCGCCGCCTCGCCCGCCCAGCTGGTCTACCTGCAAGGCCCGTCGGGCGAGGAGCGCGCCGTCCCGATCGCCAACCTCACCCCCGCCGACGTGGCGGGCGTCGGAAGCGGCATCCTGCGCGACGACGAGGGCTGGGGCCTCCTCCAGCTGCAGCGCGGGCCGCTCGACCGCCGCGGCTTCGCCTTCAAGGTGGACGTCGGCGGCACCCAGGCGCACTTCGATCGCGACCTGCTGTCCGGCCTGGCCTCGCACATCCAGCTGGGCTATTTCCCGATCCAGCAGCTCGGCATCCTGGGCGGCCTGTCGCTGGCGGTGGGGCAGGGCGGCCCGCAGAGCAGCTTCGCCCGCCACGCGCTCGAGCTGGAGACGCAGCTGTTCCCGCTGTCCTGGAAACGCCTGCACCTGGGCGTGGCCGGCCACGTCGGCTCGGGCCTGATTCGCCAGGCCGCCGCCGACGCCGACGGCGCGCTCACCGTGGGTGGTGGCGGTCTCCTGGAGGTCGCCCTCACCACCCGCCTGGCCCTGCACGCCCGCGCCGACTTCAGCACCTCGCGCCTGCCCGGCGATACCTGGTCATCCGCCCGCTCGCTGTCGTTCGGACTGGCCGTTTACTGAGTCTCCGGGCACGGATCGGTAACACGATACCGACCCGAAACGTTGGTTGACGCGCCGGTCTGGCCATCGAGTCGCCAGATTCCCGAAAGACCGCGACAAACCGGGCAGGTTCCCGACGCCGCCAGACGCGCAATCGCCCCGACCACCGTCTGGTCCGCCCCCTGCATCACCTGGGTACCATGATCGCCCGCCTGGTTCTCCTGGCCGCGAGGGTGGCCATCTGGGTGTGGATGCTCTCCGCCCTCTGGCGCGACGACACCATCTGAGGTCCCCACCCACGCCATCCGCGCGACCGCGTGCGCTCACCCGATTCCGGGCGGCCCGCGCGCGTGGATGCGAAGCGATGATGTCGCTCGATCGGCCCACCGGGTCCGCCGACCGGGCTAGACTGGGCCGCCGCCGGCCGGACCATGAACACACACAGACCAGTCCCGCGTTCGATCATCGTGGCCGCGATCCTCGTCACCTTGCCGCCGGCGGTTCTGTCGCGCGCGGCCGCCGCTGCCGCGAACGAAGCACCGGCGGTCATCGAGGCCAGCGCGAGCGTGCAGTCGGCGCTGCGGGCGCTGGGCGATGACGTGCAGCTGTTCACCGCGCGCGCCCATCCACTGCGATCGCTGAGCGAGATCCGGCACCCGGGCAGCGAGGTCGGAAGCGCCGACCTCGAGCTGGCGCGCGGGATCCTCGCTTTCCTGCGTGCCGGCGGCGTCCCCTTCGACGGCGGCGCCTTCGACCTGATGACCCTGGCCAGCGACAACCAGCTGGCGGGGCTGTTCCGCAAGGGCTCGCCGCTGCGCCTGTTCCTGATGCGCGCCCGCCCCGGCGGTGCCGAGGCGATCGAGCGGGGCGGAGGCGCCCGCCTATCGTTGCGCACCCCCGCCGCGTCCCCGTCCGCGTCCACCTCGAAGTCGACCCGGGCGGCGCCGGCACTTCCTGCCTCCACGTCCGCCACCGGCGCCGATGTGATCACCGGGTTCGGTCCTCTGCGGCGGGTGCAGCGGAGCGCGACGGCTCGTCACCGGACGTTCGTCAGCTCCGACCAGCGCACGGCCTCGGGGGCGCCGGTCGCGAAGGCCGGCGCCCAGGTCGAGGAACGGCAGGCCCGCCCCGGGCACACCTTCCTGGTGCTGCACATCGACCGCGACTTCTCGGCCGGCGTCGGCAAGGTCTCGTACCTGTTCGGCTCCGGCGTCATCCTCGAGCCCGCCTTCGATCAGCTGGTCCTGCTCGACGGCTCCGGCCGCCGCTACCTGCCGACCGCCATCGACGCGCAGGGGCCCGCACTGGCGCTCGCCTACGAGGTTCCCGCCCAGGCGAGATCCCTCCGCCTGCAGGACGGCGACCGCCAGTGGCCGCTGTCCGAACGGATCGCCGAGGCCCGCTGATCCGCTGGCCCGCGAGCCGGCGGCCCCTTCAGCGGGACAACCGCCTCACCAGCACCCCCCGGCGGTCGACCGGGCGCAAGGTGTGGATCAGCGGCACGCCCCGCGCGGGCGCACCGTCTCCGGACGCGCTGACCTCGGTCGCGATCCGCCCCACCGCTTCGATCCGGTCGCCCGGCGCCAGCGTGTCCTCGCAAAAGCGCGCCGCCTTGCCGAACCGCCCCCGCACCGCCGACCCCAGCGCGCGCCGCAGCTCCGGCTTCAGGGGTCGGTCCGTTGGCGGTTGCGTCAGCACGACGTCCGCCGGAAGCAACCTCACGGTCACCCCGTCGGTCAGCCGCAACCGGAAGGGCGTTCCCCGGATCTCCTCGCACGCCAGCGGCCCCGGGCGGTCCTCGACGCCCGGATGAAAGAACCGGTTGCGCGCGAAGACGACCGCGCGGTCAGTGGCCGGCGCCCAGCACAGCTTGCCGTCCGCTTCCACCGTCCCCACCACCCGCACCAGCGTGCCGGGCGCCACGTCGCCTGGCTGATCCGCCCGCGGGACGCGCGAGAACTTGCGCTGGCCCCAGCGCGCGGGCACCTGCAACAGCGCCGCGAACGCGCCCAGACTTGCCGCGTAGAACAGCAGGTGCCCGCCGGACCCGTGCCCGATGTGGTTGTACGCCACGTTCGACATCACGAAACCCACGTACGCGAAACCGCGTACCAGCGCCGGGGTCGGGTAGCGGCTAAAGATCTCCGCCCCGCTCCCATACCGCCGCAGCACCACCGGCCCGAACCGCTCCGCCAGCCCCGCCGCGCCCCCGCCGCTCGGTGGAGCCGCCATGGTCACGACCGCCGCTGCTCGACCGACCGCCGTACCCTCTGGCGCGCCCACGGTAGCCGACGCTTCCTGCTGACCCACCCATCCATCATAAGAGGCTTCGAGCCGCCCGCAACCGCCCCGTGCTCAGCGGTTCGTCACGTCCGCCGCCAGTCGGGTGAGCTGCAGGATCCGAGCGTCCTCGGCCAGCGCGGCGGGGCGGCTGGCCACGCGGCGGCGCATCTCGGCGGCGAAGTCGTCGATGTTGTAGCGGCGGCCGCTGTCCGGGTCCAGACCGTAGGTCACCCCGGGGGTCCGCTCGCGGCGTTCGAGCGCGGCCAGCGCCTCCTCCATCGTCTTCCGATGCGCCTCCAGCGGCTGGTCGATGTACATCCGCTGCGCGAAATACGCCCGCACCCACTCGCGCTGCAAGAGGGCGGCGTCCAGCAGGAAGCGGAAGTCCTCCTCCAGCGGCGCCAGCTGCGCCGGCGTCAGGTAGCGGGCCGCCTGGCGCAGGTCCGCCTGGCTGGCCCGCACCTGCGCGATCACCGCGTCCTTCTCCGCCACCGCCCGCGCGAACGTGTCGGCGTCGGGGTGGTAAAGCCTCTGCTCGAGGTCGCGGTCCGCCTCCGCGCCGGTCCACTTGTAGCGCGATCGCTGCAGGACGCGGCTGTAGACGTACGCGTAGTCGCCCCACTCGCCGCCGATCCCCTTGGTGAACCAGTATTCCAGGTGCCAGCGCCCCCGGTGGTTGATGGCCTCGGTGCGCTTCATCGCCGACGCGATCGCCGGCACCGCCCGCGTCGGGTAGCGACGCGCGGCCCAGTCCGCCAGCACCCGGTCCACCCCCAGCCCCGGATCGGCCATGAAGCGCGAGAATGCGTACAGGTTCACCTCGTGCGAGTCGGCGAACGGGTCGGGGGCAAACAGCCGCGCGCGCCCGACCAGCCCGGCGGCGTGCGTGTCGCGCCCGCGCAGCACCACCCGGCGGATGAAGTCGGTCTGCGCGTAGGCCCCGCTGCCGGACCAGGCCTTCTCGACCCCCAGGTCCACCTCGATGATCTGCCGCTTGCGCCCCATCCGCCCGTGCAGCGGGTCCCAGGGATAAAACGGGTGGAACTCGTGGGTGGTGTCCTTGCTCATGACGATCACGTCGTCGGGCAGGCGCTCGACCCCGCGCTGGAAGTACTCCATCTCCAGCGGCTCGTAGAAGAAGTTGCGGACGATCAGCTGCTTGCCCTCCTTCTTCAGCAGGTCGTACAGCAGCTTGCTCACCCGGTAGATCCGTTCGGGCACGTCGGCGCTGGTGGCCACGTCGCCGTGGCGGAACACCTTGAGGTCGCTCTCGTGCAGGGTCAGCACGAAGCCCGCGCTGCCCGGCATCGCCGCCAGCAGCCGCCGGTAGCGGTCCTGCAGGTAGGTCCACAGGGCCGGGTCGTCCATGTTCACGCGGCCGCGCAGCAGGAACCGCGTGGGCACGTCGTCGAACTCGTGGACCCACAGGTAATAGGGGATGCCCTGCGCGGTGGCGAGATCGCCCAGCCGCCGCAGGTCGGTCTTCCAGCCGGGGATGATGCGGAAGTTCTCGCCCCGGCGCAGCTGCCGCACCGACGGTGGCGGGTCGTCGGGCCGCGCGTCGTCGTCGGAGGCGAGGAACCCTTCCACCGACCGGAACAGCTCGTGCGAGAAGATGAAGAAGTTGACCCCGTATTGCCGCGCCTGGCGGATCGCCTGCTCGAGTTTGGGGAGGTTGAACTCGTGGAACTGCCAGCCGTTCATGGCGAAGGCGGGCGCCGCCGGCGCCGCGCGCAGGTCACCCGAGCAGGACGCGCCCGCCAGGGCGGCCAGCGCCCCCGCGACCAGCCAGCCCGTTCTGATGCCGGACGAAGTCATGGGCGGCCATGAGAACACAAAGTGAAAACGCCCAACGAAAAACCCGAAATGGAACCTCCCCGCTGCCGACCGCCGGTTCGTTGACCACGCGGAGGGGCCTTGGTAACGTCACCGCCGGACCGCAGGACGCTCGTTGTGCGGTGGGTTTGTGGTACGGCCCCGAGCGCGCACGAAGGCAGGACTCCCCATGCGTCGGGTTTTTCAGCTCACAGCGGCCATCAGTGTCGGCGGCCGGTCGGCCCGCGGTGTCGCGGCCGCCGTGCTGGCGCTGCTGGTCTGCCTGGGTCCGGCCTGCGGCCCCAGCGGGTCGCGCAACCTCGCCAGCGTGGCCACCGCCGAGCCTCCCTCTGGCCGCCGCCCGCCCCCGCCATCCCAGGAGGGTCCTGGAGGCTCGACAACCTCGGGCAAGATCGACGGCGCGGTCCTCGATCCCGAATCGCCGCCGCCTCCGGCCGCCGACGCCGGCGCCGGCGCCCCGCCGACGCTGGCGCCCACCGATGCGACGGTCCTGGCCCCGCTGGGCGCTACCTGCACCGCGGGCAGCGGCTGCGCCTCGGGCAACTGCGCCGACGGCGTCTGCTGCGATACCGCCTGCGGCATGCCCTGCCACGGCTGCGGGCTGGCCGGCTCGGCCGGCCACTGCGTGCCGGTGCCCGCCGGCGTGGACCCGAAGAACGACTGCGCCGCGCAGCCGGCGACCACCTGCGGGCTCGACGGCACCTGCGATGGCAAGGGCGGCTGCCGCAAATACGCCGCGGGCACCCAGTGCGCCCCCGGCGGCTGCCAGGGCGATTCGGAACGGTCGGCGCGGCTGTGCGACGGCAACGGCGTCTGCCAGGGGGCGCGGCTGCGCAACTGCGCGCCGGCGGTCTGCCGGATGGACTCCTGCTCCACCCGCTGCGTGCTGGCCACCGACTGCCAGGACGGTTTTTTCTGCGACACCGGCACCTGCAAGCTCAAGCGCAACCAGGGCCAGGTCTGCACCGCCGCCATCCAGTGCGCGACGGGCGCCTGCGTGGACGGCGTCTGCTGCAACAACGCCTGCAACGGCACCTGCGAGGCGTGCAACCTGGCCAGCAGCGTCGGCGAGTGCCGGCCGGTGCCGGCCGGACAGGACCCGGCCGCCGAATGTGTCGGCCAGCCGGCCTCGACCTGCGGCAACGACGGCACCTGCAACGGCGCGGGCGCCTGCCGACAGCACGTCGCCGGGACGGTCTGCGCGGGTGCGGCGTGCAGCGGCCAGACGGCCACCGGAGCGCGGATCTGCAACGGCCGCGGCACCTGTCTGCCGCCGCTGAGCACCACCGACTGCGCCAGCTTCGCCTGCGACGGTCAGGTTTGCGGCACCACCTGCTCCGGGACCAGCGGTTGCGCGCCCGGCAACACCTGCAACGGCACGGTGTGCGCCGAGGACGGCCTGGCCCTGTACTGGAAGCTCGACGAGGCCGACGGCACCACCGCCGCCGATTCGTCGGGGCACGGCTTTCAGGGCACCTACCTGGCCGACCCGGATCGCGCGCTGCCCTCCACCCCGGTCGAGCCGCCGCTGAAGTTCGCCAACCCGCGCAGCCGCGCCTTCACCGGCACGCAGGCCGTCCAGCTGGCCGCCATGCCGGAGGCGTTGCGCCCGACCACCGAGCTGACCCTGGCGGCCTGGTACCGCGCGACGGCGGTCGACACCGGCGGCGGCTCCGAGCTGATCAGCCTGGGCAACAACACGCTGTTGCGGGTGCGCACCAACGACATCGAGGTCTCGAAGCGGGTGCCCAACGGCGCGACCGGCGCGCACGCCCGCTGCTTCGGGACGGTGAACAATCACCTGGATGGCAATTGGCACCACGTGGCAACGGTCATTGACGCCACGACGGTAACGGTCTACTTCGACGGCAATCAGGTCTGTCAGCTGATGAACGTGCAGCCGTTGCTCTACGACCTGGGGTCGGACCTGTTCGTCGGTCGGCACGGCAACGGGCAGACCAACTTCGACTTCTCCGGAAACATCGACGAGGTCCGGGTCTACACGCGGGCGCTGCCCGCCGATCGGATAGTCGCGCTCGCCCGCGGCAACAATTGACGCGTACGCGCGAGCGGCTCGCGGACCTGATTCGCCCAATTTTGACCGCTGCAGCCCCGGGCGGGCGACTATCCTAGGCACGCTGACGAGGGGGTCCCATGTTGCTCAGGGGCGTCCGGGGTTGCCGGCCTATCTTACTGTCGTGCTTGCTGTCGCTGACCGCCGTGTGCGCGCCTCAGTCTGCCGACCGCACGCCCAGCGCTGAGGTGGTCGGCCCGTCGCTGGGCGGCCGCCGCGCGCCCAGCGGAGGCGCGGGAGAGGGTGGGGGCATCGCCGGCGCAGGCGGAGCCGGTGGCGGCGCGGGCGCGACCGGTGGAGCCGGCGGAGCGGCGGGCGGGCCAGGCACCGGAGGAACAGCCGGCACCGGCGCGACCGGAGGCAACGGCGCGAGCGGTGGCTCTGGTGGCGCCGGTGCACCCGATGCGCCCTCCGAGCCGGACGTCTCGCCGCCCGACATGAAGCCCGACGCCGTCTACCCGGTCAACGACGCGCGCGCCGCCAGCTGCAACAACCTGCCCACCTGGCGCCCCAACTTCCAGTACACCGATGGCGCCGACGTCGTGAACCTGGACCCACGTCGCCGCTTCGAGTGCCGCCCCTGGCCCTACACCCCCTGGTGTTCACTGCCCGACTACGAGCCCGGCCGCACCAAGCACTGGATCGACGCCTGGATCGACCGCGGCATGTGCCCGTGACGGGCGCGCGAGTCAGTCGGCCGCGGTTCGGGCGTTCGGGTCGATGATCGGGGCCGCGAGTCAGTCCGCGGCACTCCGGGCGCGCGGCAGGATCAGCATCGCATCGCCCAGCTCGTGCGAGAGGAAGCCGCGCTGGCGGGCGAAACGGTGCGCGGCCCGCAGCAGGCCGTCGTCGGCGAAGGCACGCAGGAGCGCGAAGTGGCTCTCTTCGGGCTCGTGCAGCCCGGAGAGGAGCCCGTCGACGACCTTCAAACGGTGTTCCGGGCCGATGCGCAGGTCGGTGAGGCCCTCACCTGCGCGGAGCTGTCCCGCGCTGGCGTGGTTGCCTTCCAGCGCGCGCACCACCGTGGTGCCCACCGCCACCACCCGCCCACCCCGCCGCCGGGTCGCCTCCACCGCCGCCACCGTCGCGGCGGGAATGTCGTAGGTCTCCGGCAGCGGCAACCGCGCGTCCAGATCCGCGTCCCCGGTCGCGCTCAGGCCGGCGGCGTGGGTCAGCCGCGCGACCTCGACCCCACGGCGCCGCAGCTGCAGCAGGATCCGCCAGCTCAGCGCGCGCCCGGCGGACGGCATCTCGAATGCCCAGGGCCGCCCGGCGAACACGTT
Organism: Myxococcota bacterium; assembly: GCA_046734815.1. Taxonomy (GTDB): domain Bacteria; phylum Myxococcota_A; class Polyangia; order Fen-1088; family Fen-1088; genus CAVYGB01. Next base: position 8,398 of record JBKPRZ010000808.1, on the reverse strand, counting down.
CTGCACCGACCACAGCGGCAGCTCGTGCGCCAGATGCGCGTATTGCACCACTTTCCCCAGCCGATACAGCGCCGCCCACAACCCATCCCCCTCCCGATCGAACCGCACCCGATACAGCCGCTCCGACATCCCCGCCCGCTCCACCACCACCGCCGCCAGCTCCGCGCGTGTTCGTTCGTTCTCCTTTTGTGGGCGCTGGTCGAAGTGTGGGCGCTGGTCAAACTGGATGCGGGCCCCAACCGTCAGCCGCGGCGGAGCGGGCCGGTGCTCGGTCCGGACCCGCCAGTCGCCGGCGCCGAACAGCACCGCCCAGAAGCTGCCATCGCGCTGTCGCTGCAGCAGCCGCAGCTCCACCTCCCGTCCGTCCTCGTCCCGCCCTCGCAGCGATGCCGGCAAGGTCGCCGCGTCGTTGACCACCAGCAGGTCGCCCGCCCGCAACACGCCGGGCAGCGCCTGCATTCGCGTCGCCGTTATCCGCCCCACCGCCGGGTCCACCACCACCAGCCGCACCCCATCCCGCACCTGCGGGAACGTGGTCGCCGCCCGCAACCGTCCGTCCTCGTTCGATCCCGCGCCCGCCGCCGCCCGCAATCGCCCGCCGTCGACGCCCCCCTCCGCGCCCGCGCCCACCCGAAACGACTCCTCCTCGTCTCGTGGCCACCGGGAAACGCCCGCGTCCGGGGCGGCGGGCATCACGGGGATGCCTCCACCAGCGCCGCCGCCGGCAGGCGCGCGCCGCTGGCGGCCAGGCCGCGCTCCTCGATCATCCGCACGATCCGCGCGGCGACCACCTGCGGATCCGCCAGAGTCCGCGGATCCGCCTCCGGCATCGCCTCGGCGTGCATGCGCGTGTTCATTTCACCGGGGTCCACCGAGATCACCCGCACCCCGGTGCCCTCCAGCTCCGCCGCCCAGATCCGCCCCAGGTGGTCCAGCGCCGCCTTCGACGCTCCGTAGGCGCCCCAGCTGGGGTAGGCCTCCACCGCCGCGTCCGAGCTGATGTTCACCACCAGCCCGCGCCCGCGCAGCAGCATCGGGCCCAGCAGCACCTTGGTCAGGCGAAAGGGACCGACCAGGTTCACCGCCAGCGCCCGCTCCAGATCCTCGCAGTCGGTGTCCAGCAGCGGCCGCAGCGGAACCGGCCCCAGGGTGCTGGCGTTGTTGATCACCAGGTCCACCTCACCCACCAGCGCCGCCGCCTGTCCCGCGATCCGGTGGGCCGCCTCCAGCTCGCCCACGTCGGCCGCGATGGTGTGCACCTCGCCGCCGCACGCGCGGATCTCCGCCGCCGCCTCCTGCAGCGGCCCCTCGTCGCGAGCGACAAGCACCACCCGGGCGCCCGCGCCGGCCAGCGCACGGCCGAGCGCGCGTCCCAGGCCCCGGCTTCCTCCGGTGACCAGCGCGGCTGTTCCTGCCAGCTTCATGTTCTTCCTCCCGTCCTCGGGGCTTTCTGCCCCTGGCCTCCAGCATGGCCACCGCCCTCCATCCCGTCAGCCAAGTTGCCAATGCATTGGCAGGATGCCACTCTGCTGTCGATGGCCGATGCCGCCGCGTTGAACCTGGGCCGCAATATCCAGCAGCTGCGCCAGGCGCGCGGGCTCAGCCAGCAACAGATCGCGCGCCTGGCCGGCATCCCGCGGGCCACCTGGGCCAACCTCGAGTCGGGAAGCGCCAACCCCACCCTGGCGGTGCTGGTGGCGGTCGCGCAAGCCTTGCAGGTGCGTCTGGAGGAGCTGATCGAGCCGCCCCGCCGCACCGGCCGCCACTACCCGGTCAGCGCGCTGGCGGTCCGCCGCAAGGGCGACGTGGTGGTGCGCAAGCTGCTACCCGAGACCATCGCCGGCCTGGAGATCGAACGCATGGAGCTGCCGCCCCGGGCGGCCATGTCGGGCATCCCCCACACGCCCGGCACCCGCGAGTACCTGACCTGCGAGCGCGGCGAGGTGGAGCTGTCGGCCGGCGGCCAGCGCTGGCGACTCAGCCCCGGCGACGTGGTCGTGTTTCCGGGTGACCAACGCCACGGCTACCGCAACACCGGCTCCGCGACGGCCATCGCCTACAGCGTGGTGGCCTTCGCGCCCGTGGCGGTCTGACGCCCGAACGAACGACGGCCGGCCCGGGAGGCGACGCGCGCGCCCACCGGCCGGCCGCAACAACAGAGGCGAATCAGCTGTGCAGGTTGCTGACCGCGGCCTTGGCGGTGTCGTGGGCCGCCTTCATGCAGTTGCTGACCGTGGTGAAGCGCCGGTTCTCGTCCTGCACTTCCTGCTGCAAGCTCAGCAGCTGCAGGTTGAACACGTGGCTCTCGCGCTGCATGGCCTGCATCTGCGATACGTCCGAACCGACGCCGTTTACGCCCGCGGCCGCGTTCGGGTTCAGGCCGCCGACCCCACCGCCGACCGCGCCGGCGACGGCGGCGCCGACCGCCTGACCGCCGGCGTCACGAATGGCTCCTGAAAGCACGGCGCCGCCGACCACACCGGCGGAGCTCTGCGAGCCATTGAGCAGGACGTTGCCCGAATTCGACAGGACCTGGCTGAAAGGGGTGGAGGCCACCTGGCGGGGCTTGGGGCCCTCGACCGGCAAAGTCGGCGCATTCGGATCGATTCGCGGGGTGGACATCGCTGATTCCTCCTGCCGTCATCTTCGGACGAGTGAGGAAAAGGTTGCTAGGTAAAGAGCATACGAATGATGCGAGGCGCCCCCCGGCCGACGCCGATGTACCGCGTCGGGTACAATGATCCCGTGTCGGAACTGGAGGACTGGGGGATGTCGGTATGAGCCCCCGCCTGATGACGCGGCTGGAGAAGGTGCTGGGCGCGGCCGCCGCGCGGGCCCACCGCCGGCCGCTGCCGGCCCTCCTGGTCGCGGCGGCGCTGACCGCGCTGGGTGCCTGGGCGGCCCTGCGGCTGGCGCTGGACACCGACCTGACCGAGCTGTTGCCCCAGTCGTTCGAGAGCGTGCGCGGGCTGGAGAAGCTGAAGGCGAACTTCGGCGGCATCGGCTACGTCGTCGTCGCCGGCTACGACGCCGAGCCCGAGGACCTGCGCCGCTTCGCCCGCGACCTGGCCCCGCAGATCGAGGCCCTGCCCGGCATCCGCTTCGTCGAATACGAGCGGGCCAACGCCTTCTTCGACCAGCGCGCTCTGTATTACCTGTCGCTCGACGACCTGAACGAGGTCGAGCGCCGCATCCACGCCCGCGAAAAATACGAGCGCCGCCAGAAGAACCCGATGTACATCAAGTTCGAGGAGGAGAAGCCGCCCTCCCTCGACTTCCGGGACATCGAGGCGAAATACACCGGCCAGTCCTCGCGCCGCCTGTCGGGCGAGGGCGAGTCCTTCTACCTCGACCCGCACGGCAAGATGGTGGTGCTGCTGGCCAAGCCGGAGGGCAACTCGTCTCACCTGGGGTTCTCCAAGCGCGTGGTCAGCGACGTGGAGAAGCTGCTGGCCAGACAGGACCTCAAGCGGTACGGCCGCGACTTCAAGGTGCAGCTGACCGGCACCTACAAGAAGAAGGTCGACCAGCAGGCCCAGATCGCCCACGACCTGTCGTCCGCTTCCACCGTGGCGCTGATCCTGCTGATCGGCTACCTGCTGTTCCATTTTCGCAGCGGCCTGGCGGTGGTGTTCAACCTGCTGCCGGTGATGGGCAGCCTGGTCTGGACCTACGGGGTGGTGGCGCTGGTGTACGGCTCGGTCAACCTGCTGACCGGCTTTCTGGCGGCGATCCTGGGCGGTCTGGGCATCGAGCACGGCATCCACCTTCTGGGGCGGTACGAGGCCCTGCGCGAGAAGGGCGACAGCTCGGAGGCCGCCACCCGCGAGGCCTTCACCCACACCGGCGGGGCGGCGGTCATCTCCGCCGCGGTCGCCTCGCTGACCTTCCTGGCGCTGGCGCTGTCCGAGTTCCGCGCCTTCCGCGAGTTCGGCGTGATCGCGACCATCGGCATGATGCTGGTGCTGGGGGCCTACGTCCTCATCCTGCCCGCGGTGCTGGGGATCGCCAGCCGTTTCAACTGGCGGCCCTCCACCAACGCGGCCACCGCGGGCAGCCGCTCGGAGCTGGCCCGCTGGTTCCTGCGCCCCCGCTTCCGTCGCGGGGTGGCCGTGTCCATGGGCGCCATCCTGATCGGCCTGACCCTGAACGCGCCCAGCGCGCGCTTCAATTACGATTTCGCCGCGCTGGAGGACAACAGCTTGCCCTCCTTCGTGTTCGACAAGAGCACCAACCGGGTGCTCGGCTATTCGCAGACGCCGGTGGTGGTGTTGACCGACGATCCCAGCAGCGAGCGGGCGGTGGTGGCCGAGCTGACCCGCCGGAAGAAAGAGCGCGGTGCCGCCTCGACCATCGACTTCGTGGCCGCGCTGGACGACCTGGTGCCGCAGCAGCAGCAGGAGAAGCAGGCGGTGCTCGCCTCGATCGGCGAGGTGCTGGACAAGGTCAAGCGCGACGGTCTGGACGCCGCCACCCAGGCCCGCTTCGACGACCTGAAGAAGAAGGTGGCGGCGCAGCCTTTTTCGCGCGCCGATCTGCCGGCCAGCGTGCGCCGGCAGTTCATGGGCATCAAGGAGAGCCGCAGCGGCTTCGTGCTCGTGTTCCCGGCCATCAGCCTGGCCGACGGGCAGAAGGTGCGCGAGTTCGCCAGGGAGGTCCGGTCCATCAGCGCGCCGGGTGGGGCCCAGCTGTCGGCGGCGGGCGAGGCGATGATCCTGGCCGACATCATCGAGATGGTCACCCGGGAGATGCCAATCATCTTCGTGGTGTCGGTGGTGACGGTGTTGCTGGTGATGGCGCTGACTCTGGGCAGCCTCAAGCTGGCCATCTTCTGCATGTCGCCTACCGTGGTGTCGCTGTTTGCGCTGACGGGCCTGATGCCCCTGTGCGACCTGCAGTTCAACTACCTGAACATCATCATCCTGACCGTGCTGATCGGCACCACCGTCGACGCGGGGGTGCACATGGTCTCGCGCCTGCAGACCGCCGGGGAGGACTTCACCGAGGTCTTTGGTGAGACAGGTCGGGCGATCTGCGGGGGCATCCTCACAAGCGCGGTGGGTTTTGGAGCGATGCTCCTGGCCGATCATCCGGGCCTCAACTCGATCGGACAGATGGCCAACCTCGGTTTTGCGACGAATCTTCTGGTGATGCTGCTGGCCTTCCCGGCTTTCCTGCTGCCGTTTCTGACCCGGCGGGCGGAAAAGACCCCGGCGCCCGCGCAGCTGCTGCCGCCCTCGGGCACGCCCGCTGAATCGCCGGCACCACCAGCGGTATCCAATGTTCTGAAGAAGGAGAGTGCTCCCCCATGACGACGTTCCGCGTTCAAAGGTTTGCTGCGCGAGCCCTGCTGCTCGCTTCCCTGGCCGCCGGGTTCACCCTGGGGGCGGCGGGGACGGCGCGCGCCGCTGCGCCGGCGGTGGATCGGACCGAGGCGTTCATCGCCGCGTTCAAGAAGGTCAAGTCCCCCGACAAGCCCACCGCCGCCGACCGCAAGGCCAACGAGCCCGCCTTCGCCGAGCTCGACCGGTTCATGGACTTCGACGCCATCACCAGTCGGGCCATCGAGCCGCGGGCCAGCAAGCTGTCGGCCAAGCAGAAGGCGGACTTTTCCAGCAAGTTCCGCGAGCTGATCCGCGCGATCGCCTACCCCAACTCGGGCCAGTTCTTCCGCGACGCCAAGCTGAAGATCGGTGACGCCAGCGAGAAGAACGGCGCCACCGTGGTGCCGATCGACGCCCGCGTGGTCAAGGACGACCTGCACACGAAGATGGAGCTCTACTGGTCCAGACCGAAAGGAGCGCCCGACGGCGCGCTGAAGTTGATCGACGTCGCCTTCGACGGCGACTCGCTGGTGGCGGACTACCAGAACCAGTTCGCGCGCATCGTCGACAAGGAGGGGGCGGCCGGTCTGCTGAAGAAGCTCGACGAGAAGAAGGCCGAGCTGGATCGCGGACGCAAGGAGGCCCGGGCAGCGAAATGATCCTCGTCGTCGCGGCCGTCCTGTTGGCGGCCGCGCCCGCCGCAGCCGAGGCGTCCGCCTCCGCCGGCGAGCCCCGCAAGGTGACGCCCGACGAGGCGGTGGCCATCGCTCTGCGCGACAGCGGCGAGGTGCTGGAGGCCGAGGGCAAGGTGCAGGAGTGGGCCGGGCGCCTGGCGGAGGTCGAGTCGGTCTTCTATCCGAAGCTGATGGGCATCGGCTACGTGGCGCCGATGTTCCGGGTGCGCAACACGCCCGACCTGCAATCGGCCGCCGACGTCCAGCGCGACTGGGCCAGCTGGGGACCGTACCTGCACCTGCAGGCGGTGCTGGCCCAGCCGCTTTACACCTTCGGGCGCGCGGCAGCCGGCAAGCGGGCGGCCGAGGCGCGGCTGGCGGTCGAGCGCGCCCGGCTGGTGCAGACCCGCAACACGCTGGCCCTGGAGGTGAGGCGCTTCTATTACCTGCACCTTTACGCCCACAGCATGCGACCGGCGCTGGACAACGCCCGGGAGGTGCTGGACAAGGCCCAGAGCAAGGCCCGGGAGGAATACGAGGGCAAGACCGGCAAGGTCACCAACGTCGACATCCAGCGGCTGGCCTTCGCCTCTGCCGAGCTGGACAGATTCCGCATCCAGGCGGAGATCGGCGAGGACCTGGCCCTGGCGGCCATGAAACACACCATGGGCCTGCCCCAGGACGCGCCGGTGGTGACCGCCGACGACATGTTGCCCGACCCGCCCGAGACCCTGCCGCCGCTGGCGACCCTGCTGAAGAAGGCGTCCGAGAACCGGCCCGAGTGGACCCAGCTGCGCGAGGGCAAGCAGGCCGCCCTGTCGCTGGAGCAGGCCGAGAAGCTGGCCAACGCGCCGGTGGTGTTCCTGGGCGGGCAGCTGTACGCCGACTGGACGCCCATGCGGCCGGACATCAAGAACCCGTATTATTACGACCCCTACAACCAGATCTTCGGGGGGGTGGCGCTGGGGCTGACCTTCGATCTCGACCCGGCCAAGGCGCGCGCGCGGGCCGCCCAGGCCTCGGCGCTGGGCACGCAGGTCGCCGGGCTGGAGCGCTTCGCCCGCACGGGCATCCCGATGGAGGTGCGGCGGGCTCACGACGAGGCGGTCCAGAGCAAGCGCATCGCCGGGGTGGCCGAGCAGGGCGCCACCGCAGCCCGCAAGTGGATGATCTTCGCGGGCGCCGCCTTCGCCACCGGCACCGGCGAGGCGAAGGACCTGCTGGAGGGCCTGGCCGCCTACCTGCAGGCGAAGCGCAGCCACTACGAGTCGCTGCAGAACATGCAGGTCTCCCTGGCGCAGCTGCTGTACGTCACCGGCGAGAGCGCCCCCGGCAGCGACAGGCCGACCAAGCCCTGAGCGGGCCCCCTGCGCCTCCGCGGCCTCACCCGGGCGGCGTCTGGGTCTTGCGGGGCGGATTGAAGAACGGCGTCTTGCTCACCCGCGCGGGCACCCGGTGGCGGACCGCCTCGACCGTGATCTCCATCTGCAGGGCGGTGCCGACCCGGCCGTGAGCGGTGGAGACCTGGGCCAGGGCGATCAGCTTCTTCAAGGTCGGCGACCAGGTGGTGGAGGTGGCCTTGCCCACCTGCGCGCCGTTGCTGTACACCGGGACGGCGACCCGCGAGGCGCTGGCCGAGATCGCCGGCGGCAAGCCGACCTGGTCGTACAGCGACTCGACCGCCGGCCAGTCCACCTCCAGTCCCACCACCTGCCGGGCGGGGCCGCGCGCGTTCTCGGCGGCCAGCGCGCGCTGGCCCACGAAGCTGCCCTTGTCCAGGTCCACCAGCCGCCCCAGCCCCATCTCGTAGGGGGTGTAGTGCTGGGCGCCGTTGAGCGCCTTGCGGCTGCTGAGGAAGTCCACGTCCAGCAGCAGCAGTCCCGCCTCGATCCGGGCCACGTCCAGCGCCAGCATGCCCGCCGCGTAGAGATCGAACGCCTTGCCCGCGGTCGCCAGCGCGTCCCACACCGGCAGCGCCTGCTCGCACGGCATCCAGATCTCGTAACCGAGATCGCCGGTGTAGCCGGTGCGCGAGATGTCCACCGGCGCGCCGGCGATCTTGCCGCTCACCACCCGGAAGTACTTCAGCCCGTCGATGTCCGCCTCGGCCACCCGGCGCAGCAGCCGCGCCGCCATGGGGCCCTGCAGGGCCAGCGCAGCCACCGATTCCGAGATGTCCTCGATCTGCACATCCAGGCCGATCGCATTCTGGTGCAGCCAGCGCAGGTTCGGCTCGGCCGCGGTCCAGCGGTACAGGTTCTCGCCCAGGCGCGAGACCGTGCCGTCGTCCATCACCTTGCCCCGCTCGTCGCACCAGGGGGTGTAGATCACCTGGCCCACCGACACCTTGCGCAGGTCGCGGGTGATCACCCGGTCGACCAGGCGGCTGGCGTGTGGTCC
>JBKPRZ010000807.1:0-15085 GCA_046734815.1 Myxococcota bacterium | reverse complement strand
GGCTCGGCCCGCCTCGGGCCGGCGGCCGCGGCTGGGCGGCGCGCTCAGCACCTCCTGCACGTGGCGCAGGAACGCCTGGGTGGGGGCGGCGTCGACCTCCCCCTGCACCGAGCGCTGGATCAGGCCGATCAGCAGGTCGGCCCCTTCCAGCAGCAGCTCCACCTCGCGCGGGCCCCGGCGCTCGAGGTGGTCGGTCACCGCCGCGCAGACGTCCTCCAGGCCGTGGGCCAGGCTCTCGATGGGGGTCAGCCCCAGCATGGCCGAGCCGCCCTTGACGGTGTGCAGGTTGCTCTTGATCTGCCGCAGGTGCTGCTGCACCTCCTCGCCGTCGGCGTCCTCGGCGTTGCCGCCCTCCCAGGCGCCCTCCAGCTCCAGCACCGCCGCGCCCACCTGCTGGGCCAGCGGCAGGCACTCGTCGACGTAATCTTGCAGCAGCGAGACGAGGAGCGGATCGACCACGGCAGTGCTCAGCTGGCGTTGCGCAGCTGGGGCGACCGCGTGGCCGCCCGGGCGGTGTCGCGCGCGCGCCGCAGGAACTCGTTCTCCAGGGCCAGCCCCAGCTGGAAGGCGGCCAGCTCCAGCACCTGGATGTCGGCGATGGGCCGGTCCTTGGCGCCGTTGTCCACGTAGATGATGGCGATGACCCGCTGGCTGCCCGCCACCGGCAGCACCGCGATCTGGCCGGCGCGCGGGCGGTTGACGACATCCTTGAAGGCCTTGGGCAGGTTGGCCTCCTCGTAGCGGGCCAGCCGCGCCTTGCCGCTCTCCATGCATTCGGTGAAAACCGACGGCTCCTTCAGGCTGATCTGCAGATTCCGGCTCAGCTCGAACAGCTTCTTGCCCGACGAGACCAGCCCGAAGGCGCCCAGCGGGATCAGCAGCTCCTGCTGGATCACGAACAGGATGGCCCGGTCCAGCGACTCGGCCACCGCGTTCATCAGGTTCAGCGAGACGGTGGTGGACAGCAGGCCCGAGCGCAGCTCGCCGACGATCCGGCGCAGGCGGGCGAAGCCCTCGCGGATGCCGTCGGCCACCAGGCTGTCATTGGACAGCTCGTTGCGGGTGCGGTGCACCCCGCGCACGCAGGTGGCCAGGGCCGCCTCGTCGCCGTGGACCGCCGCCGCCGCCCCGGCGTCGTACACCTGGTTCATGGGCACGTGGGGCTGGCAATAGGCCACCACCGACGCGCGCGGGCGCGTGCGGCGCAGCGACCGGATCGACTCCACGCTCAGCGACGAGCCACGGATGTCCATCACCACGATGGGGGCCGACTCGCCCGGCAGGGTGGACCCGGCCTCGCGCGCCGGCACGATGGTGACCCGGGCGTTGTCGGTGGCCAGGGCGTTGCGCAGCCGATCGGCCAGCCCGGTATCGGTGGTGACCACCTGGATGCGCGGGAAGACCGCAACCATCGCCGGCAGGGTGGTGCTCGAGAAGCTGGAACGGGCGGCCGGCGGCATCCCCGGCGCCGGCAGCGGGGCGGGCGTGGGGGTGTTGGCCACCATGGTGGGCATGTTGTCCGTGGCCAGCGCCGCCACCACCTCGTCGTCGGTCAACGTGCGCTCGGAGACGAAATCGTCGCCGCCCTCGCGGGCCGGCGAGGGGCGTTCGCCCTTCTTCATCTCGTCGAGGTGGTTCAGCGCCTCCAGCAGGACCATCTGTGTGTCCAGCTCGACCTTGGCCGCCACGTCGCCGGGGAAACTGACCAGCTCCTCGACCGGCCAGATGTCGTCGAGCACGAACTCGAAGGTCCCGAACTGCAAGGTGACGATCTCCTGCACCAGCAGGGCAAAGTGCTTGCGCAGGGCCTCGTGGATCTTGTCCTGCGGCACCAGGGCCAGGCTCAGCAGCACCTGCCCCAGCGAGCGACGGGGGCGCTCCTCCTCCTGGGTGGCCAGCGCCCGCTGCAGGCCCGCCCCGTCCAGGGCGCCCGCGCTGACCAGCAGCTCGCCCAGCCGGGGCGACCCCGTGGTCCAGGCGTTGGTGATGCGGCCGCGCTGGAAGCCCAGGCGGGCCTCCTTGTCGGCGGTGCGGAAGCTGAGGGTGCCGGTCCGGCCGCCGATGTAGATGAACTGGATAACGTCGACGACGGAGACGTCCTCGAGGTTACCCTTCAGGCTCATGGCCGGATCCTCAGCCCCCCTTGACCAGGCTGATCAGCTCCTCCAGGGTGCGCAGCTTCCGGGCCATGCCGGCGTAGACCCTGGAGGCCAGCAGCGCCGAGGCGGCGTGGGCACCGATCAGATCGAACAGCTCGCTGTCTTCGCTCTGGAAGTTGGATTTGTGGGCCAGCAGCTTGAACACCACCAGCGCGCCCACGATCATGTCCTGCACCCGCAGCGGCACCGCCGCCAGCGCCACCGAGCCCTCGGCCGGTCCGAACATCAGCGCCCCGTCGTGCAAGGTGGCGTCCACCAGCGGGTCGCCCCGTTCGTAGCGGCCCCCGTCGAAGGGCGCAGGCAACACGCCGTCGGTGGTGTGGGCGATGGTGATGTCGTAATGGGTCGACTGCTGCGCCTGCAGCAGCAGCACGAAGCTCTCGGCCCCCAGCAGGTTGAGCACGATCTCGACGATGGTCGACTGCACCTCCTCGGGGTTCAGGGTGCAGTGCAGCTGGTAGGTGGCCACGTACAGGGTCATCAGCCGCCCGATCTGCGTCTCGCTGTCGCGCAGGCGGGCCAGCAGGTCCTCGCGTTCCCCCTCGGTGTCGCGCAGGCGGCGGGCCACCGTCTCGGCCCGTCGGTAGGTGTCACGGGCGCGGTCCATCTGGGCCGCCGCCATGTCCATCGCTGCCTCCAGCTGGGGCAGCAGCGCGCGTGCCCGCTCCAGCGCCCCCGAGGCGCCGCTCAGCACCTCGTCCTCGGGCGCGCGGGACGTGCCCGCGTCGGGAGCTGCCGTGACCCCGATGGCCGCCGGTCCGTGCCGGGTCATGCTGCGCTCTCGTGCGCCTGCATGCGGCCGATCACCTGGATCAGCTGCTCGCGCTGGAACGGCTTCTTGATGTAAGCGGCGGCGCCGGCCTTCAGGCCGCGCAGGATGTCGTCGTCCTTGCCTTCGGTGCTGACGATGACCACCGGGATCTTGGCGAAGGCCGGGTTGGCCTTGGCGTGGCCCAGGAACTCCAGGCCGTTGATCTGGGGCATGTTGATGTCCAGGAGGATGAGGTCGATGTCGGCGTGTTCACCCAGCTTCTGCAGACCTTCCTTGCCGTTGAGCGCGTAGATCAGCGCGTGGGGCCGCAGCATCACTTCGTACATCTTGTGGATCAGCTTCGAATCGTCCACGACGAGGATCTTGTGGATCTTTTCCGTGCTCACCCATTCCTCCGATTGTTTGCGGGACCCTCAGAGGTTCCCGCACCCCCCGCGATGAACTGCGCGCGGCCAAGCCGCGCTACGTTCACGCGATTGTCTCCGGTTGCCCACGAGAGTCCCCGCGCTCCACCCACCGTTCCGTAGACTTCGACGGACGCGTCGTCGGACTTGAGGGGGGCGTACAGGGGGGCCGCCGCGCCGGGTCGCCGTCCGACTCAAGTCGGTGCCGCGTCCGACGAACTTAGCGTTACAGCACGCGCGCGACAGTTGGCACCGGGCGGCAGGAATCGCGTGGGAAGCGAGGTGTGTGTGAGCGCAGAAAAGATGAAGAAGATCCTGGTGGTGGAAGATTCGAAGCTGGTCCACCGGATGTACGAGCTGATGCTGCGACCGCACCTGCTGGTGTACGCCCTGGACGGTCGCGAGGGGCTGCAGCGCCTGGCCGAGCACGCCGACATCGATCTGATCGTCCTGGACATCAACATGCCGCAGGTGAACGGCTTCGAGTTCCTGAGCCACGCCAAGGCCAACCCGGTCTTTGCCAAGATCCCCGTCATCATCGTGACCACCGAGGGCAAGGACGGTGACATCCAGCGCGGCCTGGACGCCGGCGCCGCCGCCTACCTCAAGAAGCCCTTCCTCCGCGACCAGCTGGTCGAGGTGATGGAGCGGGTCACCGAAGAGAAGCACGCCGCCTGAGCAAGTACCGGTGGCGATCCCGAGCGCGGACGCCCCGGCCGTTCCCGGCGGGTGGGCGACAGTTACGCGTCGGTGACCGACTGGCGCCGAGACCCGCGGAGAACCGAGTTGGCGCCGCAGTTGCAGTGTCCCGCCCACGAGGGGAGGAGATCAGATGCTGCTGATACTTGCGGTTCTGCTGGGCGTCGCGTGGTTGCTGGGGCTGACCGTCTTCAAGGTCACCGCGGTGGCGTTCCACGTGCTGGTGCTGCTGGCGGTCGTGGGCGTGATCGCGCACTTCGCTTCTCGTGGGCGCCGCTTGACCAGCTGACGCCTCACCGGCGGTAAATCACTTTCAGCCAGCCCTGCTCCACGGTCATCCGCGCGGCGGGGCGCTGGCTGGAAGATAGGTCGAAGGTGGCCTTGATGTTGGTGACCGGGTCGAAGAACTCGGAGGGGCCGGTGGGGGCCAGGTGCACGATGTCCTGTCCCGCCGGGCGCAGGCCGATGCCGTCGGCCTCGAGGGTGATGGCCACCGTGCGGATGCTGTCGAGCAGCCCGGGCGGCGCGTGGGCCTCGGTCAGCGCGCGCCGGCTCTGGGTGGTGATGCGGTAGGTGCCGGTCAGACGGCGGCCCAGCTGGGGATCCATGGCCACCCGCCGCGGCTGCGCGGGCGGCTGCAGCACCTGCCCGAAAGCAGCGGCCAGGGCGGCCTTGGCGATCGGCTGGGTGTCGACCTCGATGGCGTTGCCCAGCACCACCACCACCAGGTCGGCGTCGGGGATGCGCCAGTAGTCGGCGTGAAAGCCGTCGATGCCGCCGTTGTGCCAGACGGCGTGGTGGCCGAAGATCTCCTCGGGGACCCAGCCGTAGGCGTAGTTGCCCAGACCGGGGTGATACAGCTTCTCGCGCGACTGCGCGGTCAAGATGTGGTCGCCCTGCAGGGCACGGTGCCAGCGGGCCAGGTCGCGGGCGGTCGAGCGCACCGCCCCGGCGGCAAAGGGCAGTGACATGTCGATGGGATCGGCGGGCACCAGGCTGGTGCCGCGGGCCTGGTAGCCGAGGGCGCGGTCGGGATCGCCCTCGGCGTCGCCCACCACCGTGCGGGTCATGCCGGCGGGGGCGAACAGCTCGTCGCGCAGGAAGGTGGCGTAGGACCGGCCGCTGACCCGTTCGATGATGGCGCCCAGGATGGCGTAGCCCGAGTTCGAGTAGGCGTGGTTGGTGCCGGGAGGAAAGTCCAGCGGCCTGTCCCAGAACGTCTGCAGCAGCGCCGCCACGGTCCAGCGCTCGGCCTTGCGGGCCACCACCTTGGGGTCGTTGGTGTAGCTGGGGATGCCGGCGGTGTGGGTCAGCAGCTGGTGGATGCTGACGTCCTTGCCGGGCCCGGGGAACTCGGGCAGGTGCTTGCGCACCGGATCTTCGACCGACAGCTTGCCCGCCTGTTCCAGCCGCAAGATGGCGGCGGCGGTGAACTGCTTGGTGATCGAGCCGATCCGGAAGGAGGTGTCGGTGGTGGCGGCGCGGTTGCTGGTCCGGTCGGCCAGCCCGAAGCTGCGCGCGTACAGCGGCCGGTCGTGCTGGACCACGTAGACGAAGCCGTTGAACCGGGCTGCCTCGCCCCAGTCGGCCCCGATCCCCTCCACGAATGTGGTCAGCGACTCCAGGTTGCTGGCCGACAGCGCCGGCGCGCCTGCATCCGGCGTGGGTGGGGGCGGAGGCACCGGCCGCGGGGTCGCCGGCGGCGGGCGCAGGCAGGCGCCGACGGCCAGGGTCAGGATCAACAGAGCGCGAACCGACATCGGGCGTCTGTTTACCATGACCGCGCTCACCCGCCGGGAGCCGTTGACAGAACGTAAGTGCTTACGTAAGTATCGTGGGAACCATGGCTGGACTGCAGGACTTCGGGGGGCTGTTGCTGGGGTCGCGGCTCAAGCGGGTGAGCGAGGCGCTGTACGCGGGGGTGGATGCGGTGTACGAGGCGCAGGGGCTGGAGCTGCCCTCGCGCGGAGTGCCCATCCTGCTGCTGCTGCGGGACAGCGGCCCGCTGGGGATCACCGAGCTCGCCACCGAGCTGGGCCAGACCCACCCGGCCGTCAGCCAGATGAGCCGGACCCTGCTGGCCCGCGGGGTGATCACCGAGAAGGGCGACCCCAAGGACGAGCGGCGGCGGCTGCTCGCGCTGTCGCCCCGGGGCGCCGCCAGCCTGAAGGCGATGAGCGGGGTCTGGCGGGCGGTGGTGGGCGCCGTCGACGAGCTGACCGCCGCCAGCGGGGTGGACTTCCTGGCCGCCCTGGCGGCCATCGACCAGGCCCTGGCCCAGCGCCCATTCGCCCAGCGCATCGGCGACCGGCTACAGATCGAGGCCGGCGACGCGGTGGAGATCGTCCCCTTCGAGAGCCAGTACCGCGACGACTTCAAGCGCCTGAACGTCGAGTGGCTGGAAAAATACTTCTACGTCGAGGCCATCGACGACCAGGTCCTGTCCAACCCCGAAACCGCCATCCTCGAGGCCGGGGGCCAGATCCTCCTGGCCCGCCTGCGGGGCGAGGGTACGATTGTCGGGACCTGCGCGCTGATAAAGGCGGGGCGGGGGCGGTTCGAGCTTTCGAAGATGGCGGTGAGCGCGCGGTACCAGGGGCTGGGTATCGGCAAGAAGCTGCTGCGGGCGGCCCTCGCGCGCTTTCGCCAGCTGGGCGCCCGCCAGCTGTTCCTGGAATCGCACCACAAGCTGAAGACCGCCGTGGCCATGTACGAGGCCCACGGCTTCGTCCACGCGCCCCGGCCCAAGGGGCCGCGCCACTACCAGCGCTCGGACGTGTACATGATCTACCGCGAGGACGGCGGCCACAGGGGCGCCACCAGACCGGTGCGCATCTCCCGCTCGACAAGGAGGAACCAGAGGGTCGCCGACGCGGCCGGCTCGGCCACGAAGCCGTGAGCGGCCCGGTTGGCGTAGGGCACGCCTGGCCCCCAGTGGCAGGCCAGCTCGGCCGCTGTCGCCAGCGCCTCGCGGGCCCGCTCGCCCTCGCCCAGCCGGTGCGCGGCCAGCGCCACGCCCAGGGTGCCCTCGACGAAGATCAGGTCCTCCTCCAGTGCCGAGCGCGGACCTTCCACCGGGTCGAGCAGCGGGCGGTAGCCGGACAGGCCGGGCGCGCGGGCGGTGAAGTGGCCGACGGTGAACTGCAGGCTGCGCCGGGCCCGCGCCTGCTCCCCGCGCGACAGCAGCCACAACGTTCCCCAGGCGCCGGCGGCGTCCAGGGCCCGACCGCGGTTCAGCCCGCCGTCTCCCGCCGCCACCGCGAAGCGGCCCTCGGGCTCGAGCCACATCTCGGCCAGCAGGCGATCGCCGAAGGCGGCGGCGTCCGGGTGGCGCAGGGTGGCCAGCGCCATCTGCAGATCCAGCTGGTGCTCGGTCACCACGTTGTCGGCCTGGAACGCGGGAAAGAACGTGCTGTCGTCGTCGGCCCAGCGCCCGTGTCCGCCCGCCACCAGACCGGCGCCCGCCGGCCGCTCGCGCCGCCAGGCCAGCAGCGTCTTGACCGCCCGCCGGGCCGCCGCCTCCGCCGCGGTGTCGGCGAACCGGGCCGCGTGGAAGGCCAGGGCGTGCGCCACCCAGGCCACCGCCCCCGCCCGCACGTAGGCGGCGTTGTAGAAACCGTCGGCCGGCGTGACAACGAACCCCCAGGTGCCGTCCGGGTTCTGCAGGGCGCGCAGGGTGGCGGCCAGCCCGCGCGCCTTCTCCTCGTCGCCGGTGCTGGCGTACCACAGCAGGGCCAGCGCATCGTCGTAGACGAAGCTGCGGCCGGCCAGCGGGTTGCTGGCGGGCACGCCGGGGTACGAGACCACCGCCAGCCGGTGGTCGTCCCCCGACGGAAAGCGCGGCGGACCCGGGACCACGTCGTGCAACGGGCGCGTCGGCAGATCGACAAGGCGCAGCCAGCTCTCGGCCTGCGCCCGGGTCCGCTCGATCCGTTCTTCGGGCGCCCCCGCGCAGCCGGCTCCGTCGCCACCAGGGGGCGCCGGCTGCTGGCCGGCGCAGGCCAGCGCCAGCAGAGCCAGCGCCGGGATCAGCGCCCTCACGCGGTCTTGCTCCCCAGACCCCGCCGCTTCATCTCGCCCCAGGACTTCACCCCGGCGATGAAGCTCCAGGCCCCCTTGAGGCGGTACCAGATGGTCAGCTGGCGGTAACCGAAGTTCTCGCAGGCCGCCACCAGCAGATACACCAGGTGCTCGGGCAAGGTGCGGGTGCCGGGACGATCGATCGACTCGAGCACCAGCGCCTGCACGCTGAGGATCAGCCCCCACAGGAAGGCGACCAGGAAGAACATCACCGCGAAGGGTGCCGCCAGGGAGGCCGTGATCCCGGTCTTGATGAGCCACAGATAGCCACCCAGCTCCACGAACGGCCCCAGAAGCTCGAACAGCAGCAACATCGGCATCGAGATCAGCCCGACCGCGCCGTAGCGGGGCCGGAAGATCATCCCCCGGTGACGCAGCAGGGTCTCGAACAGCCCGCGCTGCCAGCGGTCGCGCTGTCGGCCCAGGACTCTCAGGCTCTCGGGCACCTCGGTGTAGCAGACCGGGTCGGGGATGTGCACCACCTTGTAGGGGCGCTTCTGCTCGCGCATGACCCGGTGGATGCGCGCCACCAGCTCGGCGTCTTCGCCCACGGTGGCGACCTCGTAGCCGCCGGCGGCGATCACCGCCTCGCGCAGGAACAGCCCGAAGGCGCCGGAGATGATCAGGTTGCCGCCGGCGCGGTTCAGGCCCATGCGCGCGAAGACGAAGGCGCGCAGGTACTCGACGGTCTGGAAGTAGGCCAGCACGGTCCGGGGCGGGTGGTAGGCCTCGACGATGCCGTCGCGGATGTCGCTGCCGTTGGCCGGCATCACCGTGCCGCCCACCGCCACCACCACGCCGTCGCTGTACAGGTACGGCTCCACCATGCGCAGCAGGGCCCGGCGGTCGATCACCGAGTCGGCGTCCACACAGCAGACCAGGGGCGTGCGGGCGACGTTGATGCCGACGTTCAGGGCGTCGGCCTTGCCGCCGTTTTCCTTGTCCACCACCAGCAGCCGGTCGTCCAGCGGCGACTCGTACAGCCCGCGGATGGCCTTGGCCTTGAGGTCGCCGCGCACCACCAGGTCGGTGGGGACCAGCTGGAAGCGGCGCTTGAGCCGCTCGAGGGTGCCGTCCTTGCTGCCGTCGTTGACCACCACCAGCTTGAGGCTGGGGTATTCCACCTGCAGGAAGGCGCGCACCGACTCCTCGATGTTGGCCTCCTCGTTGTAGGCCGGCGCGATGATGGTGATGGGGGGCGTGTTGGCGCTGGCCAGGACGCCGTTGTCCAGCTCGGGGACGCGCGCCGACCGCCGCTGCAGCACCTCGACCAGCGCCAGCACCAGCAGCATGGTCTGCGACAGGTTCATCGCCGCCACGTAGCCCACGAACAGCATGTCCAGCCAGCTCACGTCGTCACCGCCCGCGCCCCGCCCGCCGCCGCCGCCACCTCGGCCGCGGCCGGGCCCATCCGATGCAGCTCCTGGCGGGCGGTGTCGGCGGCGAATCGATCCTTGCCCGCGGCGGCGATCTCCTCCAGCAGCCGCCGCCCCTCCTCGCCGAACTCGCGCAGCGAGGCGGCCGCGTTCTGCCGCACCCAGAAGGCGCGGTCCTCCATCCCGCGGCACAGCGCCGGCATCGCCGCCGGCGCCCGCATCCGCCCCAGCGCCTTGGCGGCGTGGGCCCGCACCTCGAAGGCGGCGTCACCGGTCAGCGCCGTCAGCAGCGGCGGCACCAGCTCCTCGGTGGCCAGCATGCCGGCTGCGAGACAGGCGCCGATGCGCACCTCCTTCTCGGGGCTGGCGATGGCCTCGGGGATGCGCGCCAGAGACAGGGCCGGGGCGGTGCGGGCCGCGCTGGTGAGCACCAGCCGCCGCACGCAGGGATCCGCCGCCGACGACAGCAGCTCCAGCAGGGCCTGCACCTGCGCCGGCGAGGCCGCCGACAGCGCCTCGACCAGCGGCTGCTCCAGCAGGCGGCTGGGCAGGGTCAGCTGGCGGAGGCAGTCGCGCAGCTGCTCGGGCGTCCCCACCCGCACCAGGGTCTGCGCGGCCATGATGCGGATGAGGTGCCGGTCGCGGGCGCGGGCCAGCAGCGCGGGCGCCTCGGTCGGGCCCGCCATCAGGGTCAAGGTCCGCATCGCCCGCACGCGCCGGTTCCACAGCCAGCCGCGCGACCGTCGCACGTCGTCGTCCAGGAACCCCAGCGCCCGCCAGACCACCCCCAGCGCCTCGCGCGCCTCGCCCTCGGTCATGGGCAGCAGCGGCTCGACGCAGCTGCGCACCAGCCGCCGCGGGTACGCCCGCGCCGTCTGGATCCAGTCGGCCCGCCCCACCGGGTCGCGCAGCACGCGCATCAGCTTGTCGCCGTGGGCCCGGGCGAACGCCGCCGATCGCCGCGCGTGCAGGCGCATGCTCATCCGGTGCAGCGCCAGCCACAGCAGCTGGCCCAGCAGGCCCCCCACCTCGATCACGAAGATCGCGCACACCAGCTCGAACGAGGGGCTGCCCAGCTGGGTGGCGAGGTCGGACATGGTCAGCTCCGCAGCAGCCGCCGCAGCCGGGTGGCGACGATCTCGGGGTTGAAGGGCTTGCCGATGAAGTCGTCGGCCTCCAGCGAGAAGGCGCGCAGGATGGTCTCTTCCCGGTTCAGCGCACTCAGCACCACCACCTTGGTCTTGCGCTTGAACCCGCTCTGCGACATCCACTGCAGCACATCGAACCCGCTGCGAAAAGGCATGTTCAGGTCCAGCACCACCAGGTCGACCTCGCCCTGGGCGATCACCTTCTCGGCCTGCTCGCCGTCGGAAGCGCGCACCACCCGCCAGCCCTCGGCGCGCAGCCGCGGCTCGAGCAGGCGGGCCACCACCGGGTCGTCGTCGGCCAGCAGCAGCAGGGGCGCGTGGCGGGGGACGGATCCGTTCGACGGCGGCGGCGGCGGCGGGGGGGGCGGCCAGGGCGAATCGGCGGGTGGAAGCCCCGGCACCAGCGAGGCGGTGGGCTTGGCCCGCATCGACAGCAGGCTCAGGCGCCTGGACGTGCGCCACAGCTCGACCCGGACGTCGATGCGCGCCCCCAGCTCTTCGGGCTGGTAGGGCAACGGCAGGTAGTCGTCGGCCCCGCGCTCGAAGGCCAGCCGCCGGGTCTTCTCGTCCTCGCGGTTGATCATGGCCAGCACCGGCAGCCCGCGCAGGCGCTCGCGCTTGCGGATGGTCTCCAGCACCGGCCAGTTCAGCTCGCCGGTGGCGTCGCGCCCGACCAGCAGCAGGTCGGCCGCCTGCTCCTGCCAGGCGGCCAGCAGCGCGGGCAGGTGCCAGAAGCTGCTGGCCTGGTAGCCGCGCGCCTCCAGGTCCTCGCCCAGCTGCAGGGCCATGGTGTGGTCGTGCTCGAGGATGAAGACCCGCCCCTTGCTGGCGTCGCGCTCGGGCTGCACCAGGGTGGCGAAGGTGATCAGCACCTCCCAGGGCGTGTCCCGCCCCAGGATGCGCGTCGCGCCCAGCTGCAGCAGCTCGATCCGATCGAGCAGGCTCAGCTTGTCGAGCAGCACCAGCACCGGCGCGCTGTCGCAGCTCGGGTGGGTGCGCAGGTCCCGCAGCAAGATCGGCGTGTCGCTGAAGGTGCCGCCGGGCACCAGCACCACCGCCGACACCTTGTCCCGGTCCAGCGCCGAGGGCAGCTGGGCGGGCGCGGCGATCTGCTCGAACGAGCAGTCCGCCGTGCCGGGCGGCACGCTCTGGGTGTAGACGTGCGGGTCGGCGCAGACCAGGATCCGGGTGACCGGACTGCGGGCGATGGTGGGCGCCGGCGGGGGCGTGCGCGAGGACGACCGGCGCTCGCTGATGGCCTCGCGCACGCGCGTGATGGCCTCGTCCCAGCGGGCCAGCGCCGCCGAGTTGACCGCCTCGCGCCCCTCCATGACCTCGATGCACTGGCGTTGCCCGAGCTGCCCCGCCGTCGACACCGTCGGAAAGCCGTACATCCCACCGGTGCCGGCCAGCTTATGGAAGTGGTCGCACAGCGTGGTGACAAGGGCCTGGCTGTCGGCGGGCTTGCTGCGGATGCGGTCCACCAGCCGCTCCATCGCCGTCACGCGGCCGGTGGTGTCCTCCGCGAAGATCGTCCGCAGCTCCTTGACGGTGCTGTCCAGGGACAGCGATGCCGGCTCGGCGCCGAACGGGATGAAGTTGCCGGGGCCCTCAGAACCCAGCGGTCACCTCCACCGGGGCCGCGCGGTCGGATCTCGGCCGGCTCGGCACATCGCCGATCCCAAGCTCGCCCGGTGGAGGCCGCCGCGTCATGCCAGATGTGCTCGCGTCCGGATTCCCTCCGGAAATCGGCACTTAGCGGCAACATGTTGAGTGCCCGCGCCGCGCGGACACGCCCGCGGTCAATCGATGGGGACGCGCACGACGTTGTACGTCGTCTCGGGCGTGTGCTCTGGCAGGCCGAACCGTGGGTTGGTGACGTAGAGAGCGCCCTTGAACAGCGCCGCTGTCGCCGGCGTATCGAAGTTCGGATTGGTGATGGTGCGGACCAGCGAGCCGCGGTCGAAGCGGCCCGAGAGCTTGATCTGCACGATCTGGTTGCTGAAGTTCTCCACCACGTACAAGGTGCGACCCAGGAGCACCAGCCCGTCGCCGTTGGTCACGTCGCCGCCCTCCAGCTCGATCTCGTCGGCCACGCCGGTGTCCGGATCGACCTTGTACAGCTTGCCGTTGCCGCCGTTGACGATGATGAGGTCACCCTTGCTGGTGACCTCGATCCCGTTGGCGTTGAAAGCCCCGGCGACGTTCTGGTAGTCGCCGGTCAGCGGGATCTCCTGCACGTCGTTCTGGGTCGGGACGCGGTGGCACGAGAGCGCCACCCGGTAGAAGAACGGCCGGAACGAATCGGTGAAGTACGCCGCCTCGTCGGTCAGGACAACGTCGTTGATGAAGGTGTCGGTGTCGCTGACGGGCTGGTGCAGCACCAGGTCGGCCAGCGAATCACCGGTGTCGGCGTCGTACACGTAGGCGTGCCCGGTGCCCCCGCCGGCGACGACCAGCCGGTCGGTCTCGCGCTGGAACTTGATTCCGACCGACTTGCGGCCGTTGGTCTGCGGCGGAACCAGGAACGACCCGGTGGCCGTGCGCGGGTCCAGCGCGAAGATGCCGCCGTCGGCGAAGCCGGCCACGTACAGCACCGGCCCGTCACCCTTGGTGATCCCCTCGGGCTGGAAGCCAGCCGGCAGCGGCAGCACCGACGGCAATGGATGTTTGTCGTGGCCCGCCCGGGCCTGCCCGCCCGGGAACCCCACCAGAACCGCGAACGCGACAAGAAGTGTCGACCTGGATGTACGCATGACCGGTCCTCCCACGCACCGGACCCCCCGGCGACGCGAAGGAAATCTAAACACTGCGCCGACGCCAGGCACAACGACGAGCGCGCAACGTTTGGAGATGGAACCCGTGACATTTTCTTGCGCGCCCGGTGTTCTGGTCTGGAGTGGCCCCGACGACAGCAAGCGGAGACCGAGATCACGATCGCTCGCCCGCGGTGTCTGGATATTGACGTCCCCGTCCCCGTCCCCGTCCCCGACACGATCATTCCGCTCGCGAACACCGCGCGGTCGGCGCATGTGAAGAAACGTCAAGCGCGATGAATGCGCACAGCAAGGCACCCAAAATGATGGAAAATGCTCCCGTAAGGCTCACGCCGGTACCTGCCGGCCCGGGCCCCGAGCCCGTGACTGGAGGCGCTATCGATGCATGAGACCGGTTCGCTGGTGCGGACCCTGCTGGGGCTGCCGATCTTCAACGCCGAGTGGGTGCTGTACCTGCTGCTGGCCCTGTCGGTCGTCTCGATCGGGGTGATGCTCGAGCGCTGGCTGTTCTACACGCGCCACCGGGTCAACGCCGAGGTGCTGCGCGAAACCTTGCAGAAGCTGCTGGGGCGGGGCGACTTCTCGGGCGCGGCGGCCCTGCTCGAACGGCACGACACCCTCGAGACCAACGTCGTGCTCGAGGGGCTGCGGGCCTACGAGAAGGGCCCCGAGTCGGTCGAGGACCTCATCGCGGGCGCGCTCGGCCACGAGCGGGCGCGCTACGAGAAGCGGCTGAGCTTCCTGGCCACCCTGGCCAGCAACGCGCCCTACATCGGCCTGTTCGGCACGGTGCTGGGGATCGTGCGCTCGTTCCGCGACCTGGCCACCAACATGGCCGAGGCCAGCGCGGCCGTCATGTCCGGCATCGCCGAGGCGCTGATCGCCACCGCGGTCGGGCTGCTGGTGGCAATCCCGGCGGTCATCGCCTTCAACGTGTTCAAGGGGCGGGTCAAGGACTCGGTCACCAGCGCGCAGCTGCTGGCCCGCATCCTGCTGTCCGAGCTGAAGGCCACCGAGCTTCACCGGGCGGCGGCGGAGTAGCGGCATGGGCAGCCTCAGCGAAGCGGCGGCCGAGGACGAGGGCGTCCTGGCCTCCATCAACATCATCCCCTTCGTCGACATCGTGCTGGTGCTGCTGGTCATCTTCATGTTGACCTCCTCGGCCATCGTGCGCGCCAGCCTGCGGGTCGAGCTGCCCAAGGCGGCCAGCGGCGGGGCGCGCGTGGAATCGACCATCAACCTGGTGTACGGCAAGGACGCCAAGCTGCTGCTCAACGGCGCCGAGGTCCCGTCGCTGGCCGAGGCCGGGCGCCTGATCCGGCAGCAGGCGGCAGCCAACCCGAAGACCCAGGCGGTGATCGCGGCCGACAAGGGCGTCGCCTACGGGAAGGTGGTCGAGCTGATCGATCTGGTCAAGCAGAACGGCGTGTCGGCCTTCGCCCTGGACATCGAGCGCGGCTCGTCGGCGGCGGCCGAGGGGGCGCCCGCCGCGCCCTGACCGATCCCCGCCCGCCATGGAATCGACCTCCGCCGATGCGAAACGCGACCGCCCCGGGTCGGTGATCGCGCTGCGCCGCCGGCTGCCGCTTTCCGAGCGGCGCCGCCGCGACCGGCGGATCGCGCGCGAGCGGGTGGCGGCGCGGACCACCGTGCCGCTGACCGACGAGCAG
>JBKPRZ010000806.1:0-3018 GCA_046734815.1 Myxococcota bacterium | reverse complement strand
GTTCCCGCCCGCCGCTCGCGCTCCTGGTGGCCGCCGGCCAGCAGCGCCCGCGGCTGCAGGCCCGCCCTCACCCACAGCGCGCCCACCCCCTTCGGCCCGCCGATCTTGTGTGCGGACACGGTCAGCGCATCGATCCCCAGCGCGGCGACGTCCACCGGCAGGCGGCCCACCGCCTGGACGGCGTCGCAATGAACCGGTATGCCGGCCGCCCGCGCGCGCGCCGCCAGTGCGGCGACGGGGTAGAGGTTTCCGATCTCGTGGTTGACCAGCGCCAGGCTGACCAGCGCGATCTCCGGCGAGAGGGCCGCTTCCAGATCGGCGGCCGCCAGCCGCCCCTCCGCGCTCACCGGCAGCCAGCGCACCGGGCCAGCCGCCTCCAGCGCTCCTCGCACCGACGGATGCTCCAGGGGTGAGGACAGTGAGGTGGTGGCTCCCGCCCGTCCCAGCCCGCGGATGCCCAGGTGGTTGCCCTCGGTGCCGCCGGAGGTGAAGATCACCTCGTCGGGCGACCCGCCGATCAGCGCCGCCACCTGCGCGCGCCCGGTCTCGATCACCGTGCGCGCCCTGCGGCCGGCCGCGTGGATGCTGGACGGGTTGCCCCAGGCCTCGGCCAGCGCGCGACCCATCACCTCCCGCACCGACGGCAGCAGCGGCGCGGTGGCGTTGTGGTCGAGGTAGATCTCGGTCCGGTCAGGCACCGCCGCCACGATAGCGCGCGGGCGACCGGGCGTCAGGTCTTGGTCGGTGTCAGGGTGAGCTTCTGCTCGATGGTCACGGCGCTTCCGGCGAAGGTCGGGAACTTCCAGCGCATGGCCGCGCTCTTGATACAGCTGGTCATCTCCGAGTCGATCGACGGGCTGACGTCGACGTCCTCGACCGTGCCCTGCGGCTTGACGGTGATGCCGAGCGTGACCCCGACGCCCGACTGGAACTGCAGCGCCTGGTTCTTCTTGAGCGCGCGCTCGTAACACTGGCGGAGGGCGGGCGCGCCCTGGAGGACGATCTTGCTGGCCACGCTGGGGTCGAGCGCATTCTTCTCGTCGCCGGGGCCCGGCGGCGTGCCGCGGATGGAAGCGACCAGGTTGATGATCTCGGGATCGGTCAGCACCACGCGGGTGGGATTGGAGATCGCCTGCGCCAGCTGTCGCTTCAGGCTGGAGATCTCCGCCTTCAGCGCGGTGGTCTCGCGGCGGCACTCGACCAGCTTGTCGTTGGCCTCCGACAGACGGCGGGTCATCTCTTCCTTGGCCTTGCCGTCACACGACGCCACCAGCAGGGCCAGCGGGACAAGCCCGGCGAATATGCTTCGCGAGAGAAAGCGCATTATCCTTTTTTGTAAGCCAGCTCGGGATTTGCTGCAATACCGACTTGGGCGGGGACGCGCCCGTATCAGTCCACCGCTGACGGGTCCATCGGGTGGAAACGTCGGTGTAACCCGGCCGAGCCCCACCCGGCTCTACACGTAGGGAGCTCCCCTACTCGCGATGGCTGACCCCGGCCTCGTCGGGGAGGATAGATCGCTGCAGGTGACTGGCCACCGGTTCGATCGTGTGGGGGGCCTCGGCCACGAAGAGCAGCAAGGACCGTTGTTTCGCTCCCCCCAGCTTCAGCAGCACGTTGCAGGCGGCGATGAGCGGCGCCGGGGCGCCGACGAAGGCCGGGTCGGCCCGGTACTGCAGCAGGAAGTCCTGGAACGGCTCCAGCGCATCCTTCGCGTCCAGGGCGATGGCCGCCTCGGCGATGGGCTCGACCGCGTCCAGGTCGGTATCGGGCAGGCGCAGGTGCTCGACCAGCAGCGGGATGGCCTCCTTGGCCTTCAGGTTGGTGACCGCGCGGGCGAAGAAGTCCAGCCGCTTGGGCTGGCGGTCCTCGGCGTAGTCCGGACGCACCCGCAATGCCTCCATGTACACCGGCAGCAGCGCCCGGTCCTGACGGGCCACCAGCACCTCCATCACCTTCTTCAGCACGGGAGTGGGCACCGACTCACCGACATCCAGCGCCTTGAGCAGCTGCCGGGCGACGTCGGGCCCGCCCATCTTGGTCAGCTCCTCCAGCGCGAACAGCCGCACGTCGGTGAAGCGCCGGTCCGGGTCCCAGAGGATCGAGGACAAGGTGGTGACCAGGCTGGGATCACCGGCCTTGCCGCCGGCGCCGGGGCCGAAGCCGTCGGCGTCGAAGGTGGCGCCCTGTACCGCCACCTCCTCTCCCCCCAGCGGCGCCTCGTAGGTGGCCGCGCCCGACGAGGCATCCAGCGCCTTGAAGGTGCCATCGCTGGTGACGAAGACGATGGCGGGCCCGGTGTGAGCGGAGGAGATCGCATCGATGCGCGGCTGGTTGTAGGCCCAGCGCAGCTGCCCGGTGCCGGCGTCGACGGCGAAGAAGAAGCGGAAGTTGTGCACCACCACCGCCCCGCCCGCGAAGGCGGCGCCTTCGCCGCTGGGCGTGACCCGCCAGAGCAGCCGGTTGCGGTCGATGGCCGAATAGTCGATCTCCGCTGGACGGTACATGTCCTGGTGGTACAGCGGCCGCACGAAAGGTGGCAGCTTGGCGCGCAGATAAGCCGGCGACTTCCGCTCGGCGATGGCGGTGCCCTCGGAGGCCAGGAACACCCCCTGCGATCCGAAGAACAGGCCCTCGGGCAGGCCGCGCACGAAGTTGGCCGCCTCCTCGCGCGACAGGATGTCGGCCAGCACCTGACCCGAGCCGGCGTCGACCAGTGTGACCCACTGGGACTGCCGCGGGACCACCACCAGCTTGCGCCACACCGTCGGCGCGCCCACCGGTCCAGTCACGTCGCGCGAGAAGCGCTGGGCGCCGCTGCCGGCGTCGTAGCCGATTACGGCCGCCTGGCGGGCACGGTCGGTGCTGCCGCCGGCGGTCTGCACCACCTCGGCCACGGTGTCGCCGGAGGCGGCGTAGCCGATGCGGGCAAAGGCCGCGTCCATCGGCCGTTGCCAGCGGATCGCGCCGGTGCCCACGTCGCGCGCCACCAGCGCCCCGCTGCGATCGGCGTACACC
>JBKPRZ010000805.1:0-18833 GCA_046734815.1 Myxococcota bacterium | reverse complement strand
CTTTCAGCCCGAGCCCGGACGCACCGGGCCACCTCAAGACCGTGGCCGCCTCTGCGCCGCCGCCGGTCGCGGCTCGTCCCGCGTTTGGCGCGCCGAAGCGAGACGACCAGGTGGGCCGCGTGCTCAACGGCCGCTACGTGGTGGAGAACAAGATCGGCGAGGGCGGCTTCGGCGCGGTCTGGAGTGGCCGGCAGATCGCCACCGGCCGCCCGGTCGCCCTCAAGCTGCTGCACCCCCACAACACCGCCGACACCACCGCGGTGGCACGCTTCCGCCGCGAGGCGGAGGCCTGCTCGAAGCTGCGCAGCCCGCACACGGTGATCACCTACGACTTCGACGAGACCGAAGACGGGGTCCTGTATCTGGCCATGGAGCTCCTGCGCGGCCGTCCCCTGCAGGACGTGCAGCGCCAGGAAGGTCCGCTCGATCCCGAACGCGTGCTCAAGATGCTCGACCAGGTAGCCGACGCCCTGGGCGAGGCGCACGCGCTGGGAATCGTCCACCGGGACATGAAGCCCGAGAACATCATGGTCGAGAGCCGCGAGGGCGAAGACCTGGTGAAGGTGCTGGACTTCGGCATCGCCAAGATCGTCGAGTCGTCGGGCCGGCCCGCCCTGGCCCTGACCGCCGTGGGCCAGACCCTGGGCACCCTGGAGTTCATGTCCCCCGAGCAGCTGCGCGGCCAGCCGCTGGACGGCCGCTCGGACATCTACGCCCTGGGCATCCTGGCCTACGAGATGTTGACCGGCCGCCTGCCCTTCGATGAGGCCCGCGGACCCAGCGACATCATCCAGTTCCACATGCAGGCCATCCCGCCTCCCCCCTCCAGCCTGCGCCCGGACCTGTCCATCCCCCGGGACGTGGACGCGGTGGTGCTGAAGATGGTGGCCAAGGTCCGCGACGAGCGCCACGCCAATGCCGCCGATCTGCGCGAGCACATCGTCCAGGCCCTGCGCTCGATCGCGCGCAGCAAGGCCCGCAAGGCCACGGTCAAGGTGGTCGCCTTCGTGGCCGGCGGCGTCGCCGCCCTGGCCGCCGCCCTGATGCTGCTGGCGCGCTAGCTTCTGGCTCGGGTCACTGGACCAGGGAGAAGAAGCGGCGCCAGCGGATGGCGTGCATCCATTGCTTGGCCGCGTCCAGCGAGGCGCCGCCTTCGGTGGGACCGCGCGACCACCAGACGATCAGCGCCCGCCCCTTGATCAGGTCCTGCGGCACCGTGCCCCACACGCGCGAGTCGTTCGAGTTGTCGCGGTTGTCCCCCATCACGAACACGTGGCCGGCCGGGACCACCATCCCGGGCCAGTCGGTCGAGCCGTGCGGGTTGTGGATGGTGCTGTGGAGCTTGCCGTCCAGGTTCTCCAGCCAGCGTTCGCACTCGCGCTCGCGCCGGAGCCCGTCGAGCGGAGGGCCGTCCTCGTAGCTGCAGGCGTCCTTCACGTATTCGCGCGGCATCGGCTTGCCGTTGATGTAGATCTCATTCTTGCGCACCTCCACCCGCTCGCCGGGCAGGGCGATCACCCGCTTGATGTAGTCCACGTCGGGATCCAGCGGGAAGCGGAAGACGATGATGTCGCCGCGCTTGGGCTGGCCGTAGCGCACCAGCTGCTTGTGCGTGAACGGGATCCCGATGCCGTACGAGAACTTGCTGACGAAGATGTGGTCCCCGATCTCCAGGGTCGGGATCATCGAACCCGAGGGGATCTGGAAGGCCTCCACCACGAAGGCCCGCAGCAGAAGAGCGATCGCCACCGCCACCCCGATCGACTCGGCGTATTCACGCAGCGAGGACTTGCGGGCGAAGGCCAGGTGCTCGTCCATCTTCTCGTCCAGGCGGGACAGCGCCTGGCGGGTGCGCTCGTGCTCCTGGCTGGCCAGCGCCTGATCCACCTCGTCGATGGCCGCCTGCACGTCGGTGGCGACGGCGTCGGGGATGCGGTAGCGCTTCTTCTTGATGATGCGACGCGCTTCGTTCGCGAGGTGGCGTGCCTCGGCCCGGGCGCGGCGCTGCTGCCGCTGCTGCTTCCAACGTTCGAGGAACATTCGCATCATTCGACCTTCAAGATGGCCAGGAAGGCTTCCTGGGGGATCTCCACGCTACCCACCTGCTTCATCCTCTTCTTACCTTCCTTCTGACGCTCCAACAACTTGCGCTTCCGGGTGATGTCGCCGCCGTAACACTTGGCGGTGACGTTCTTCCTCAACGCTTTCACGGTGGTACGCGAGATAACCCGCGAGCCGACGGCCGCCTGCACCGCCACCTCGAACTGCTGCATCGGGATCAGCTCCTTCATCTTTTCGCAGAGGTCGCGCCCCTTGTGAAAGGCGCTGTCGCGATGGACGATGGCCGACAGCGAGTCCACCCGGTCGCCGTTGACCAGCAGGTCCAGCCGGACCAGGTCCGCCGGCCGGTAGCCCTTGGGCTCGTAGTCCAGCGAGGCGTACCCGCGCGAGACCGACTTCATCTTGTCGTAAAAGCCGTAGACCACCTCGTTCAGCGGCAGGTCGTAGCGGATGATCACCCGGCGCTGTCCGGCGTAAGTCAGTCCGGTCTGCACACCCCGGCGGTCCTCGCACAGCTTGAGCAGCGCGCCCACGTATTCGGGAGGCGTGTGGATGGTGGCGGCGATGATCGGCTCCTCGATGCGATCGATGTCGCCCTCGCTGGGCAGCTTGGCCGGGTTGTCCAGCTCGACCACCTCGTTGTCGCGCAGGATCACCCGAAAACGGACGGTTGGCGCGGTGGTGATCAGATCCAGGTTGTATTCGCGCTCGAGCCGCTCCTGGACGATCTCCATGTGCAGCAGGCCCAGGAAGCCGCAGCGGAAGCCGAACCCCAGGGCCGCCGAGTTCTCCGGCTCGCGGGTGAAGGAAGCGTCGTTCAGGCGCAGCTTGTCCAGCGCGTCCCGCAGGTCCTCGTAGCGGGCCGAATCGGTGGGGAAGATCCCGGCGAACACCATCGGCTTGGCCGGCTGGAAACCGGGCAAGGGCTCGCCCACCGGCCGGGCGGCGTCGGTGATGGTGTCGCCCACGCGCGCGTCGGCCACGTCCTTGATGGCGGCGGTGAGGAAGCCCACCTCGCCGGGTCCGAGCTCGGGATGGTCCTTGGGGAAGGGCGCGAACACGCCCAGGTTCTGCACCTCGTAATCGCGCCCGGCGGCCATCAAGCGGATCTTCTGGCGGGGCCGCAACAGGCCGTCCACCACCCGCACCAGGCAGACCACCCCGCGGTAGCTGTCGTACCAGCTGTCGAGCAGCAGCACCCGCAGAGGCTTCTCCGCATCCCCCTGGGGCGGTGGCACCCGCTCGATGATCCGTTCGAGGATCTCCTCGATGCCCTGCCCGGTCTTGGCCGAGGCCAGGATGGCGTCGGCGGCGTCGATGCCGATGACCTCCTCGATCTGGGCGCGCACCCCGTCGGGGTCGGCGGCGGGCAGGTCGATCTTGTTGATCACCGGCACGATGGCCAGGTTGTTGTTCGAGGCCAGGTAGACGTTGGCCAGGGTCTGGGCCTCCACCCCCTGGGAGGCATCGACCACCAGCAGCGCGCCCTCGCAGGCGGCCAGCGAGCGGGACACCTCGTAGTGGAAGTCCACGTGCCCGGGGGTGTCGATCAGGTTGAGGACGTAGGTCTCGCCCTTCTGCGACTTGTATTGCAGCCGGACCGTGGCGGCCTTGATGGTGATCCCCCGTTCGCGCTCCAGGTCCATGCTGTCGAGGAACTGGTTCTTCTGCTCGCGCTCGGTCAGGGCGCCGGTCTGCTCGATCAACCGATCGGCCAGGGTGGACTTGCCGTGGTCGATGTGGGCGATTATCGAGAAGTTACGGATGAGGCGGGTAGGAATGGGCACGGGCGAAAACCGGAGTTGGCGTTCAGAGGGTTACTTGCGGGCGACGTCGAGAGAGAGCTGACCCGGCAGGCGGTCCCGCTCCCGCTCGAGCACCAGGTCGATCCCCTGGCGGATGTATTCGGCGACGGGGACCTTGGTCTTCTCGTGCAGGAGCTTGAGCAGCTCGTTCTGCTCGGGTGTGATGTACACGGTGGTCGAGATCTTCTTCCGCGCCATCGATCGTGCGGAGACCATGCATGACCATATGTACGTAGTCAATGCGGGTGCTCCGGAAAGCAAACCTTGCAAGGCCCGACCTTCTTGAGCTCTTTGCGAATTGCGTCTAACCTACTGCTCATGCTTCAATTCGCCCCTTTTGTTTCTCGGTCGGTCGGGTGGACTAGAGGAGGAGCTTTTTCGGTGGGCGCCTGGCTGGGCCTGGCTTTGCTGGCCAGCTGCGGCTCGAGCGGGGGGGCCGGGGGCACCGGCGGGCTGACCACCGCCCCGGCCAACGGCATGATGACCACCTCGGTGGACCGCTCGCGCTGCGACGACCGGGGCAAGCAGGTCATCGCCGCCGACACCAACGGCGACCAGAAGGCGGATGTGCTGAAGCTGTACGTGACCAGCGGCAAGGGCGATCAGAGCAGCCAGGTCCTGGTCTGCAAGCAGGTCGACCTGAACGGCGACAACAAGGTGGACATCGTTTATCACTACGCCGACGACGGCACGCTGAGCTTCGAGGAGTTCGACCTCGACTTCGACGGCCGCTTCGACCTGCGGGCCTTTTACCAGGGCGGCCGCAAGGTGCGCGAGGAGCTGGACACCAACTACGACCAGCGGGTCGACTTCACCAAATATTACGAGGGCGACAAGCTGGTGCGGGTCGAGCGCGACTCGAACAACGACGGCAAGGTCGACGAGTGGCAATATTACGAGGGCGGCAAGCTGGACCGGATCGGCTTCGACAGCACCGGGTCGGGCAAGGTGGACCGCTGGGAGCGTGCCCCCGAGGCCGAGGCGCCCGCCGAGGCCGGCGCCCAGGGCGCAGCTGGCGGCAACGCCCCCGCCAACCCGGCCGGCACCACACCGCCGGCGGCCACCAACCCGCCTCCCGCCAGCGCACCGACCACCCCGCCCCCGCCCAACTGACGACAGCGGCGGCGTGGGGAGCAGTCGCCCGCCCCTGTGCGCGCGTGCGCGCTCAGGTGCGCGGACTCCGCCTTTGATTCAGTAGGTGGAATTACAGCCAGAAGCCGGGGATACTTGAGGAGGCATGTCGACGATGTTGAAGACGGGAGAGCGGCGGGCGGCACCGCGCATGGCCCTGGATGCGGCTGCGGTCATCCGCTTCGAATCATCGGTCGGCCCGGAGTTCCGCTCGCGGATCATCAACGCCAGCCGCAACGGGATCCTGCTGGCCATGCCCGAGCAGCGCCCGCTGGGCACGCGGATGCACGTCACCGTCCGCATCGGAGACCCGCCGTTCGAGATCAAGCTCAGCGGCCTGGTGGTGCACGTGGCCGACAACCCCAGCGCGCCGCCCGGATTCACCACACAGGTAGGTGTGTTCCTGACGGAGGCCGGCCCCGCCTGGGAAGCCCTCTGCCGCCGCATCAGCGAGAGCCCGCCGACCGCCGGCTGAGCTCATCAGAACGTCAGGCCAGAACGCCAGGCTGAGCTCGTCAGAACGCCAGGCTGGAGCTCGTCAGAACGCCCCGGGGGTTTGAGGGACCCTCTCAGGGTCCCTCTTCGATGTGGCGGATCAGGGAATCGAACCCCGGACCCGGCGCGTATGAAACGCCTGCTCTAACCATCTGAGCTAATCCGCCTCACTCCGCCGTCCGCTGGAGGGTCGGGGGAAACCCGGCCGGTTCCGTCTGGAAAGTGGAGTCCGGCGATTTTGCTCGGAGCCGCTCAACTGTCAAGCATGTGCAGATCCTCGTGCAGTTCCTTGACTGCCCGCACAGCGACCCCGTATAACCGCCGCCAGTAATGAAGCTTTATGCGGGCAAGATCCCGGTGATCGGCGCCGAGCTGATCCGATCGCTGATCGAAGACGGCGACATCGCCGTCGTCGATCGGGCCGAGGCCGAGCTGGACGTGCAGGCGGTGTTGAAGGAGTACCTGCGGCTCGACAAGGAGATCACCGAGAAGGCCAAGGACCTGCTGTCCAAACGGAACCTGCCTTACGAGCAGTTCGGCAAGGTCAAGCGGGCCATCGCCGGGGAGAAGGGGTTCGGGCTGGGCGACGACGGGCTCGACTGGATGACCACCCAGATGATCGAGTCGTTCATGCAGTCGCCGCACATCGAGGAGGTCTTCGCCGAAGACAGCATCCTCCGCCGCAAGATGACCGACATCTTGAAGAAGCACATGATGGTGGAGGAGGAGCTGGACGCCGAGGTCCGCCGCCGCATCAAGAACCTGGAAGAGGGCACCTCGACCTGGGAGGTCGAGTACCAGCGGGCCCTCGAGCAGATCAAGCGGAACCGCGGCCTGGAGTGACCGGACGCCGCATCGGCGCGCGTGGTGGTCCTGGGCGGGACGCCGGCGCGGTCTGATCCGGCTGCGGGGCGGGCCCAGTCTCACCGGTCCGCGCAGCCGGCGCGCGTTCGCCCGGCTCGGGCGGCGGGGCGGGCGAGCGATCCCGGGACAGGTGCACCACCGTGCGCACCAGTTTCTCGATCGCCTGGGCGGCCTGGCCGAGCCGGATCTCCTCGTGCAGGAAGACGGCGGTCGTGATCACCCGCGTCTTCTTGTCGATGAAGATGTCGGTGAGCGCGCAGGGCCGCACGTCGGCGCCCATGACCGCGGCGTGTT
Organism: Myxococcota bacterium; assembly: GCA_046734815.1. Taxonomy (GTDB): domain Bacteria; phylum Myxococcota_A; class Polyangia; order Fen-1088; family Fen-1088; genus CAVYGB01. The sequence goes on along the minus strand of JBKPRZ010000805.1, from coordinate 12,183 downwards.
TGTTGGCGGCGGCGGCGCGCGGGCCCAGGGTCACGCGCACGCCCGCCACGGGCCCCAGCACGCGGGCGACCAGCACGGCAGCCAGGCCCATGAACCCCATGGGTCGGTGGCTGCCGAGAGCGCTTTTGAACAGCACCGCCAGCTGCGGGTGCACGTCGCAGACCTGCGCCTTCTGGGCGTAGTTGGACAGCACCTGCCCCACCCCGCCGCCGCCGGGGATGATCAGGCTGTCGAAGTCCTCGAGCTTGACGGTGGCCAGATCTGCGATCGGATCGCGGGCCAATGGGGCGGACGCGGCCAGCGCGGTCGCCGGGGCGGCGCAGACCGCGCGGGCGCCCGCGCGCTCGATCGCGAGGAGGGTGAGGACGGTTTCGTGGATGTCGCTGCCGTCGCCAGCGCCGCATCCAGACAGGACCACCAGCACGCGCTTGGCCATGACAAATCGCTATCATCTTTTCCGGGACCCTCAAAGGGTCCCGACCCCCCGGCGCTCTGGCGGGCTATTCGGTGGGGGGGGCGGCGAGCAGGGCGAGGCGGGCGCGGACGTAGGGTTCGAGGGTGCCGGTCAGGATGGCGGCCCGGGCGCCGCGCACCAGGTCGAGGTAGTGCTGCAAGTTGTGCAGGGTGGCCAGGCGGGCGTAGAGGATCTCCTTGGCGTGGAACAGATGGGCCAGGTAGGCCCGGCTGTGGCAGCGGCAGGTCTCGCAGGGACAGCCCTCCTCGACCGGTCGATCGGCTTCGCGGTGCACGCTGTTGGCGATGTTGAGGCGGCCGCTGCGCACGAACAGCTGCCCGTTGCGCGCGTTGCGGGTGGGCATCACGCAGTCGAACATGTCGATGCCCGCGCGAATTCCCTGCAGCAGGTCCTCGGGCCGGCCCACACCCATCAGGTAGCGCGGCCGATCGGCCGGCATCCCGGGCGCCACCGCGGCCACCACCTCGTGCATCACCGGCGGGGGCTCGCCCACCCCCAGGCCGCCCAGGGCCAGGCCCTCGAAAGGCAAAGCGGCGATCTCGTCCAGGTGTTGCCGGCGCAGCCCCAGATCGACGCCGCCCTGGACGATGCCGAAGCGTAGCTGCCCGGGGGCGCGCGGGGCGGCCAGGCAGCGGCGGGCCCAGCGGGTGGTGCGGTCGACCGCCTCGCGCACCAGAGCGGGCGCCGCGTCCGAGGGTGGGCACTCGTCGAAGGCCATGGCGATGTCGCTGCCGAGGGCGGCCTGAACCGCCATGGCCCGCTCGGGGGTGAAGCGCTGCTCGCTGCCGTCGATGTGCGACCGGAAGGTCACGCCGTCCTCGTCCACCAGCCGGCGCGCGGCCAGGCTGAATACCTGGAACCCGCCCGAGTCGGTCAGGATGGCGTGCGGCCAGGCCATGAACCGATGCAGCCCCCCCAGCCGGCCGATCAGCTCGGCGCCCGGGCGGAGCGCGAGATGGTAGGTGTTGCCGAGGATGACCTGCGCGCCCAGCGCCTGCAGGTCCGGAACCGACAGGGCCTTGACGGTGGCCTGCGTGCCCACCGGCATGAACACGGGCGTGGCGATGGGGCCGTGGGTGGTCTGCAGCACGCCAGCGCGGGCGGCTCCGTCGCGGGCGAGCACCTGGAACGCGCTCACGCGTACGCCCCGCCCCGCAGCAGCAACATCGCGTCGCCGTAGCTGTAAAAGCGGTAGCCGGTGGCGATCGCCTCGGCGTAGGCCGCCAGGACCTTTTCCCGGCCCGCGAAGGCGGCCACCAGCATCAGCAAGGTCGACTGGGGCAGGTGGAAGTTGGTCACCAGGTCGGTGACCACGCGGAACGGGCTGCCGGGCAGGATGTAGAGGTCGGTGAAGCCACGATCGGCCCGGATCTCGCCCGTGCGGGCCACCGTCTCCAGGGTGCGCACCACGGTGGTGCCCACCGCGACCACCGGACGCCCTTCCCGCTGCGCGCGCGCGACCGCGTCGGCGGTGGCGGGGGGGATCTCGTAAAATTCGCGGTCCATGTGGTGCTCGCGCGGGTCCTCGGCCTGCACCGGGCGGAACGTACCGGGCCCCACGTGCAGGGTGACGGTGGCGATCTCGTGGCCGCGCGCACGCAGCTCGGCCAGCACCGAGTCGGTAAAGTGCAGGCCGGCGGTGGGCGCGGCCACCGCGCCCGGCTCGCGCGCGTAAACAGTCTGGTAGCGCTCCCGGTCCTCGGCCCAGGCCGGCGATGGCGCTGGACGTCGCTTGCGGGCCGCCTCGATGTACGGGGGCAATGGCACCGCACCGAGCCGCGCCGCCAGCCCCAGCACTCCGCCCTCACCGCTGCCCGTCATACGGACGATGGCTGATCCTTGCGCGCCCTTCTCGACCACGTCGGCGTACGCCCCATCTTCGAACCGGATGCGACCCGAAGGCGACGACCCCATACCCCGGAGCAGGACCTCCCACATTTCCTGCCAGTTTTTTTCTGAGTGACTAAGATGCGGCGTGTTCTGACCTTCCACCCGTCTAACCAGAAGCACCTCGGCGCGTCCTCCGGTGTTTTTTTTCCCGACCAGACGTGCTGCAATGACGCGCGTGTCGTTGAGAACAATGAGCGAGCCCGGCCGCAGCACACCCGAAACATCGCGAAAACTGGCGTGGCGCCTAGCGTTGGTGGGAATATCCAGGACGAGCAGCTTGGCTGCAGCGCGGTCCGGCATCGGCTCGGTCGCGACGCGGTCCGCAGGTAATTCGTAGTTAAAATCTTGGATTCGCAGGTACACTTCCTTGATCGGGGAACGGCAGAATGCCTGGCATTCCTTCAAAATCAAGCACCGAAGGCCGGGGGCAGAGTAGCGCTCCCGTGGAGCTAGTCCTTCGGAGCCGGCAAGAGTTCCTCGCCGGTTACGACGCCACCCTGCCGCACGGAGGGGTCTTCTGTCCGACGAGACGGAAGGCCAACAAGGGTGCGACGGCCACGGTCAAAGTCAATCTCGGGCGCCGCCAGCCACCGCTGGTGATCGCCGGACGCGTGGTGTGGCGCCGGCCGGGCCGGCACCTGCAGAAGATCCGCGCCGGCATCTGCGTCGAGTTTCTCCCGACGGAGAAAGCGAAGATCGATTACCTGCTGGATCTGGCGAAGGCTGGCGAAGCGGTGCGCAGCCGCCGCCGTCACGAACGCCTGCCGGTCGAGATCCCGGTGAACTGGCACCTGCCCGGCAGCGGAGCTCCCGCGCGCGGCATCCTGCGCGACATCGGTCGGGGCGGGGCCTTCGTGCGCTCGAACTCGCCGGTGCCCAGTGATGCCGAAGTGGTTCTAGAGCTCTCGCCCCCCGGTGCACAGGTGGCGATGGCCTTCACCGCCCGCGTCGCCTGGACCGCGGCGCAGGGACCCGAGCCGGGGTTTGGCGTCGAGTGGCGTGCGCGCGACGCGGGTGGTGGCAAGCGGATCCGCGAGCTGGTCCGCCGGCTCACCTCTTCTGTGGTCCCGGTCTGAGCGCTATCGGAGTGCTCTGGCCGGGCGGGCGCCGGGCTCAGAAGTTGATGTTCAGCGCGTAGACCGAGCCGCTGTTGGCCAGGACGTAGACGGTGTGGCCGTCCGGGCTCAGGGTCGGCTGCGCGCACATGCCCCGCCCGGGGTTGAAGATCTCCAGCAGACGGCCGTGCTCCCGCTCGACCACGAACAACCCGGCCCGGCTCCCCGAGAACAGCAGGTACGGCCCCACGCCGAAGGGCGGGGTCAGATCGCCCGCGTCGGCCAGGCCCTGCCGCCACAGGATGTCGCCGGTCGGGGTCAGCGCGGTCAGGCCGTCGCGGGGCGCGGAGAAATACAGGCGCTGATCGATGACCCGCACGCTGCTGGCGCCCTCGACACCCAGGCGCCAGCGGACGTCGCCGGTGCTGACGGTCAGCGCGTACAGCCCGCCCGAATAAGAGGAGGCCAGGAGCAGGTCGTCGCCGAACAGCGCCGGGGTGGCGTCGACGTCGACGTATTGCTCGGAGGCGGTAGCCAGCGAGCGCGCCCAGACCAGGTCGCCGGTGCCGGCGTTCAGCGCCACCAGGTAACCGTCGGAGAAGCCGGTGTAGACCATCCCGCGGTGCAGCTGCGGGCCCGAGTGGCCGTGGATGGTGAAGCCTTCGGGAGAATCGCGCTCGTATTGCCAGAGCAGCTTGCCGCTGCGGGGCTCCAGCGCCACCACCCGATCGCTGGCCGAGCTGACGTAGATGGCGTCGCCTCCCAGCTCGGCCCTGCGCTCGACCGCGCCCTTGCCCTTGTAGGCCCAGCGGACCTCGCCGGTGGCCGGATCGAGGGCGTAGACCAGCCCGTCGTCGCTGCCGACGTAGACCTGGTGGTGGACGTCGTCGTAGCGCGCCTCGGAATCGACGCCGCCGGCAACCAGCGTCGACCACAACACGTGCCCGTCGCGCACGTCCAGGGCCACCACGTTGCCGCCGCGCGAGCCGAGGATCAGGCGGTTGTCCACGATCACGCCGCTGGCGCACTCCTCGGGCCGCGGCTCGAACAGACCCCGCTCGTGGATGGCCGAGCGCCAGCGGAGCGCGGTCACGCCCGCCGGGTAGTCACGTTGCTGGGTCTCCACCCGCCGGGCGGTGGCGCCGGCGCAGCCGAGCCAGCCCACCAGCAACCCGGCCAGCGCGGGTATCCCCCAACCGAACCTCCGCTCGCCCGTCATGGTGCCGCGTCCTTCAATTCTGTCTGTCGTCGTCCAGCCAGCGGGGCGCTCACTTGCCTTCGAGCACCGCGAGACGGGCGTTCACCTCTTCCTTCAGCGAGGTCTGCGGCACCTCGCTGAGGATGCTGCGATAGATCTTCTCGGCGTCCTTGCCGGCGCCCTTGCGCTCGAGCACGCGGGCCTGGTTGTACAGCGCGCGGTCGCGCAGGAAGTTGCCCGACTCGCGGGCCTGGTCGGCCAGCCGGGCGAAGGCGGCCACCGCCTTGTCCAGCTGACCGCTGCCCTCCTGGGCGTAGGCCAGCCCCTCCAGCGCCAGGAAGCGCAGGCGGCGATCGAGCGATCCGACCAGCTCGGTGTAGATGGGGACCGCGTCGGCGGCGCGGTCCAGCGAGACCAGGAAACGGGCCTTGAGCAGCAGCGCCTCGTCCTTCAGCGAGCTGCCGCCGTGGTCAGCGAGGAACTTGTCGGTCTCCTTGAGCGCCCCCTCCAGCCGCTCGCGTTCGGTCTTGAAGCGCGGGACGTCGGGATCGGCCGGCGGCGCGCCGGGGTTCTCGGGGCTGGCCGCCAGCGGGGCGGCCACGATCTTCTGGATGCGCCCAAAATCACGGGAGGCGTGCTCGGAGCGAGAGGTCCGGAACGAATCGTAGGTCCAGCTCAGCGCGATGACCGCGGCCAGGGCGCCCACGCCCCACAGGACGGACTTCTTGCGCGCGCCCAGCCAGGTGCCGGCCTTCGACCAGAAGCTGACGAAATGGTCGGGGGACTTGAGCTCCTTGCCGATCTTCTTGGACGCCACCGCCAGGAGATAACAGGGCAAACGGGCGCGGTCAATGCGGCTGGTCGCTCACCCCTTGGCCGCCCCCTTCCCGGGGCTGCGCCGGCCGCGCAGGATCACCCGGATGGGGGTTCCGGCGAACCCGTATTGTTGCCTGAGCTGGTTGGCCAGGTAGCGGCGGTAGGGGCCCCCCACGGCGGTGGGCAGGTTCGCACTGACGTAGAAGGTGGGAGGACAGACGTCGGCCTGGGTGGCGTAATACAGCTTCACGTGGCGGCCTCCGGGGCCGGCGGGCGGCGGGCGGCGGGTGATGATCTCACTGAAGTTCTTGTTCAGATCTGCCGTCGCAACCCTGCGTGACCATTGGATAAATGCGCGCGACGCCTCGTCGATGATCTGCAGCACCGCACGTCCGGTGCGGGCCGACGTCAGCACCGTGGGCGCGTAGGAGACGAAGCCCAGCACCTCTTTCAATGTCTCGATGCGCGCGTCGATCTCGGCGCGCGGGACCAGATCGCTCTTGTTGAGCACGATGATGGTGGCGCGGCCCGACTCCTCGATCACGCTGGCCAGCTTGGCGTCCTCGGCGGTGGCGCCCTTGTCGATGTCGATCACCAGCGCCGCCACGTCGGCGCGCGCCAGCTGGTCGCGCGCCATCTTCGCCGCCACCGCCTCGGTCAAGGTATCGATGGACCGGCGGCGGCGCAGGCCGGCGGTGTCCACCAGCACGAAGTCCTGCTCGCCGTAGCGAAAGGGGGTGTCGATGGGATCGCGGGTGGTGCCGGGCTCGTGGTGGACCAGCACCCGCTCCTCGCCCAGCAGCCGGTTCACCAGCGAGGATTTGCCCACGTTGGGCTTGCCGACGAAGGCCACCCGGATGGGGGCCGCGGGGGGCGCCTCCTCGACGGGCTCCTCCGGCTCGACGCCGTCGTCCTCCTGGTCGGCGGAGGGCTCTGGCGGTGGCAGCGCGGCCGGGCCCAGTTCGGCAACCACCGCGTCCAGCAGATCGCCGACGCCGCGGCCGTGGGTGGCGGAGACGGGGTAGACGCGATCGAAGCCCAGGGCGTACACGTCGGCCAGCCCGGAGTGCCGGGTGTCCGAGTCCGCCTTGTTGGCCGCCACCAGGACCGCCTTGCCGGTCCGACGCAGCAGGCGGGCGACCTCCTCGTCCACGGCGGTCATGCCTTCGCGCAGGTCCAGCACGAACACCAGCAGCGCGCCCTCGTCCACCGCGCGCAGGGTCTGCGCGCGCATGGCGCCCAGGATGCCCTCGGCCGACGGATCCAGCCCCCCCGTGTCGACCACGCGGAACCGGGCCCGCCCCCAGTCGCACACGCCGTAGCGGCGGTCGCGCGTGACGCCGGGCAGGTCCTCGACCAGCGCCGGGCGGCCGCCCACCAGCCGGTTGAACAGCGAGGACTTGCCGACGTTGGGGCGGCCCACCAGAGCGATCAGCGGCAGCTCGCTCTCTTCGGGGCGCGGATCTTCGCGTCGCTGGCGGCGGGCCACGTCACTCCCCCGGCCGGTAGCCGAGGCGGGCGATGGCCTCGGGCGAATCGGTCCAGCGCGGCGCCACCTTCACGTGCAGGCGCAGGTGACCGGGGCGCCCCAGCAGGCGGTCGATCTCCGCGCGCGCGGCGGTGCCCACGTCGCGGATCATCGCGCCGCCCTTGCCCACCACGATCGCCTTCTGCGCCTCGCGCTCGACCAGGATGGAGGCGTCGATCACCACGTCGCCGCCCGGTCGCTCCTCCCAGTTGTCGACCACCACCGCCACCGAGGTGGGCAGCTCCTGGCGCAGGTGAAGGAACAGCTGCTCGCGGATCAGCTCGGCGGCGAGAAATCGCTCGCTGCGGTCGGTGAGCGTATCGGGATCGTGCGCGGGCGACCGCGCCGGAAGCGCGGCCAGGAGCTCGCGCAGCAGGTCGCTCACGCCCGTGCCGCGGGTGGCGCAGATCGGGACCAGGGCGGCGAAGGGGCCACGTTCGGACCAGCTCTGCAGCAGAGGCAGCAGCCGGCGCTTGTCGCGCAGGCGGTCCACCTTGTTCAGCGCGAGAACGATGGGCCGGCCGGCGGCACGGCACTCCTGCAGCAGCCGGGCCTCGGTGCGGCGGTCGGGAGGGCCGGTCTGGGCGTCCATCACCAGCAGGATCAGATCGGCGTCGGCCAGCGCGGTCAGCGCCTCGCCGACCATGAAACGCCCCAGCGCCGAGCGCGGCTCGTGCACCCCGGGCGTGTCCAAAAAGGCGATCTGGCCGCGGTGTCCCGCCTGCTCGCCGTTCCAGACGCCCAGGATGCGGTTGCGCGTCGTCTGGGCGCGCGGGCTGACGATCGCCACCTTCTCGCCGAGGATCTGGTTGAGCAAGGTGGACTTGCCGACGTTCGGGGGGCCCAGAATTGCGACAGTGCCTGCGACCGTGCCGGCAACGGTGTCAGCGGCGACGGAGGAGACACGACCGGCCGGCGCGTCAGCGCTTGCCGCGGGGTGTGGCGGGTCGGTCCGGGACATCGGGCGCGTGTTCATAGCACGTCGCCTCGGCTCCCCGCCGTGCGCAAAAAACAGTAAGCTCGGCGTTCACGATTTGCAGGGAGAGGCCCGACGTCATGACCACGCCCGAACAGCTGCGCAGCCGGCTCACCGGTGTTCTCGCTTTCCCCGTGACCCCGTTCCGTTCCGACCTCGCGCTGGAACGCGAAGGCCTGCGCAAGAACCTGCGCCACATGGCGCGCTTCCCGTTCTGCGCGGTCGTCGCGGCCGGCGGCACCGGCGAGACCTATTCGCTGGACGCGGACGAGCACCTGCAGGTCGTGGAGGATACGGTGGCCGCGTTCGCGGGCCACGCGCCGGTGATCGCCGGCGTGGGCGGCAGCCTGCCGGTGGCGGTGGCCATGGCCAAACGCGCGGCGGCGGCGGGCGCGGATGGCATCCTGGCGTTGCCTCCCTACTATCCCGGCGCGCCCGACGATGGCCTGTATGACTACTACCGGGCCATCGGGCAGGCCACGCCGCTGGGGATGCTGATCTACGGCCGCGACTGGTTCAATCCCGGTCCCGAGATGGTGCTGCGGCTGGCGGGCGGCATCCCCACCCTGGTGGCCTGGAAAGACGGCATCGGGGATCTCCGGCGCTACCAGATCATCAAGCAGCGGGTGGGCGACCGGCTGGCCTGGATCGGCGGCGCCGGCGACGACATGGTCCCCGGCTATTACGCCATGGGGCTGCGGACGTACACCTCCAGCATCGCCACGGTCGCGCCCGCGCTGTCGCTGGCGCTGGACAAGACGGCAGCGGGCGGTGACGCCGCCGGGCTGGCCAGGCTGATGAACGAATACGTGATCCCGCTGTACGCCCTGCGCGCGCGCAAGAAGGGCTACGAGGTGTCGGCCATGAAGGTGGCGATGGACGCCGTCGGCCTGGTGGGCGGGCACGTGCGCCCGCCGCTGTGCCCGGTCAAGCCGGAGGAGGCGGAGGAGATCCGGTCGATGATGGCCCGCTGGTCCGCGTTCCTCACGTAGCGACCGGAAAGCGGAGCCGCCACCGTCGTGAAGCCCAGCTCGAGAGCGCCGGGCTGGCGGGCGGGCTGCGGGCGCCGTGACCGGCGTGCTCAGGGGGCGGTGGGCGGCTGGGCGCCGGCGGCCAGGGCGCGGACCTCGACCGGTTCCAGCTTGCGGCCGAACAGGGCCAGCTCGTCGACCGCGCCCTGGAACAGCTCGCTGACCTGGGACAGCTCGGCGACGTTCAGGCCGCCGCCGATCAGCAGCGGGTTGTCGCCGCCGCCCAGCGGGGGTTGACCGTCGCGGCGCCGGTAGGCGACCTGGGCGCCGTCGAGGAAGAGGCGGGTCTCGCCGCGGGCGTCCAGGGTGACGGCCAGGTGGTGCCAGCCGGTGCGCTGGCGCGGGAACGCCGCGCGCGTGACCTGGCCGCGGAAGCGGGTGCGCATCCACAGCTCGTCGTCGCGGAACCCGAGGTGGAAGTTGTCGAGGGCGGCGGCGCCGTATTGCCGGCTGACCAGGGCGCGCACGTGCGACTGCGCGCCCGTCCGCCGCACCCACAGGCTGATGCTCAGCTCGTGACCCAGCCGGGCCAGCGCGTCGGTGCGCGGGCACTCGAGCCAGCCCTGACCGTCGAGCGCGACGGCCCGCCCCAGGCGGCCCTCGGTCCAGGCGCTGGCCGGATCGAGCTTGCGCAGCTGGCAGTCGTTGCCGTTGCCCGACAGGTCGCGGGCGGCGCGGCTGCCGCCCGGCTCGTCGAAGCGCCAGTAGCCGACCAGCCCTTTGCCCAGCCCGGGCGTGGGGGCCAGCGGTTCGGCCGGCGGCGAGGAGACGGAGGTGAACGTGGTCGAGCCGGCGGTGAACACCGGCGCCCGGCGGGCGGGGGGACGGGCGGCGGCTTCGGTCCGGGTCAGCGTCGGCAACAACAGGCGCGCGGGCGGATCGCCCAGCGCCAGGGTGACGATCAGACAAGCGGCCCCCAGCAGGGCCGCGCCGGCCACCGGCAGCCAGGCGCGCCCCAGGCCGGTCACCACCACCCGGGGCGTGGGCGTGCGGGGCGCCGATCGATCGAGGGCGGGAGCGCGTTCGCCGGCGGCCAGGCCGAACCCGGGGACCAGCGCCAGCCGGCGCGCCCGCGAGACGACCCGACGCCGGCTCTCGGTCGGAGCCTTCTCCTGACTGGCGCGCTCGGCCTCGGCGAAGGCCTGCAGCAGCGGGGCCAGACGCGCGCGCGTGGTCGAGACGGCCTGCTGTTGCTTGAGCGCCTTGGCGAAGGCCAGGCGGGCAGCCCGCAGGCGGGTGTGGGCGGTGGGGATCGGCACCGCCAGGGTGTCGGCGATCTCGCGCACGGACACGCCGTCCACGTCATGGGTCAGCAGCAGAAAGCGGTGCTTTTCCGGAAGGGACGAGAGCACCCGCCAGACCAGGGCGCGCTGGCTGTCGGAGGCGGCCGCCTGCTCGGGGTCGGGACGCTGGTCCTCGAGGTCCAGCAAGCCGCCGGGGACCTCACGGGCGGCCCGCTGTCGGTGGTTGTAGGCCACCCGGAAGGCGATGCCGGCCAGCCAGGGGCGGATGGGACGGCCCGGGTCGAACTGGCCCCAGCGGCGCCACATCACCAGGAACACCTCCTGGGCCAGGTCCTCGGCGTCCGAGGGCGCCACTCCCTGACGGCGCAGCACCTGATGGACGTAATCGAACTCGGCGTCGAATGTGCCGACGCACCGGAGGAAATCGCCGGCTCGGGGATCCATCGCGTCGGGCGCGATGGTACACCGACGGCGCAGGGATCCGCGGTCCTAGTTTTGACGGGCCGCTGCGGGATCGCGTGCCCTTGACCGCGGGCGGCCATGACGGTATCCCGCCACCAGATGACGGCTTCGAAAGCCGCGGCCATGGTCGTGATCCTGCTCTGGCAGGGTGTCGCAGGCGCACAGGCGCCCGTCGCCTTGCGCACAGTGTCAGCCGCGAGCGGCTCGCTGGACCTGCAGCAGGGCGACCGCCGGCTGGCCGAGATCAAGCTGGCGACCCCGGCGACCAGGCGGGGCGAGCCGCAGCTGAAGGAGGCGGTGGTCGAGGGGCGGCGGCTGGTCGAGGTGCGGGTGCCGATCAAGGACGAGGCGGCGGCCGAGGTGTGGCTGGCGGCGATCGGGACGAACACGGCGACGCCGCTGTGGAGCGGCCGGGTGGGAACGATGGACCGCGACGGCGAGGTGGCGCGGGAGGTCGCCCTCGAGCCGGGCGGGCTGTTCCTGTACGAGACGGCGTCCCGGATGATCCGCTGCGACGGCGCGCCCGTGCGGCTGTTTCCACGCCGCTTCGACCTGTCCGCGCGACGCTGGCAGGACGTCGCCCCTGCCCTGCCCCCGCCCGCCCCCGGTCCGGCCATCGTGGCCCGTCGCGCGGGCGCGGGGATGCCGGCGGGCAGGCCACGGGTGCAGTTCCCGTTCTCGATGAGCTCGGCGCCGCCGCACGAGGCGCCGGCCCGCGACGTCGAGCACCTGGTGGCGCCGCTGGCGCTCAACGACGGCGACCCCGAGACGGTCTGGGTCCAGGGTGGCCCGGGCGATGGCCGGGGCGAGGTGCTGACCGCGCGCTCGGCGACGGGCGGACACGCGGTGGTCGGGCTGAAGCTGTTGCCGGGGGACACGCGCTCGCACCAGCAGTTCCTGGCGCATGCGCGGCCCCGGTCGCTGCAGATCGTGCTGGGAGCCGCGGCGGATCAGACGTTCGAGGTGACTTTACCGGACGACGGCGCGGGCGCGGATTCGTACCGGCAGCCGGTCTGGATCCCGCTGCCGCGGCCGGTCCCCTCGTCCTGCGTGACCCTGGTCGTGCGAGAGGTGACCCCGGGCAGCGGTGGGCGCGAGCGCAACACGCTGGCCTGGGGTGACATCGACGTGTTCACCGACCTGGACGGCGAGCAGGGGGTGGCGCGGCTGGTGTCGGGCCTGGAGGGTGAGACCTGCGAGCCGGTGGTGGCCGACGTCGTGGCGGTGGGGCCAGGCGCGATCCCGGCGCTCGCGACGGCGCTCGGGCGCGTGCAGGGCGGGTCGCTGGCCTGCGTGCTGGATGCGCTGTCGCGGCTGGCTCCCGAGCGCCTGACCGCCGAGCAGAGCCGACCGCTGGCGCAGCCGCTGCTGGCGGTGTTGCGCACGGCCTCGTCCGAGGACGAGCGCGCGGTGATCACCTTGCTGACGCGCCTGCACGACCCGCCGGTGGAACCGCTGGCGGCGATGTTGCGCGAGGGGGATGCCGAGGTCGGGGCGCGGGCGGCGCG
>JBKPRZ010000804.1:0-11924 GCA_046734815.1 Myxococcota bacterium | reverse complement strand
AAAAAGACCGCTCCGGACTGGAAGCGGCCTTGAACCCGGCGGGAGAACCAGGGATCTCGGTCGATGACCCGGTCCATTGGGCCCACGATCCGGTTTCGCTTGTCGTTGTCGTCCGGGTCGTCGGCATCGACGCTGCAGATGGAGCCGCGGCAGACGACGACGTAGAACCAGGGGTACCCCAGCGCCGAGAGGGCCCGGCGTAGCTCGGCATCCACCCGCGCGGTCAACTCGGGCTGCAAAGCGCTCTCCTGGAACACGACCGACAGCGGTTTGGTGTCGCTCCAGCGCGCCTCCAGCGCCCGGATCCGCGCGTCGGCGTCACGCGCCTCGGCCTGACATCGGTCCAGCGTGGGGGCGGTTTCCGGGAGCGTCGACCGGTGAACCGCCCGTCGCGCCTCCGGTTCGCCTGGACCGAGCGTCGCCAGCGGTACCGCGCGACCGGACACGTCCTCGAGCAGCAGCGTGTGGCGGACCACATGGACGCGCTCGCCGCCCAGCGCTGGTGTGCCGATCAGCTTGCTTCCGTCGGGCGCAATCTCGAACGACATCCCCTGCGCGCGCGCCCGTTCCTGGAGGATCGGCTCGAGCGCCCGGTCCACCAGGCGATACAGATCTCGCTGCAGCGGATCGGAAAGCAACACCAGCAGCTGGCAGGCGTAGGTCCGGCAGTCCACCGCGTGGCCGGCCAGCCGCCCGGCCAGCGGAGCCAGCGCGCGATCGATCGCGTCGCCCATCTCGGCCTGGGCGGCCGGGTTGGGAGCGCCGGCCTCGAACAGGTCGGGCGGAGCGATCTTCATCAGCAACTCCCGTTCGTGCCCACGCAGGTCCGCGAGGCGACGGTTGCACGCCGGCAGGGTCTCCCCCGCGACGGCGGCGAACAGCGCCGGACGGCCGCGGTCTGGTCCCGGGCGGGCGGCCGTGGTCACGTCCGGGGATCCGCCCGCCGGCGCGCCCGGGTCCTCGGTCCTGCGATGGAGCAGCCCGACGCCGCCGGCGATCAGCGTGGCGGTGAAGATCGCCGTCAGCGCCAGCCGCAGCGGGATTGCCGTGCGACCGGGGAGCACCGGGCGGCGTCGCTCGCCGCGGGCGAACCGCCCCAGGACCAGCATCCAGGCCTTCCGACCGCCCGGCTCCTCGTCGAGTCGCGCGCGCAGCTGATCCAGCCCCATCTTCAGCCGCCAGCGGACCGTGCCGGCAGGAACGGCGGTGAGGGCGGCGATCTCGGCGGCGGAACGGTCCTCGAAGTAGCGCAGGAGCACGGTCTGGCGGTACGGCTCGGCCAATTCGGCCACCAGCGCGGACAGCCGGCGGTGGATCTGGAGAGCGGCCAGGGTCTCCTCGGCGGCCGGTACCTCTGCCTCGTGACTGCCAGCAGCCTCTTCCCGCCGGTCGCGGCGTCGCTTCGATCGGAGGGTGCTGCGGTAGAGGTTGCCGATGATGGCGCTCAGCCACGGTCGGCTGGCGCCGCTGGGGGCGGACGGTCGTTCCACACTCGCGAGCAACGCGTCCTGCACCAGGTCGTCGGCGTCGTCCGGGTCGCGCGTCAGGCGGGTGGCCAGCCGCCGGGCCCAGGCCGCGTTGGCCAGCAGATGGTCCAGAGAGGTCGTCGTTGCGCTCATGTCGGGAGCACGCCACCGGAGCGGCGCGTGTTGGGTGGCGGGGGGCGGTTTGCTAATATCGCCGGACTTCCTCGGGAGATCTCCACATGTTGCATCGTTTTCTTCGTTCGGGACTTTGTCTGGGCCTGCTGGCGGGTGCGATGGCTGTGGCCGCGCCCGCGCCGGCGCGAGCGGCGGGTGACGAGCCTCTCAGCGTGACCGCCAAGCTGGTGGAGATCCCCAGCAAGTTTCCGCCGGATGACCTCTACGACTACGCCTACGTCATGCGGTACGAGGTGGTCGGCGGACCGATGGACAAGCAGTCGATCCTGGTGGCGCACTACAAGCCGCGGCAGCCCCGGTCCAAGATCAAGGACAAGATGAAGGAGCACGTGCACGGCAAGGTGCGCAGCTTCAACCAGGGCGACGTGCACAAGCTGAAGCTCGAGCCCAACCTCAAGAAGGTCTGGACCGGCGCCCTGGTCGACGAGTTCGCCGCCACCGACCGCAAGAGCACCCGCTACTTCGCCCTGGAAGCCGACCCCAACTGAGCCCCCGTGGGCCCCCTGGGGCCGCCACCGGCCCGGTCCCCACGACCCTGGAACGAAGCGATCCCGGGAGCCCCGGCGGTGACTGTCGCGCGCAACCGGATCCTCACGGCGGTGCTGCTGGGGCTGGCGGCGCTGGCGGCGCTGACGCCGGTGGCGGATTCGGACATCTGGTGGCACCTGGCCGCCGGCCGCGAGATGATCGCGCGGCGGGGTTTCCTGTGGGCCGATCCGTTCTCGCTGGGGGCGCGCGGGCGGCCCTGGATCGATCTGCACTGGCTGTTCCAGCTGGGTTCCTACGGACTGTTCCGGCTGGGCGGGCTGGCCGCGCTGGTGGCGGGCAAGGCGATTCTGGTGGCCGCCGGCGCGTGGCTGTGGCTGCGCGCGGTGCAGGCGGGCGTGGGCGCCGAGCGTCCGCGCGACGGCAGCGCCGAACCGACGCCAGCAGCACCGAAGCCCACGACCATCGATCAGCCCGATCGGTTCAACCAGTCCGATCAATCCAATCAGTCCGGGTCGGACGCGGATGTCGTGCGCGAGCGGGACGGCGGCGGTGGAGCGAAACGACCGGCGCAACAGGCCCCAACCCCGGAAGCGCCGAAGCTGGTGGCGGCTGCGTTGCTGGCGGTGGCGCTGCCGCTGGGGTTGTTCTTCGTGCGGCATCTGCTGCTGGTGCGGCCGGTGATCCTCACGCTGGTGTTTCTGGCGGCGTTCGTCTTCGTGCTCGAGCGCTTCGCGGGGGGCGGGCGGGCACGCGGGCTGACCGCGCTGCCGGTGCTGACCGCGGTGTGGGCCAACTGCCAGGGGTTGTGGCCGCTGGGGGTGTTGACCATCGGCTGTGTGCTGGGCGGCGAGGGGCTCGCGCGGTTGCGGCGGCGGCGCGAGCTGCCCAGCGCGGGCGCGAGACGGGTGACCTTGGCGCTGGCTGGCTGCCTGGTGGCCGGGACGCTCACGCCTTACGGCTGGCGCGCGCTGGTGCTGCCGGTGAAGCTGCTGCTGCGGCTGGTGCCGGCCAATGCGAACGTCTTCTCCAGTCAGGTCGCCGAGAACGTGCCGCCGCTCCTGCTCGCGCGCGGCGACCCGCTGGCGCTGCTGCCGCTGATCGCCGTGGCGCTGGCGACCGCTGGCAGCTTCGCGCACGGCCGCCCGGACCGCCGTTTCGGGCGCGCGCTGATCGCGCTGGCGTTCTTCGGGCTCGCGCTCACCGCCAACCGCAACGTGCTGCTGTTCTTCTGGATGGCGATCCCGATCGCGGTCGCCAACGCGGCGCCTGCGCTGGTCCGGCGCCTGTCCGGGCGGCGCCTGTTGCCGCTGATCTGGTCCGCGACCGCCGCGCTGACCACCGGGCTGTTGCTGTTCGCGCTGGGCCGCGAGACCCGCCTCGATCAGCCCGCGCCCTTCCGGGTGCCGTCCGGATCGGCGCGGCTGATCGAGCAGGACCCCGGCGCGGGCCGGATCTTCAGCGCGGATCACTACGGCGGCTATCTCATCTGGTCGCTCCATCCGCGGGCCGCGCCTTACCTCGATACGCGCCTGGTGCTCCGCACCGCCGACGAATACGCCGAGTTCCTCGCGCTGCTCGAGCAGCCCGATCGCTGGGAGGAGTTCGCCCGCCGCCACCCGTTCGACCACGCGGTCCTGCCGACCGATTACCCCGATCGGTATCTGCCGCTGGCGGCCCATCTGTACCGGTCCGCCGACTGGCGGCTGGTCTACACCGATGGCACCGAGTCTCTGTTCCGCCACGACCCGGATCACCGCCGCGCCGCCCTCGATCTCGGCGCGCGCGCCACCACCGATCGGATCCTCACCGACCAGGCCCGCCGCTACCCGCGGCGCGAGGTGGCGGAGGCCGCGCGCCGGCAACTGGCGCGACTCGACCTGGCGCTCGGTCACCCGGAGGAATGTCTGTACGTGCTGTCCGCGCTGCCGGAGGATCCGAGCGCCCAGGCGCTGGCAGGTCGCTGCCACCTGCAGATCGGCGACCTCACCGCCGCCGAGGCCACCGGGCGCCGCATGCTCGAGCGGGACGCCGATTCGGTCGCGGCGCTCGATCTGCTGGCGCTGGTGGCGCTGGCGCGCGGGGACCTGCCCGGCGGCATCGGGTGGCTGCGCAAGGCGCTGGCGGCCGACCCCTACGATCCGGAAGCGCGCGCGATCCTCGACCAGCTGGAATCCCAGGCCGCGCCGCCCGGCCGCTGACCCAGGGCCGCCCGCCCGGCCCGCGCTCAGCGAGCCCGCGACGGACCCCGTCAAGGCGGGGTAAAAGGGCTCAACGATCGGACCGCGAGGGGAGTATCTGTGATGCCGCAGGCCGCGATGAACGACACCCTGGTCTATGTCGGGACGTACACCAACAATGCCAAGAGCAAGGGCATTTACCTGTTCCGCCTGCAGACCAGCAACCTCGACGTCTCCCAGAACATCACTCTGGTCCCGCTGGGCCTGGCCGCCGAGACCCAGAGCCCGTCCTTTCTGGAGGTGGACCTGAAGCGGCGGCTGGTGTTCGCCGTCAACGAGGTCGACAGCTTCCAGGGCAAGCCCGGCGGCGCGGTGAGCGCGTTCAAGATCGATCCGGGCAACGGCAAGCTGACCCTGCTGAATCAGCGTCCCTCGATGGGACAGGGGCCCTGTCACCTGGCGCTCGACAAGACCGGCAAGAACCTGCTGGTGGCCAACTACGGCAGCGGCTCGGTCGCGTCGCTGCCGGTGGCAGCGGACGGCAAGCTGGGTGAGGCCAGCTGCACCATCCAGCACAGCGGCAAGAGCGTGCACCCCGAGCGGCAGAAGGGCCCGCACGCCCACTGCGTGAAGCTCGATCCAGGCAACCGCTTCGCCTTCGTCTGCGACCTCGGCCTCGACCGGGTGATGGTCTACGCGTTCGACGCCGACAAGGGCAAGCTCACGCCCCACAACCCGGCGTACGCGCAGCTGAAACCGGGCTCGGGCCCGCGCCACATGGTCTTTCGCCCCGACGGCCGCTTCGCCTACGTGCTCAACGAGCTGACCTCGACGGTCACCGCGTTCGCCTACGACGCCAAAACGGGCGTGCTGAAGGAGCTGCAGACCCTGCGGACGGTGCCCGAGTTCTACGACGGCCCCAACACCGGCGCCGAGATCGACATCCACCCGTCGGGCAAGTTCCTGTACAGCTCGAACCGCGGCCACAACAGCGTGGTGCTGTTCAACATCGACGGCCCCCAGGGCACGTTGACCTACGTCGAGGAGCAGGGCACCGGCGGCAAGACCCCCCGCAACTTCGGCATCGAGCCGTCGGCCAAGCACCTGGCCATCGCCAATCAGAGCTCCGACACCGTGCTGGCCTGCCGGATCGACGCCGGCAACGGCCGCCTGAAGCCGTCGGGCGTGTTCGCCTCCTGCCCGGCGCCCGTCTGCGTGAAGTTCGTACCACCCCCGGGATGACCGGGTGAAAGCGGAACCATGAAACGCACCGTCCTGTTCGCCTCGTGGTTGCTCGTCTGTGCCAGCGCCGGCACCGCCCGCGCGCAGGAGGAGGTGTTGCTGTGGCCCAAGGGAGCGCCCGGGTCGGAAGGCAAGACCGCGCCCGAGTCGGTGCGGGTCGGCGACGACGGCGTCCGGCGGATCGCCAGCATCCACAAGCCGTCCGTCACCGCGTACCTGCCCGCGAAGGACAAGGCCACCGGCGCCGCCGTGATCATCGCGCCCGGCGGCGGGCACAAGTACCTGTCGATCGACAACGAGGGCCACCTCGTCGCCAAGTGGCTGCGCGACCATGGCATCGCCGGGTTCGTGCTCAAGTACCGCCTGGCCAAGGAGGAAGGCTCGACCTACAAGGTCGAAGAGCACGCGGTCAAGGACGCGCAGCGGGCGCTGCGCCTTGTGCGGTCGCGCGCCCGGGGCTGGAACCTCGACCCGCAGCGGGTGGGCATCATCGGCTTCTCGGCGGGCGGGCAGATCGTCAGCTTCGTCGGCGCGGGCTTCGATGGCGGCAACCCGAAGGCCAGCGACCCGGTCGAGCGCGAGAGCTCGCGCCCGGCCTTCCAGGCCCTGATGTACGGCGGGTCCAGGCGCGACGGCGGGCCGCCGCTGCCCAAGGATGCGCCGCCGGCGTTCTTCTGCGCCGCCTACGACGACAGGGGTCCGAGCGGCACCGAGGTCGAGCTTTTCCAGAAGTTCAGGGAGGCCGGGCTCGCCGCGGAGCTTCACATCTTCGCGCGCGGGGGCCACGGCTTCGGCATGAAGGACCGGCCCATGCCCATCACGCGCTGGCCGGACCGCTTCCGCGAGTGGCTCGACGATCAGGGGTTCCTGAAGGCCGGCGGAGCCGTGGCGAAGAGCCCGGAGAAGTCCTGAGAAACGCGCTTAGCAATATCTTGGGATGTGGGTAAGCGGCAAACGCACTAACTAGCAGACACTCGCGGATAGCCATGTCACAGCGCACAATGATGGTGGCGGCGGTCGTCGTGAGCCTGGGGCTCCCTGGACTGCGCACGTCTGCCGCCGAGCCGACCTCGAAGCCCGAACCCTCGCAGAAGGACCTGGAACGGACGCTTGCCGACACCGTCCGGCCCTTTCTTGCGGCCAACTGCTTCAGCTGTCACGGGGCAGAGAAGAAGAAGGCGGACATCGACCTGCGGCCCTACACGAAGCTGGCCACGGTCGTGCGCGACCACGCCCAGTGGGAGGTGGTGCTGGAGAAGCTCGAGGCCAAGCAGATGCCGCCCGAGAACGCGGCCGCGCAGCCCAGCGCGGATGACCGGCAGAAGGTCATCGACTGGATCCAGGCGGTCCGCTGGAACGAGGCGCGCCGGACCGCGGGCGACCCGGGCGCGGTGATGGCGCGGCGGCTGAGCAACGCCGAATACAACTACACGATCCGCGATCTGACCGGCGTCGACATGCGGCCGACCCGCGAGTTCCCGGTCGACCCGGCGAACCCGGCCGGCTTCGACAACTCGGGCGAGTCGCTGGCCATGTCGCCGGCGTTGCTGGCCAAGTACCTCCAGGCTGCGCGCGACGTCGCCAACCACCTGGTGCTGAGGCCCGACGCGATTGCCTTCGCGCCGCACCCGATGCTGGTCGAGACCGACCGGGACAAATATTGCGTCAACCAGATCATCGACTTTTACCGGCGGCAGGCCACCGACTACGCCGACTACTTCCACGCCGCCTGGCGCTACAAGCACCGGGCCGCGCTGGGGCTGGCGCAGGCCTCGCTGGCCGACGTCGCCGCCGGCAGCAAGGTCAGCCCGGGCTACCTGGCCCTGGTGTGGAAGACGCTGGAGGAGACGCCCGAGGCGGTGGGGCCGGTCGCAAAGCTTCAGGGGATGTGGCGGGCGCTGCCGGCGCCGGCGGGCAAGGAGGACGCGGCCCGCGCCGGCAGCGTGAAGATGCGCGACTTCGTGGTGCAGCTGCGCCGCAAGATCGAGGTGCGCTTCCAGCCGCCCAGCGTGCCGGGGGTGCGGGGCACGGCCCAGCCCTTCCTGATGTGGCGGAACAAGCAATACGCCACCCACCGCACCGACTACGACCGCAAGGCGCTGCAGATCGACGGCAAGGGCGGCGGCCCGGTGGCGGTGGCGGCGGCCAAGCCGCGCAAGGACGACAACGCCGACGAGCCGGACGACGACGAACCGGCCGCCCCGGCCCGCGGCAAGGGCGTCGACCCCGACCTGGTGGTGCCGGCCGCTCAGCGCGCCGCCTACGAGGCCTCCTTCGCCCGCTTCGCCTCGGTGTTCCCGGATGCCTTTTACGTCTCCGAGCGGGGCCGCAACTACCTCGACAAGAGCAAGGACAAGGGCCGCTACCTCAGCGCCGGATTTCACAACCTGATGGGGTACTTCCGGGACGACCAGCCCCTTTACGACCTGATTCTCGACGACGCCGGGAAAAAGCAGCTGGATGGCATGTGGCGCGACCTCGACTACGTGGCGGCGGCCACCGAGCGCACCTACCTGCAGTTCTTCCTGAGCGAGAGCGGCGAGGCGCGCAGTCGGGCGGCGGGCGAGGGCAAGATCCCCGACAAGGACGTCACCGCCGAGAAGGCGATCCTGAAGGTGAAGGAGTCATTCCTCACCAAGGCGCGGCCGAGCGGCAACGAGGTCGCCATCAAGGCGATCGCCGATCACTTCGACAGCGTCAACGCGACCATCCGCTGGGTGGAGAAGGCGCGGGTGGACGCCGAGCCCAAGCACCTGGCCGCGCTGGCCGACTTCGCCGAACGCGCCTACCGGCGGCCGCTGACCGCGGCCGAGCGGCGCGAGCTGCAGACCGACTACCGGAACCTGCGCAAGAAGGCCGGGCTCGAGCACGAAGAGGCGATGCGCGACTCGATCGTGAGCATCCTGATGTCGCCCGATTTCTGCTACCGGGTGGATCTGGGCTCGCCCTCCATGGGCGGCGGGCACGCGGCCGGCGGGGCGGTCAAGGCGCTGTCCGACTGGGCGCTGGCCAGCCGCCTCAGCTATTTTCTCTGGTCCAGCGCGCCCGACGCCGAGTTGCTGTCGCACGCGCGGGCCGGGGACCTGCACCGTCCCGAGGTGCTGCTGGCGCAGGCCCGCCGGTTGTTGAAAGACGACAAGGTCCGCGGGCTGGCCACCGAGTTCGGCGGCAACTGGCTGGACTTCCGGCGCTTCGAGGAGCACAACGCCGTCGACCGCGAGCGTTTCCCGACTTTCACCAACGACCTGCGCCAGGCGATGTTCGAGGAGCCGGTGCGCTTCATGCTGGACGTCTTCCAGGAGAACCGTCCGGTGCTCGATTTCCTGTACGGCAAGCACACCTTCGTCAACGGCCCGCTGGCCAAGCACTACGGGATGCCGGACGTGAAGGGAACCGACACCTGGGTGCGGGTCGAGGACGCCGACACGTACGGACGCGGGGGCCTGCTGCCGATGTCGGTGTTCCTCACCAAGAACGCGCCCGGGCTGCGCACCAGCCCGGTCAAGCGCGGTTACTGGGTGGTCAAGACCGTGCTGGGCGAGCGGATCCCGCCGCCGCCGGCCGCCGTGCCCGAGCTGCCGCGCGACGAGGCCAAGGCCGACCTGCCGCTGCACCAGCTGCTGGCCCGGCACCGCGAGGACCCGAGCTGCGCGTCTTGCCACGCGCGCTTCGATTCGATGGGGCTGGTGCTGGAGGGCTACGGCCCGGTCGGCGAGAAGCGCACCAAGGACCTGGCCGGGCGCCCGGTGGAGGCGCGAGCCAGCTTCCCGGGCGGCGGGGGCGAGGGCACCGGCCTTCAGGGGCTGCGCGAATACGTGCGCACCCACCGGCAGGCGGACTTCCTGGACAACCTGGCCCGCAAGCTGCTGGCCTACGGTCTTTCGCGCAGCCTCACCCTGTCCGACGAGCCCACCATCGTGGACATGCGGACCAAGCTGGAGCGCGACGGCTACCGGTTCGATTCGCTGATCGAAAGCGTGGTCACCAGCCACCAGTTCCTGAACAAGCGAATGCCCACCACTGTTGCTTTAGCCCTGCGGGAAAGCCGATGAACGCACGATCCGATCGCAACTCGAGGTCCGGCCGTCACTCCCTCTCGCGCCGCGCGGTCCTGCGCGGGGCCGGCGTGGTGGTGGGGCTGCCCTGGCTGGAATCGCTGTCCGCCTGGGCAGGGCCGTCCACGCCCGCCGCCGGGCCCAAGCGCCTGGTGGTGATGTTCATGGGCAACGGCATCAACGGCAACCACTGGTGGGCCAAGGGTGCCGGCGCGGAGATGAAGCTGGGCAAGACCCTGCAGCCGCTCGAGCCGGTCAAGAAGAAGGTCAACGTCATCAACGGCCTGTTCAACCAGCCGGCGGTCGGCAAGGGCATCCACCCCGGGCAGACCGGCAACATGCTGTCCGGGTCGTCGCTGCAGCACGGGGCGGTGATCCGCGCCGGGACCACCATGGACCAGATCCTGGCGCAGAGGCTCGGGCAGGAGACCGCGCTGTCCAGCATGGTGCTGGCCTGCGAGCAGCCGATGACCGGCTACCACGAGACCAACTTCTCGATGGCTTACAGCTCGCACATCTCCTGGCAGAGCCCGGAGTCGCCGGTCCCCAACGAGGTGTACCCGTCGCTGGCCTTCGACAGCCTGTTCGAGAACCGGGGCAGCCTGCGCAACCAGAGCATCCTCGACCGGGTCAAGGCGCGCGCGCAGACCCTGAGCCGCCAGGTGGGCAGCAGCGACCGGCCCAAGCTGGACGAATACCTCACCAGCGTGCGCGAGGTCGAAAAGCGCATCGAGCGGATGCGGGCGCACAAGGAGAAGGCCCAGGCGCGCGCCGACGGCAAGCCGCTGCCGACCATGAAGCGCCCCGACGACGGCCTGCCCGAGGACCTGCGCGAGCACGCCCGGGCCATGGTGGACATCCTGGCGCTCGCCTTCCAGAGCGACCGCACCCGCTTTGCCACCCTGCTGCTGGCCCGCGATCTGTCCTCGCTGTATTACCCGTTCCTGGGCGTGCGCGAAGGCCACCACGGCGCCTCGCACGACGACCTCAGCGACGGCTACGAGCGCATCTCCCGCTTCCACCTCGGCTCGCTGGCCGACCTGGCCATCAAGCTGGACGCCATGCCGGAGGGGGAGGGCACCGTGCTCGACAACTCGTGCCTGATGTTCCTGTCGAACATGTGGGCCGGCTGGAAGCACGACAACATGAAGGTGCCGCTGGTGACCGCGGGCGGCCTGGGCGGCACCCTCACCACCGGCCGCGCGCTCGACTACCTGCCCGCCGGCGACGAGAACCGCCGCCTGTGCAGCTTCTACCTGTCGATCATGGATCGCTTCGGCGTGAAGCTCGACCGCCTCGGCGACGCGAGCACCCGGCTGGCGAACATCTGAGGGCTTTCGCTCCGGATTGGCGAACCTCTGAGCCCTGCGCCTAGTAGGTGATCATCGGGAACTGGGTGCGGGCGCGCTGGTAGTCCGCCTCCCAGGCGTTGCCGAAGGCGGTGACCGCCTGCTGGTGGCAGTCGAAGCCGGCGGCGCCGCACATGAAGTGGACGTACTGGCCGAAGTTGAGGCCGCCCATGTAGCGCTTGCCGTTCTTGGGGAAGTGCATGGCCAGCAGCTTGAAGAACTTCGACAGCAGCTCGGACTTGCCGTGGTCGCGCCACAGCGGGAAATACCAGTCGCGGAACCAGTGGGTGCCGGCGCGCGGGAAATTGTCGGTCTGGTTGGAGAAACGGGTCAACACCCGCTGCGCCTCGGCGGTCATGCCCAGCCCGACGTACAGATCGTACTGGTAGGCCTCGGCCCACTTGCTGTCGCCCCAGACGCCGAAGGCGGGTGAGCCCTGCATGCCGTTGTTGGCGCTCTCGACCACGTGCCCGATCTCGTGGCTGGGGATGTCGTAGACGCCGGAGCGTTCGGCCCACGGGCCGGGGCCGCAGTCGCTGACGTTCTTGTTGTCGTGGGAGGCATCGAAGTAATAGGAGGGGTGGCCGCCGGCGTATTTGTTGGCGTGGGAGATCTGGTTGATGCGCGGGTCGGGGCCGAAGTCGTCGCCGTAGACCTTCTTGGTGTACTGCCAGACCCGGCTGATGAAGGGCAACATCCACTTCACCTGGTCGGCGGGCACGTCCTTGTCGATGTAGATGGCGGCGTGGTCGTCGTAGTCGATCAGCGTGACGTTCTGGTTGTGCTCGAACCAGTGCTCCTGCCACATCGCCTGCGGCGCCGGCAGGGTGCGGGCGCCGGCCTCGACGGCGCCCATGTCGCCGCCGGGCGCATCGCTGGTGCCGGGGCGGTCGGGTGCGCGATCGGACCGTCCGGCGTCGCGGCTGCCGCCGGCGCCGGACGATCCCCCGG
>JBKPRZ010000803.1:0-4811 GCA_046734815.1 Myxococcota bacterium | reverse complement strand
GAAACGGTTCATCCACCGCCGGCGGCGCCGGCGGCGCGCTCGGGGCCGGTGGAGGTGAGCCCGGCGCCGGTGGATATCCGCCGGCCGCGGGCGGAGCGGGCGGGGCGCCGGAGGGTGGCGCCCCCGGCGGTGGCGGAGGGCTGGGTGGGGCGCCGGGCGGCTTCGGCCCGGTCGCAGGTGGCGTCACCGGCGACGGCGACCCCGATCCCGGCGGATCCGATCCGGGCGGACTCCCCATCGGAGGCGACCCGCGATCTCCGGGCGACGGACCGTCGATCACCCGCCCGGTGCAGGCCGCGATGGGCATGACCAGGGCCAGCGCCAGGATCAGGAACGTGCTTCTTTCTGGCATGAGCGACTCTCGGTAGGGACGCAACGACACTCCCCGTGGCCCGACGCTGGCTCCTGCGCTGCGAACAAAAAGATAGTCGAGACTCCCGCCCCCGGCCAGGGACGAAATGGCTCGTTTCGACGCGTGATGGGATCGTTGCCGCCACCCGGCGCCAGCCGATCCGGATCGGGACCGCGCTGCAGATCGGGACCGCGGTCGAAGCTACAGGTCGACCTCGGCCTCGACCGCGCGCTCCATGATGAACTTGAAGCGCGCCTCGACGTCCTTGCCCATCAGCTCGGTGAGGATGCGGTCGGTCTCGGCGCCGTCCTTCACGGTGACGCGCAGGAGGCGGCGGCTGGCGGGGTCCAGGGTGGTGCGGCGGAGCTCCTCGGGCTGCATCTCGCCCAGCCCCTTGAAGCGCATGATCTCGGGGCGCGCGTTCTTGGGCAACGTCGCCACGATGCGCTCGCGGTCCTGCTCGTCCAGCGCCCAGTAGGTCTCCTTGCCGTGGTCGATGCGGAACAGCGGCGGCTGGGCCAGGTAGACGAAGCCGTTGGCGATCAGCGGCTGCAGGTGCCGATAGAAGAAGGTCAGCAGCAACGTGGCGATGTGGTGGCCGTCCGAGTCGGCGTCCATCAGGAAGATGATCTTGTGGTAGCGGAGCTTGTCCACCTTCAGCTCCGGCCCCACCCCGCAGCCCAGCGCCGAGACCACGTCCTGTAGCTCCTTGTTGCCCAGCACCTTCTGCAGCGAGGCCTGCTCGGCGTTGAGCACCTTTCCCCGCAGCGGCAAGATCGCCTGCGTACGCCGCTCGCGCCCCTGCTTGGCCGAGCCGCCGGCCGAGTCGCCCTCGACGATGAACAGCTCGCTCTTGTCCGGATCGGTCGACGAGCAGTCGGCCAGCTTGCCGGGCAGGTTCAGCCGGTGCGAGATCGCCGTCTTGCGCGACACCGCCTGCGACGCCGCCCGCGAGGCCTCGCGCGCCTTGGCCGCCAGAGCGATGCGCTCGACGATGGCCGCGCCCGCGGACTTGTTCTCCAGTAGAAAAGTCTCCAGGGCCGGGCGGATGGCGCTGTCCACCTGGTTCTGCACCTCGGGGTTGCCCAGCCGCTCCTTGGTCTGGCCCTGGAACTGCGGCTCGTGCATGTAGATCGACAGCACCCCGACGATCCCCTCGCGGATGTCGTCGGCGGTGACGTTCACGCCCTTGGGCTCCAGCCCCGCCGCCTCCATGAACGACCGCACCGCCTTGACCACCGCCGCGCGGAAGCCCTGCTCGTGGCTGCCGCCCTGGGTGGTGGGGATGCCGTTGACATACGACCGGATGGTCTCCTCGGCCGACTCGGTCCACTGCAGCGCCGCCTCCACCCGGATCGGCTCGTCCTTCTGCATGTAGAACGCCGTCGGCACGGTGGGCGGCTTGCCCCGGTCGGTCACCACCCAGGTCAGGAAGTCGGCGATGCCGCCCTCGTGCTGGAAAACCTCGGTCTTGCCCTCCGCCTCGTCGCGGTAGGTGATCTTCAGCCCCTTGTGCAGGAACGTCTTGGCGTCCAGCCGGAAGCGGATGGTCTCCGAGCTGAACTCCTGCTTGCCGAAGATCTGCGGGTCGGGCCGGAACAGGATGGTGGTCCCGCTGCCGCGCGCGGCACCCACCTTCTTCAGCTTGCCGGTGGGCTTGCCCCGCTCGTACGTCTGCTGCCACTGCTCGCCGTCGCGCTTGACGGTGGCCACCAGCTCCTCGGACAGGGCGTTGACCACCGACGAGCCCACCCCGTGCAGACCGCCCGAGAACTTGTATTGCGCCGAGGAGAACTTGCCGCCGGCGTGCAAGGTGGTGAGCACCAGCTCCAGCGCCGACTTGCCGTACGGCTTCTTGATGTCGATGGGGATGCCGCGCCCGTTGTCGACCACGGTGGCCGACTTGCGGTCCTTGTGCAGGGTCACCTCGATGTGCGAGGCGTAGCCGTTCATCACCTCGTCGACCGAGTTGTCGACGATCTCCCAGAGCAGGTGGTGGTAGCCCTTGCTGTCGGTGCCGCCGATGTACATGCCGGGCCGGCGCCGCACCGGCTCCAGCCCTTCGAGTACCTGGATGTCTTCGGACGTATAGGTCGCGGTGGCCATCTTTTTCCCCCGACTAGTTGAGGAGCTTGCCGCCCGCTTTGCCGCCGCCGTTCTTGCCGCCCGTGCCGCCGCCGTTCTTGCCGCCCGTTTCACCACCACCCTCCCCCTCGGGGCCTTCACCTTCCGGCTCGACCAGGGTCACCTTCACGATGGTCGTGCGCTTGGCGATGGGCCGTCCCTTGCCGCCGCGGCTGACCACCTCGTAGTGCCCCGGCCCGACCTGGAGCTTCTTGCCCCCCTCGGTCTCGGCCACCACGATGGTGTCGCTGTCCGGGTCGCCCACCCCGAATCCGGCCACCTCGTCGTCCTTCTCGACCTTGATGACGGTGACACCGCGGCCGGGCCCGGCCAGCTCGGACACCTCCTCGGCCGTGCACAGCAGCGCGTGACCGTGCGTGGTCACCACCGCCAGGACCGCCTTGGCGGGCGCCGCCTGCACACCCACCACCTCGTCGCCCTCGCCCACCTTGGCAAAACGCCGCCCCGACCGGGTCGACGGCTCACGGTGCGGATCGAGGTTGAAGCGCAGCCCGTAACCACCTCTGGTCACCGCCAGCGCCAGCATGCCCTTCTTCTGCGCCCGCTCGGACACCACCATCGCGCCCACCACCCGCTCGCCGTCCTTGAAGTTGAACAGCTTCTGCACCGGCTCGCCGTATCCGGTCGACGCCGGCACCTCGTGCACGCGCATGACGTAGGCGGTGCCGAAGTTCGAGTAGATGGCCAGCGGTTCCTTGGTGGATCCGCGCAGCGCCGCCAGCACCACGTCGCCCTCGCGCAGCCGGGTGGCCGACAGGTCCTTGATCTCGCGCACGCGCTTGAGCCAGCCGTCGCGCGACAGGATCACCGTGACCTCCTCGTCGACGATGAAGTCCTCCGCCTCGAAGGCCACATCCTCGCCGCCGGCGCCGCCGATGCGCGTACGGCGCTTCTCGGCGTATTTGCCCCCGATCTCGACGATCTCGCCGCGGATCACCTTCCACAGCTTGCGCTTGTCCTTGAGGATCCCCTCGATCTCCTTGGCCCGCGCCTTCTTCTCCTTCAGCTCCTCGAGGATGAGGTTGATCTCCAGCTGGGCCAGCTTGTAGAGCTTCAGCTCCAGGATCGCGTCGGTCTGGTCGGCGTCCAGCTTGAACCGCTTCATGATCTTCTCGGCGGCGTCGGACTTGCCCTGCGACTTGCGGATGATGCGAATGGTCTCGTCCAGCGCATCGAAAATGACCTGGAAGCCTTCCAGGATGTGGATGCGCTTTCTCAGCGCGGCCAGCTCGAACTGGAACCGACGGGTGACCACCTCCTGGCGGAAGTTCAGGAACTCGTCGAGGATGGACTTGAGGTTCAGGCGCATCGGCCCGGCCACGTCGCGGTTCTGCGTCGGCACCAGGCAGGTCATGTTGACCGGGAAGCTCAGCTCCAGCGGCGTGTGCTTGAACAGGTAGGCCATCACCAGGTTCGGGTCGGCCCCGCCCTTGATCTCCAGCACGACGCGCACCTCGTGCGTGGACTCGTCGCGCACGTCGGTCAACATCGGCAGCTTCTTGGCCAGGATGACCTCGGCGATCTTCTCCACCAGGGTCGACTTGGTGACGTTGTACGGGATGGAGGTGATGACGATCTGCTGGCCGCCGCGCTTCAGCTCCTCCGTCTTCCACTCGCCGCGGATCCAGATCGAGCCGTGCCCGGTCTCGTAGATCTCGCGCAGCTCCTTCTTGGAGTTGGTGACGATGGCGCCGGTGGGAAAATCGGGCCCCTTGATGTACTTGAGGAGGTCCTTGACCTCCAGGCTGCGGTCGTCGATCAGCGCCACCGCCGCCTCGCACAGCTCGTTCAGGTTGTGGGGCGGGATGTTGGTGGCCATGCCGACGGCGATCCCGGCGCAGCCGTTGGCCAGCAGCTGCGGCAGCTTGGCCGGCAGGACGATCGGCTCTTCCATCGAGCCGTCGTAGTTGGGCCGGAAGTCGACCGTGCCCTCGTCGATCTCGTCGAGGAGGTGCATGGCCAGCTGCTGCAGCCGGGCCTCGGTGTACCGCATGGCCGCCGGGGCATCGCCGTCCAGCGACCCGAAGTTGCCGTGCCCCTCGATCAGCGGGTACCGCAGCGAGAAGTCCTGGGCCATGCGCACCAGCGCGTCGTAGGCGGCCGTGTCCCCGTGCGGGTGGTACTTGCCCAGCACATCGCCGACGATGGCCGCGCACTTGCGGAAGCGCGAATCTGGGTAAAGGTGCAGGTTGTGGTACATGGCGTACAGGATCCGCCGCTGCACCGGCTTCAGCCCATCGCGCACGTCGGGCAGTGCGCGTGAGGTGATGACGCTGACCGCGTAGTTGAGGTAGCGCCGCTGCGCCTCCTCGAC
>JBKPRZ010000802.1:0-8853 GCA_046734815.1 Myxococcota bacterium | reverse complement strand
GGACGGTTCCGGGGGGCACGTTCGCGGCGGCGCGGGCTGCGCGTGAAGTCATCGATACTCCGTTGGAGGGCCGAGGCACTTTCCTATTGTCACCAGGGTCCCGTTTTCGCCATGCGGGCGGCGCCGTCGCCGCGCGGAGGCTCGTCGCGTCAGGCGTTCGATTTCAGTCGCTTCGACTGCCGGAGGCCGGCCGCCCCCGAGTCACCTGATGTACTTTGGCAAGCAAGCGGGTATGTTGAGTGCCTGAGCTGGGTTAGGGTGCCGCCCGGTGTGCGACCGGAACCGCGATTAAGGAGTTCTGAGATGGACCTGCTCCGGCGCTTACAGACTATCTCCACCGTGCTGCTGGTCGGGTCGCTGGCCGTCGGCTGCGCCAACCCGGAGTTCGCGCCGCCCGACGGCGACGTCACCGATCCGGGCGCCCCCGGCGGTCCACCCGGCGGCGTCCCCGGCTTCATGCTCCCCGACGCCGCCAGCAGCTTGCCCACGCCCGCGGCCCCGGGCGCGAATCCCGCCGTCGGCCAGTGCGCCGGCGAGGCGTACAAGGCCGAGACTTCCCCGCTGGATCTGATGCTGCTGATCGACTCGTCCAAGTCGATGCTCGAGCTGTCCGGCACGCGTTCGAAGTGGGAGCTGGCCCAGCTGGCGCTGGCGGGCTTCCTCGCCGACCCGCAGTCCACCGGCCTGGGCGTGGGCCTCAGCTTCTTTCCGCACGTGGCCGCGCGCGCCTGCACCGCCCCCAGCGACTGCGTGACCCCCTTCGATGGCCGCGACTACTGCGCCTTCCGGTACGCCTGCGCCGGCGGCGCCGCCGGCCCGCTGCGCTCGTGCAGCCCCACCGGCCCCCTGGTCGGCTGCGCCATCGGCCAGACCTGCGTGCGCTCGGGCGTCTGCTCGACCAGCGGCGTCGAGTGCGTGAACCTGGGGCAGGCCTGCCCCGGCGCCCAGGGCACCTGCCAGACCACCGCCGGCGTGTGCAGCCAGGTCTTCCCCACCACCGAATGCGAGGTGGGCAACTACACCGCCCCGGTGGTGAGCATCGGCATCTTGCCGAACGCCCAGCCCAACCTGGTCCAGACGTTGGGCTACAAGGTCCCCGGCCGGCTCTCCGACGGCGTCGGCACCCCGATGGGCCCGGCGGTCAAGGGCATCATCGCCCACCTGCAGGCCCACCTGGCCGCCAACCCCGGTCGCAAGGCCGCCCTGGTCCTGACCAGCGACGGCTTTCCCAGCGGCTGCACCAACATGGGCAACGACCTCGCCGGCCTGAGCGCTTCGCTGACCGCCGCCAACAGCGGCGCCTCACCGATCCCGACCTACGTCATCGGCGTCTTCCAGGCCAACGAGCTCAAGGCCGGTGAGGACTTCGCCAACCGCCTGGCCTACGCGTCCGGCACCGGCAAAGCGTTCGTGCTCAACGCCACGGACGACCTCGCCCAGCAGCTGCAGGGCGCCCTCAACCAGATCCGCGGCGCCGCCCTGCCCTGTGAATACAAGGTCCCCAACGTCGCCCGCATCGACTACGCCAAGGTGAACGTGCGTTTCACCGGCACCGGCGGCGGCGAGAACGTGCTGTACGTCGAGACCCCCGCCCGCTGCGACCCCGCCCGCGGCGGCTGGTACTACGACTACATTCCCGGCAAAGGCCCCACCAGCCGCGTCCTGATGTGCGACGCCACCTGCCGCCGCTTCAAGGCCGATCAAACCGGCAAGGTCGACATCGTCTACGGCTGCGCCACCCAGGTGATCAACTAGCACCGTATCTCCCCGTCCTCGTCCTCGTCCTCGTCCTCGTCCTCGTCCTCGATGGTGATCTCCGGCGCCGAAGATCAGCAAGCGGTAGCCCTGCCAGCAACCACCTCCATCGTGCCGACGATACGTCTGGGTGCTGGACTACGAGAAGCTGGACGTCTATCAGCGCGCGATCGAATTCGTCGCCTGTGCCCTCCGCATCGCTGAGCACGTGCCCCGTGGACAGTCTCCGCTGGCGGACCAGCTTCGCCGTGCCGCTGTCTCGATTCCGCTGAATATCGCCGAGGGCAGCGGCCGGAACCGCGAGTCCGCGGACCGCGCCAGGTTCCGCGGTATCGCGCGTGGGTCGGCCATGGAGTCGGGGGCTCTTCTCGACGTCGTTCGTTTGTTCGATGTCGTGACGGAAGAGGAGTGGGCGCGGGCCAAATCTCTGCTGGTGCGGGTCGTCGAGATGCTCAGCAGGATGTGCTGACGGCAGAGATCACCATCGAGGACGAGGACGAGGACGAGGACGAGGACGAGGACGAGGACGGGGACGAGGACGGGGACGGGGAGAGTTAAAAAAGAAACCCCCCGTCCGGGGCGCCGGACGGGGGGTGGAGGAGGACTTACCAGAGTCAGAGGCGGAACATGCTGCCGACGGGGACCATCGCGGGCTTGCCGTCGATGACCACCTGGGCCTGCAGGATGTCGCCCACGGCGTAGTCGGCGCCGTCGAGGTTGACGGCGAACTCGCGGGTCTCGTCGTCGGTCAGCAGGTTGACGGACACGGGGGCCATGACCTCACGGCCGTCCACCAGGCGCAGGCGCGCGTAGGTGGTGGGGGTGAGGGTGGCGGTGGTGTCGACCAGGGAGCCGTTGACGATGCCGTAGTCGGCGGTGTCCTGGCCCGGACCGGCGTAGCCGAGCAGCGAGTGGCTGGCCATCATCTGGGTCATGGCGGCGGCGCCCATGTTCTCGAAGCCGGTGATGATGCGGACCCGGGTCTCGAACTTCTTCCACACGTAGTCGCTGACCCAGCGCGGACGGCAGTAGGACATCAGCTCGCGGAACATCATCCGGCTCTTGAAGGCGTTGAAGCTGAGGCTGTAGCCGTTGACGCCCATGTCCCCGGCCGGCATGCCCATCCCCTGGTAGGGATACATGTTGTCCGGACCGGCGGCGCCACAGCCGGGCATGTGCGATACGCCGTTGGCGTGCCCGGTCTCGTGGACCATCGTGTTCGGGTTGCCGTCGAGGGCCATGCCGCGCACGATGGTGATGCTGGTGCGGCGGGAGGCGTCGTTGATCGACGCGCCGGCGCCGCTGCTGACACCGGCGAAGCCGGCCGGACCCTTGGTGAGGTAGTGGTAATACTCCCAGGGCTTGGCCATCTCCTTGGTGCGCAGGTCACGCAGGACGGTGAACACCTTGCCACTGGCGAACATGCCGTCGAACGGCACCGGCTCGTGGAACTTCAGGTTCACCTTCTGGACCGGGTAGAAGTCGAAGAACTCCTGCTCGATCCTCTTGCGCGCCATCGGCGAGTCGGCCAGGCCCGGCTCCGGCACCACCACGACGGTGATCTCCATGCGGCCGGCCTTCACCGCCAGGTCCGCCGGCATCCCGTTGCCCGGGAAGCGGGGCAGGTTCATCGGGTCGGGCCCCATGCCCGCGCCGGTCTCGTACACCGCCGCCGCGAAGCTGGTGTTCGGCTTGACCTGCACCGCCGGCACCAGGAAGTTGAAGGTGCTGTTCAGCATCTGCACGTTCGAGGCCCCGGAGATCATCTTGGTCTCCTCGATCTCGTATTTCGTGCCGTCCATGTAGCTGAGCGACAGCACCGCGCGCAGCTGGCGAGCGGTGAAGCCATTGGCGGTGGTGACGTGCACCCGCGTGAACATCGGGCGCCCCTCGACCAGCGGCGCGTTCCGCATCGCCGCCGGGACGGCCTGGCCGTCGGCGCCGAGCTTGACGAACACGCCCTGCGCGGCTTCGATGAGGCCGATCTGGACGTTGCGCGCCCAGGGGCCCGGAGGCTGGGCCGGGGTGGGCGTCGGGCCACCCGGAGGGGCGGGCGGCGGCGTGACCGGCGGCGGCTGCATGCCGGGCGGCGGGTTGGTCGGCGGATTGGTGGGCGGCGTCGATGGCGGCGGATTGGGCATGCCTGGCGGCGTGACGCCCGGAGGCATCGCGGGCGGCTGCATGCCGGGCGGCGGGTTCGTCGGCCCCGGGTTGCTGGCGCCAGGAGGCTGGGATCCCCCGGTGGCGCCCGTGTTGACGTCGTCGCCGCATTGGGCAGCGAAGACCAGGACAAACGCGCTCCAGATCGGAAGTGAACGGCGTGGGTGCATGCTGACTCCTTGCCCGCGCCAGAAGCCGTGCCGATATTCGATTCAGTGTCCTGGGGCCTGGGTCGAAACGGCGAGCCTCCGGTGGAGGGGCTGACGTGACCTAGGGTTGCCGCCATCGGGCCGGCGTAACGGAGACGATACTCCCAAGCCACGGGCGAGGGAATTCCTGTGGGCGCCGCATCCCGCGCCATGTGCCGTTTCGGCCTGACGGCGGGTCGGCGCGGCTCGACGGTCAGCGCGGCTCGCCGAACGTGGTGATCTGCGAGCTGGGCCCCACGCGGCTGGCGGGCTGCGTGGCGACGAACCGGGCCAGGTCCTCGGCCCGCGTGCCCGACTCACGCACCACCGCGTCCAGCTCCTGCGCCATCTCGCCGGCGCTGGCGAAGCGGTCCTGTCGCTCGCGGCTGAGCGCCTTCATGATGATGCGATCGAGGGCGGGCGGCGTGTCCGGCCGCACGGCGCTGGGCTCGGGGATCTCCATCTGCAAGATGCGGTAGATGGTGGCGCCGATGCCCTCGCCGTCGCGGTGGAACAGGTGGCGCAGGCAGGTCATCTCGTACAGCAGCACCCCCAGCGAGAACAGGTCCAGCCGGGCGTCGATCTCGGTGCCGGCGATCTGCTCGGGCGCAAAATAGCCCGGCTTGCCCTTCAGCCGTCCGTGCTGGGTGACCTGATCCGACGAGGCGATCTTGGCCACGCCGAAGTCCAGCAGCTTCACCCCGCCGGCCCGGGTGGTCATGATGTTCGACGGCGTGACATCGCGGTGGATCAGTCCCAGCGGGGCGCCCTGCGGGTCGAGGGCGGTGTGCACGGCGTGCAGGCCCTGGCAGATCTCCTTGCCGATGTAGGCCACCAGCCCGATGGGGACCGGGTCGCCGCAGCGGGTGGCGCGATCGACCAGGGTGGCCAGCGAGGGGCCGTCCAGGAACTCGAGCGCCAGGTACAGCCGCCCCTGGTCCTCGCCGAAGTCGTACACCCCGACGATGTTGGGGTGGTTGAGCATCCCCAGGATCTTCGCCTCGTCGACGAAGGCGCGCACGAAGTCGGGGTCCTGGGCCAGGTGGGGCAAGATCCGCTTGATCACCAGCTCGCGCTGATAGCCGCCCGGCCCGTGGGCCCGCGCCCGGAAGGCCTCGGCCATCCCGCCCACCGCGATCCGCTCGAGGATCTCGTAGCGGCCGATGCGCGGGTTGCTGTTGTCCGCCGGCGCAGACGGCAGAGCGGGCTCCGCGGCCGCGGCGGGAGCCTCGGTCGGCGGAGTCTCGGAGCTCTGCGGGAACTGCGGCATGGTCATCCGGCCGAGGTGGACAGATTGGGACCGCTGGTACAGCTGGACAGCTTGGCCAGCAGCTCGTCGAGCTCCAGCGGTTTGGGAATGAAGTCCTGCACTTCGATGAAATAGGGGGAACGGGGGTCGCTGCTGACAGCGGCCGACATGGCGATGATCGGGATGGCGGCGATGCCGGGCAGGTCGCGGCGGGCCTGGCAGAACTGCCAGCCGTTCATCACCGGCATCAGCAGGTCCAGCAGGATGACGTCGGGCAGGGGTGACGTCTTCAACGCGATCAGGGCATCATGGCCGTTCGGCGAGCTCGCCACCTCGTACCCCGCCTCCTCGAGGGCTTCGCCCAGGCTCCGGCGCAGATCTCCGTCGTCGTCGACGATCAGGACGCGAGTCTTGGGCTCGGTCATCGCCCCCTGGTCGCTAGCAGGAACGGCGCCAGCATCCGCGCGGCGGTTTCCCGCCGGGTTTCCGGGGGCTGCCCCGGGTCCGCGCAGCGAAACTTGTTACCCGCCATGGACGAACCGGTTCCGTGGCGGTAACGACGGCGGTCACTCGATGGGGATGTCGGAGGGGGCGGCCATGTCGAAGTTGAACACCCCGAAGTGGCCGGACGCGACGTAGGCATCCTGCCGCGCGAACACGACGTGCGTGGCGAAACCGAGCGTCCGCAGGAAGCGGACGCCCCGCGGATGCGCGAGGTCGGACACGTCCGCGACCAGCACCCCATCGGAAGGCAGATTCACAAAGAGATTGCCGTCGGAAAGCCCCATCAGCGACACGCCGTAGGTGCGGATCGGCTGGTCGTACTGCGGGAGCAGCGAGGTCGCCGCCAGGTCGATGGTCATCAGCCGGTCGGAAGCCTCTTGCCAGCTGGGCGTCGGCCGTCCCTCCCACCAGGGCAGCATCTTCTGGGCGATCAGGAACAGGCGATCGCCATCGAACAGCAGCGAGCTCAGTCGCACGTCGTCGAAGGTACGCGCGTCCAGCAGCTCGGCCTTGTCGCCCACCTGACGCAGCAGGTTCAGGCGGCTGTCGGCCTGCGTGCTGATCTCCGAATTGATGACGACGGTGCGGAAGCGATCGTCGTGGGTGAGAAAGCGGCGGGCGCCCTGGCCGTCGACCCAGGTGCGCGCCAGGGTACCGGGCAGGTTGATGTCCGGACCGGCCACCAGTCCGCGCGCCGGCTCCGGGCGCCAGCTGCGCGCGAAGTAACGGAAGCGGGTGAACGGATTGCCCCGGTCGTCGCGCACCTGCTCCACGGCATGGCGGTGCGACAGCCAGAAGCCGTCCGAGTCGGGATCCACCACCAGGCTGCTTCCACCCCCGGCGGCCAGGTCGACGTCGCGCTCGCTGACGACAGGGTGCGCGGGATCGCGCAGGTCCAGGAAGGCCAGCTTCAGCCCCGGTCCGTTCTCGCCGTCGTCACGGGCGTAGTCGTAACGGATCTGGGCGATGCCGGTGCGGGTGACGATGGTGCGCTCGCCCTCGCCGAACCAGTAGCCCGCGCCGACGCCGCAGAAGAAGCCGTAATAGAAGCCCTCGGACTCGAAGGGCACCGCGACCCGCGCCAGCAGCCGCGGGTGGGCGGGGTCGGTCAGCCCGTAGATCACCGCCTCCCGGCGGCTCTCTTCCTGACCGCGGGCATCGAGCTCCCGCCGCAACACCACCAGGTTGTCGCCGTGGCGGTAGGCAGCGGCGGCCTGGCCCACCTGGAAGGTGGCCACCGGCGCCTTGCCGTCGATGGCGCCGCCAGCCGCCTTCACCCGGAACTCGGACACCCCCTGCGGCGACCAGCGCCCCTCACCCAGGTCCACCCGTTCGACGATGTGGTCGCCAAAGCGGTGGATCTCGGAGATCGCCGGCGCCACCTCGACGACGGACTGCAGCTGCGGGTGGGCCAGGTCCTGGATGCTGGCCACCGACAGGTGCGTGTCGGACACGTTGATCATCGTTCGCTCGCCGCTGACCGGGTGGCGGAACAGGATCGACCGGCTGACCTCGCCTTCCGGGTGCACGAAGGTGCCGTAGCTCTCGACCACCTTCTGGTCGGCGGCGACCTTGCGCTCGTCGTACCGGGACAGATCCCAGGTCAAGATGCCGACCGCGGTCTGCCAGTGGTACCACCAGCCGACGCCGCCCGCTGCTGCGTCCTGCTTGACCGAATAGGAGACCGGCACCGTCAGCACGTTCAGGTCACCGTCGGCGAACATGCCCAGCATCTTGTGGGCCTGGTCCATGTTCCAGTTCACGCTCGACCAGCTCCAGCCGGCATTCTCGATGGCCACGCACTTGCGCTGCACCAGGCGGATGGCATCCAGCTGGCGCACGTCGATCACCGTGACCGCCATCTTGCTGTTCAGCCAGCGATCGCCGTCCTGCAGGCCGGCGCAGGACTGGCTCTGGTCCTGGCCCACGCCCAGCAGGAACTGGCCGCCCCCCACGGTGCGGAAGACAGACATGCTGCCCGACAGCCCATCGATCGCCGACAGCACGCGCGGCGCGGCCGGGTCGGCGATGCTGATCGCGTACAGCGGATCGATCTGGCGGGCGGTGATGGCGTAGACGACGTCGCGCTGCAGATCGAAGGCGCTGGCCCGCACGGTCTCGCCGTCCTTGCCGAAGCTCAGCGCGGCCAGGCGCCGCGGGTGGGCGCCGTCGCTGACGTCCCAGGATTCGAGGGTGTTGCGGGTCACCGATCCCGCGCCGCAGCCGTTCCATTCCTGGCGGGCGAAGATGCCGAAGAAGGTGCCCTTGCCGGTGGCCGCGTCGGACCGGTAGGTCATCTTGAACTGATCGTCCAGGAGGCCGTCGGCCTCGAAGCGGGTGTGCCGGCGGATGACCCCGGCGGGATCGGAGACGTCGATGATCGACACCACCGAGCTCTGGAAGCTGCGCCCGCCGCAGGGGTTGGACGGGTCGAAGTGGGACCAGTTCTCGGCCACCATCAGCGCGTTGGCGGTGGCGGAGATGGTCACCCCGGAGAACCAGCGCGAGGACGTGTCACCCTTGCTGGCCTGGGCGGGGTCGCGGCTGCTGCCGGTCATGATCGGCAGCTGGCCCACCTGGCGCGGGCTGGCCGGGTTCGATACATCGTATGAATACACCCAGGCCTGCTCCTCCGCGGTGTCCACGCCCGGCCAGCCCCAGCTGTAGCCCCACTGCTCGGAGACGACGTAGATGGTGCGGTCGATCTTGCGCGAGACGCCCTCGTGCAGCTGGCCGACGATGTCCAGGGTCTGGATCACCTTCGGCGCGGCCGGGTCGCTGACGTCGATGGTCACCAGCTGCGAGACGTCGTGCCGCTGGAACTGCAGCTTGCCGTCGGCCTCGGTCAGGTACAGAGCGTCGCGCAGCAGGGCGTAGACCACGTTGCCCTCGACGAACATCTCGACCGGATAGCCGTAGACGGGCAGCCGCGATACCGCCACGGGATGTCTGGCGTCCTGGATGTCATAGACCAGAAAGCCGCGGTAGGTGTTCAGG
>JBKPRZ010000801.1:0-8647 GCA_046734815.1 Myxococcota bacterium | reverse complement strand
GTGTTCCGGCGGCTGCGGTGGCGGCGCGAGCCGGTCCGGCCGGGCGTCGGTGGGGCGTGCCGGGGGGACGGCGGGGCCTGTTCGCGGCCGGTGGACTGGCGCTGGCGGCCGCGGCGGCCGGCGTGCTGTGGCTGCGGCCGGCGCCCAGCGCCTCGCTGGTGGCGGCGCTGACCGACACACCCTACCGATCGCAGATGGCGCGGCTGTCGCTGCCGGCGGCCGATCGCTACCGGCCCTACAATCCGTTGCGGTCCGCGGGTGACGGCGCGGCCGGGGTTCCCGCCGAGCTGTCGCGCCTGGCGGCGATAGAGGAGACCGGCGACAGCCGCGCGCTGGGCGCGGCCTATTTCCTGCTGGGGCTGCCGGCACAGGCGCAGGCGCAGCTGCCGGCCGACGATCGCTCGGCCGACGCGCTCAACGACCGGGCTGCCGTGCTGATCGAGCGCGGGGAATGGGACGCCGCCGGGGCCCTGCTCGCGCGCGCCCTGAAACTGCAGCCGCGCCACCGGCAGGCGCGCTGGAACCTGGCGCTGGTGCTGCGCGCGCGCGGCGACCGTCCGGCAGCCGCCCGCCTGTTCGGCGAGCTGGCCACCGACGAGCGCGGCGGATGGGCCGACGAGGCCCGCGCCCAGGCGCGCGACCTCGGGCCATGAGAGGCTGCCAGGCAGGTTGAAAGGCAGGTTGCCAGGCAGGTTGGAAGGCAGGCTGCCGGCCGCGTTGACACTCCCACTGTCGAGACCTATGGTGGTCCTCCGTCCGCGGCTCCCGCGGCGATCACCCGGGTGCCTCGATGAACCAACCCTCGCCCTCGGCCGCACCCCAGTCCGTGGATCCGCGCACGGACGCGGTCTGCATCGGCATCGATGTGGGCTCGACCACCGTGAAAGCAGCGGTGGTCGACCCGATCACCAGGACCATCCTCTGGGCGGACTACCAGCGACACCAGACCCGGCAGGCCGAGAAGGTCCTGGAGATGCTGGTGGCGATAGGCAACGCTTTCCCCAACCTGGCGACCGGCCGGATCCGCACGTTCATCACCGGCTCGGGGGCGGGCCCGCTGGTCGCGCCGCTGGGGTCGAAGTTCGTGCAGGAGGTCAACTCGGTCACCCTGGCGGTCGAGGAGTTGCACCCCGATGTCGGCTCGGTGATCGAGCTCGGGGGTCAGGACGCCAAGATCATCATCTTCAAGGAGGCGCGTGACGAGGCCGGGGAGCTGACCGGCAAGACGTCGATCGCCTCGATGAACGACAAGTGCGCCTCGGGCACTGGCGCCACCATCGACAAGTGCTTCATCAAGGTGGGCATGCCGGCGGACGACGCGGCCCGGCTGCGCTTCGACGATTCCAAGCTGCACCACGTGGCCGCCAAGTGCGGCGTGTTCGCCGAGACCGACATCGTCAACCTCGTCAAGGCGTCGATCCCGTCGCGCGAGATCATGTGCTCGCTGGCCGACGCCATCGTGATGCAGAACCTGTCGGTGCTCACGCGCGGCAACACCTTGCGGCCCAAGGTGCTGCTGCTGGGCGGCCCGAACACCTACCTGCCCTTCCTGCAGGACTGCTGGCGCAAGCGCATCCCCGAGACCTGGCAGGCGCGCGGGCTGGTGTTGCCGCCGGGAACCGATCCGCAGTCGCTGATCCTGGTGCCCGAGAACGCGCAATATTACGCCGCCTTCGGGGCGGTCCTCTACGGGCTGCACGAGTCGGCGGAGGTGGGCAGCTACGCCGGGCTCGACCGGCTGAAGGCCTTCATCTCCGGCGGGCGCAAGAGCAAGCTGGGCGAATCGGCCGGGCCGCCCCTGTCGCGCAGCGAGCACGAGCTGGGGGTGTTCCGGGAGCAATACAAGATCCCGGTGTTCCAGCCGGCCACCTTCGAGCGCGGGACCGTGATCCGGGCGGTCATCGGCATGGACGGCGGCTCGACCTCGTCCAAGGCGGTGCTGGTCGACGAGAACAAGACCATCCTCAAGAAGGAGTACCAGCTCAGCAAGGGCAACCCCATCCAGGACGTGAAGGAGATCCTGGGGCGGCTTTCCGCCTGGGTGCAGGAGCAGGGCTGCACCCTGGAGGTGCTGGGCTTCGGCGCCACCGGCTACGCCGCCGACGTGCTGGAGAAGACGGTCAAGTCGGACGTCAACATCGTCGAGACGGTGGCGCACATGATGTCGGCCACCAGCTACTTCGGCGACGTGGACGTCATCTGCGACATCGGCGGGCAGGACATCAAGGTCCTGTTCATGCAGAACGGGGACATCAAGAACTTCCGGCTGTCGAACCAGTGCTCGGCGGGCAACGGCATGTTGCTGCAGGCGATGGCCGACCAGTTCGGGGTCAAGATCACCGAATACGCCGAGACCGCCTTCGACGCCGAGCTGTCGCCCAAGTTCAGCTACGGCTGCGCGGTCTTCCTGGACAGCGACCGGGTCAACTTCCAGAAGGAGGGCTACTCGAAGGAAGAGTTGCTGGCCGGGCTGGCCCAGGTGTTGCCCAAGAACGTGTGGCAATACGTGGTCCAGATCCCGCGCATGGCCTCGCTGGGGCGCAAGTTCGTCCTGCAGGGCGGGACCCAGTACAACCTGGCGGCGGTCAAGGCCCAGGTGGACTACATCCGCGAGCGGGTGCCCGGGGCCGAGGTGTTCGTGCACCCCCACTGCGGCGAGGCGGGGGCCATCGGCGCGGCCTTCGAGACCTTGCGCGTGATCAAGCGGCGCGGGCGCTCGACCTTCATCGGGCTGGATGCCGCCATCGGCCTCGAGTGGACGGCCAAGAACGACGAGGAGACCCGCTGCCACTTCTGCCCCAACAACTGCGCCCGCACCTTCATCGACGCGCGCACGCCCGACGGCGACAGCGCCCGGTACATCAGCGGCTTTTCCTGCGAGAAGGGCACGGTCGAATCGGAGGAGGCGATGCTGGCGCTCACCGCCGACCGCAAGAAGCTGGCCAAGCGGTTCCCCAACCTGGTCGACGTCGAGTCGAAGCTGCTGTTCCGACACTTCTACGATCAGAAGCCGATGCCCGAGCCGGGGGCGGTGATCGACGACGTGGAGGTGCGGCGCACCCTGCTGGGGGCGCGCCGGATCGAGGTCCAGCGCGGGTTCGAGCGCAGCTCGGCCGAGGCGGCCGAGCGGCGGCGGCGCCTGCGGGTGGGGATCCCGCGGGTGCTCAACATCTGGTCGACGGCCCCGTTCTGGCGGACCTACCTCGAGACCCTGGGGATCCAGCGACAGAACGTGGTGTTCTCGGACGAGACCACCGAGGAGCTGTGGATCGAGGGCGGCAAATACGGGTCGGTGGACCCCTGTTACCCGTCCAAGGTCGGGCAGGCCCACATCCACAACCTGCTGTTCCACCAGCACAGCGACGAAAAGCCCCTCACCTACATCTTCAACCCGACCATCACCCACATCCCCTCGTTCGTGAAGCACGCGCAGGACTACGCCTCCTGCCCGATCGTGCAGGGATCGCCCAACGTGCTGAAGGCGGCCTTCACCAAGGAGGTCGACTTCTTCGGCCAGCGCGGGATCACCTACCTGGATCCGGCGGTGAGCTTGATCGAGCCGCACCTGCTGCAGCGGCAGATGTTCGGCTGCTTCGGGCCGCACCTGCAGATCACCGAGGACGAGAGCAACTTCGCCTGCGCCGAGGGGTTCGCGGCCCTGCGCAAGCTGGATCAGGAGATGGAGGCCAAGGGGCGGGCGCTGCTGGACGAGATCGAGCGCGAGGACCGGGTGGCCATCCTGTTGATCAGCCGGCCCTACCACCTGGACCCGGGGCTGAACCACGGCATCCTGGAAGAGTTCCAGGTGCTGGGCTACCCGGTGCTGTCGATCCGGTCGATCCCCAAGGACGAGGCCTTCCTGGCGAAATATTTCGCGGAGGATCTGGCCAAGGGGCGCATCCGGACGCCGCTGGAGATCAACGACGTGTGGCCGGAGAACTACTCGGCCAACTCGTCGCAGAAGGTCTGGGCGGCCAAGTTCGCCGCCCACCACCCCAACGTGGTGCTGCTGGATCTGTCGTCCTTCAAGTGCGGGCACGACGCCCCCACCTACGGGATCATCGACAGCATCGTGGCGGCGGCGGGCACCCCGTATTCCGCCCTGCACGACATCGACGCCAACAAGCCGGGCGGCTCGATCAAGATCCGGGTCAAGACCTACGCCCACAGCCTGGGACTGCACCGCGAGCGGCTGGAGGACGTGGGCCAGGCCCGGCAGGAGCTGAGCTACCGGGTCGAGCGCAAGCGGCTGGAGCTGCTGCGGGCCAAGCAGCGGCAGCTGGCCGAGCGACGGCTGGACGACGCCGCCGTCGCCCGTCAGATCGCCGAGACCCTGGAAAAGGTGCAGGCCTACGAGCGCGCCCGCGCGGCCAAGACGGAGGCCGAACAGGCGGCGGAACGGGCCGAGGCGCTGAAGAACGCCGGGGTGGTCCGGCTGGGATGGAAACGCCAGGACACCGATCAGATCGCGCGGCTGTGAGCTCGGGTCACGAGGAGAACACCATGGGAACCGCTCGAACGAACGGCACCGGCTTCCGGCTGCCGGTGCTGGGAGAAAGCACCCCGACCGCCGGGGCGGACGATCTGCCCGCCGGGGCGGAGGATCTGGATGTCGATGCGGCGCTGAAGGCGTTCGAGGACGAGGAACGCCGCCGGCTGGGGCTGAAGGTCGACACCGATCACTGGTACGACCAGATGATCGACCCGCAGTTTCGCAAGAGCGAGCGCGGCAGCACCACCTTGCTGGTGTCGGGGCTGACCGCGGCCCACGACTACCTGGTCAAGGGCGCGCTGACCGGCCTGGGCTACAAAGTCGAGGTGATCGACATGCCCGACAACGATGCCCTCCGCTACGGCAAGGAGTTCGGCAACCGCGGGCAGTGCAACCCCACCTAC
Organism: Myxococcota bacterium; assembly: GCA_046734815.1. Classification (GTDB taxonomy): domain Bacteria; phylum Myxococcota_A; class Polyangia; order Fen-1088; family Fen-1088; genus CAVYGB01. The sequence goes on along the minus strand of JBKPRZ010000801.1, from coordinate 3,751 downwards.
TTCACGGTCGGCAACCTGGTGAAGTTCCTGGCCGAGCGGGCGGCCCGCGACCAGCTGTCGCCGCAGGAGATGGTCTCGCGCTACGTCTTCTTGACGGCGGGGGCCTGCGGGCCCTGCCGCTTCGGGATGTACGCCACCGAATACCGCAAGGCCCTGCGCGACGCAGGCTTCGAGGGCTTCCGGGTGATGTTGTTCCAGCAGAAGGGCGGGCTGAAGCAGGCCACCGGCGACGAGGTGGGGCTGGAGTTGAACCCGCGCTTCTTCCTGGGGCTGCTGCGGGCGCTGATCGCCGGCGACGTCATCAACGGCATGGGCTACCGCCTGCGCCCGTACGAGGTGGAGGCGGGGGCCACCGACCGGGCGCTGGCCGGGATCAAGAAGGCGGTGTTCGACGCCCTGGTCGAGAACCGGTCGGTGCTGCGGGCGCTGTGGCAGGGGCGGCGCGAGCTTGCCGCCATCCGCTGCGACTGGACGCGGCCGGCGCCACGGGTGTCGATCATCGGCGAGTTCTGGGCCATGACCACCGAGGGCGACGGCAACTACTTCCTCCAGCGCTTCCTCGAGTCCGAGGGCGCCGAATGCGACATCCAGTTCGTCACCAACTGGCTGCTGTTCATGCTGTGGGAGGGCCGCTACGACACCAAGCTGCGGGCCGAGCTGAAGGGGCTGGACCAGGCGCGCAAGAGCCTCAAAGACGCGAACATCGGCAAGAAGCTGTTCGGGCTGTTCGTGGCCGACCTGGCCATCCGCGGCGCCTTCCACGCCTTCGGAGCGGCGATCGGCTTTCGCGGCTACAAGCTGCCGGACATGGACGAGATCGCCGAGGCCGCGCACCAGCACTACGACAACAACGTGCGCGGGGGCGAGGGGCACATGGAGGTGGGCAAGTTCATCCTGAACGTGCTCCACAACAAGTCGCACATGACCCTGTCGGTCAAGCCCTTCGGCTGCATGCCCTCGTCGGGCGTGTCCGACGGCGTGCAGAGCCTGCTGACCTCCCGCTACCCGGGGAGCATCTTCTGCGCGATCGAGACCTCCGGGGACGGCAAGGTGAACGTGCAGAGCCGGGTGCAGATGTTCCTGTTCAAGGCCCGCCAGGCGGCCCAGAAGGAATACGCCGACCTGCTGGAGAAGCTGGGGGTCGATCAGGAGCAGGTGGCTGCCTTCTTCGCGCGCCACCCGCGGTTTGCCAGCCCGCTGCGCCGGTCGCCGCACGCGGCCGCCGGCACCGCCGCCGACCGCCTGGCCGAGATCGCTCCGCTGCTGGGCAAGTCGTCGCTGCGGGTGCGCTTGACCGAGGCGCGCGCCACGGTCGAGCGGGCCGCCGCGGCGCTGAAGGCAACCCCGGGCTGGCTGGCGCGCATGCACCGCAAGCTGGTGACGCGCGGGCCGGATCTGGTGGCGCAGGCACGCGAGGAGTGGCAGGCGGCCCGCCCGGAGATCGAACGCACCATCAAGCGACGCTGGGACCGCGTCCGCGGCCGCACGGCCGACGACGCCGCCCCCGCACCCGCCGCCTGATCGATCGTCACCGCCCGATCGTTCGAGCCGCCGCCGCGTGATCGTTTCACCCGGCGATCGCCCGTCCGGACCTCTGCGGATTTTCGCGCTGGAAGGAAGGTACAGGCCCCAGGGGACGGTTGCTCCTGTGGGCGCAGGGCTCACGTTCCTGCCAGAGGGGTACGCATGCGAGCACGATCGCCAGCGATGTGGTCCATTCTTTCGATTTCCTTGGCTGCGGCTCTGATCGGGGAGGGATGCCGCCGGTCGTCGCCGCCCGAGTCGCGGGCAGCGCAACAACAGCAGGGCCAGCGGGGCACCTTGGTGGCGGCGGAGACCACATCCGCGGTGCCCGCCGGCTCGACCGGGGGCAAGGAGACCACGCCGCGGATGACGGTGCCCAAGGTGGCGGAGGAGCTGAGCGAGGCGTTCGCCGGGGCGGCGGCCGCCATCCGCGGCAGCGTGGTGCGCGTCGACGTGCAGATCGGTCGCGCATCCGCCGGCGGTATGGCCCGCGACGACCAGGGCCAGCAGCGCCCCTTCCGCAATCCCTTCGAACGCTTCTTCCAGATGAACCCGTTCGACCCGCGCGGGATGCCGCAGCAGCCGACCCAGGGCGTGGGCTCGGGCTTCGTGATCGACCACGCCGGGCACGTGGTGACCAACAGCCACGTGGTCGAGCGCGCCAGCAAGGTGACGGTCCGCCTGGCCGACGACCGCGAGTTCTCGGCGCACGTGGCCGGGCGCGACCCGCTGACCGACGTGGCGGTGCTGGTGCTGGACAAGCCGCCCGGCGATCTCACGGTGGCGCGCATCGGGCACTCGGACCAGTTGCGGGTGGGGCAGTGGGTGCTGGCGGTGGGCAGCCCGCTGGGGCTCGAGCAGAGCGTGACCGCCGGGATCGTCAGCGGGCTGGGCCGCACCGGTGGGCGCATGCGCATGTCGGGCGAGCGGGTGCAGAGGTACATCCAGACCGATGCCGCCATCAACCCGGGCAACTCGGGCGGGCCGCTGGTGAACCTGGCTGCCGAGGTGGTGGGGATGAACACGTTGATCAACGTGGGCCCCGGCGGCGCCTACGGGTTCGCCATCCCCATCGATCAGGCGGCGCAGGTGGTGCAGAGCCTGATCAAGGAGGGCAAGGTGCACTACCCCTACCTGGGGGTGGAGGTGGGCTCGATGGACGACCTGCCCGACGATGTCCGGCAGCAGCTGGGCGACAAGGCGCCGCGCGAGGGGGCCCTGGTGGCCTCGGTGGTGACCGAAGGCCCCGCCGCACGGGCGGGCCTGACCGGGGGAGACGTCATCCTCAAGGTCGCCGATCAGCCAGTCAAGACCGCCAGCGACGTCATCGCGGTGGTCTCGGCGCAGAAGATCGGCAGCAAGATCCCCGTCGAGTACTGGCGCGCGGGCGAGCGGCGCCGGGCCGAGGTGACGGTCGGCGAGATGGGGGCGGACACCGAACAGGCCAGCGCCGGCGCAGGGCCGCGGCTGGGGGTCGGCCTGCAGAGCTTGACCGAGGATCTGGCCCGACAGCTGGGGCTGCCCGCCGACGCGCGCGGCGCGGTGGTCACCGACGTGCAGCCGGGCAGCCCGGCGGCCAGCGCGGGGCTGTCCCCGGGCGACGTGATCCTGGAGATCGACCACAAGCCGGTGGCCAGCGCCGAGGAGGTCGCCCGACAGATCCGGCAGGGCGGGCGCAAGCAGCACCTGCTGCGCGTGCGCAACGAGAACGGCACGCGCTTCGTCACCGTCAACCCGGCCGCCTGAGCGCCGCCACCGACGGGGACGTTCCCGCGGCGGGACCGGTTTCCGAGCAAAAGAATAGGCTCGGCCGCGCCGGGAGTGTGGTGTACTGGAGTCAATGCCCCCGCACTGTCCGGGAGCGTCAGCCTCGCTGGTTCGGGGCTGGCGTCCTGTACTTCGAGGGTCGTCAACGACCAAGCGGCATCAGGTAGCACTCGTCGCCGTCGCCTGTGCGGGGCTGGCGTGTGCCCCGGGCCGGGCCACGCCCCCGCGCGGAGTCCCGGGCCCGGTCCGCCGCGACGCCGGCAGCGACGCGAGCCCGCAGCAGCCCGCGATGCCCGGCGCTCCTGCGATGCCGGGGGCGGTGGTGATCGAGCCGGCCGGGCGCAGCTTCGTCGGCACGCAGACGGTGAAGATGACCGGCGCGGTCCCGGGCACGGCCATCTATTACACCACCGATGGCACCGTCCCCACGCGGGCGTCGCGGGTCTACAACGGCCCCATC
>JBKPRZ010000800.1:0-7866 GCA_046734815.1 Myxococcota bacterium | reverse complement strand
GGCCAGCGGTGAGGCCCGCCGGCGCGAGGGCGAGCCGGGGCGTTCGAGCCGGGCGGCGATGCGCGCACGCAGGTCCTCGGGGACCGCGACCGGGCGGCGGGCAGGGGCCCGCAGGCGGCCATCGAGGGCGGCGAGTGCCTGCTGCTGGCGCCGGCAGGGTTCACAGCTGTCGAGGTGCTGCCCCAGCGAGGATGACTCGGCGGCGTCGAGCTCCCCGTCGAGGGCCGCGCTCATCATCACGAAAGCGTCCTGGCAGCGCATCAGGCGGTCTCCTTTTCGGCAAGTCGGGCGGGGTGGTTCATCAGCGAAGCAGCCAGCAGGGCCCGGCCGCGCGCCACCCGCGAGCGGACGGTCCCGATGGGACAGTTCATCACCTCGGCCACCTCGTCGTAACGCATCTCCTCGACGGTGACGAGCAGCAGAGCGGTGCGGAACTCGTCGGGCAGGGCGGCCAGCGCGCGCTCGACCTCGTCCGAGTAACCGGTCTCGGTCACCTCGCGTTCCAGGTTGCCCTCGGTCTGCGAGGTCAGCGCGCGCACCAGAGCGCGGTTGCGCTCGCGCGCCCGGCGCTCGCACCACAGGTTGTGCAGGATGCGGAACAGCCAGGGGCGGAGGCGGTCGGGGTCCTTCAGGCTGCCGAAGCAGCGAAAACCTTCCAGGTAGGTCTCCTGTACCAGGTCCTCCGCCTCCGCGGGCGAGGTCAGACGACACGCCGTGCGGTACAGCGCACCCATCAGGGGCAGAGCAAGCTGGGCAAAGTCCGGTGCAGCCACGGGGTGGGTTCCGTCTGGTAGTCCGATCAACCCGCCCCGCGAGTTCCCCACTCCCAAAATTTTTCGCGTGTCGTCTGCCGCGTCGCTCCGGTGGGCTCACCCCCCGGCCGGGAGCGGCCGGGCCAGCCAGGCCTCCCAGAGGGGCTTCTGTTCGGCCAGCGCCGCCTCCGCCCGATCCCCGAACAGGTACAGGCGCGTCGTCAGGATCACCTGGGGGCCCATGGCCATGCCGAACAGGTGGGCGATGCCGGGCGCGGGTTGCTCCAGCCGGAGCAGCAGCAGCTCGGAAAAGGGCGCCTCGCCCACCTGCTCGACCACGCCGGCGAGGCGGGGGGCTCCCGGCGCCGTGCTCACGCGCTGGCCGACCGTCACGCCCGCCAGCCCGAGCGCGCCGAGGTGACGGGCCCAGGCCTGCTCCTTGGGCCCGGGCACCGCCGGCAGCTGCTGCATCGAGAAGCAGCGCTGACCCGAGAAGTGCTGGAGGTAAAGGCGCAGGATGCGGAAGAAGCCGAGCCAGCCGTGGCTGTGGCCCTCGAACTGATCGTCCCACCGATCGCTGTCGGTCGACCAGCTGTGCACGACCCGCACCACACAGGTGCCGCCCGCGCGCGCCTCGACGGTCCATTCGGTGGCCACCGTCGGATCTTGCGGCCCGCTCATTCCCGGGCTCTCGGCCACCATCCGCCGCGGCGGCTCCCAGGTGGTCACCGTCGCGCGCGCTTCCATGCCCGGCCCGAAGCCGAAGTCGCTGACCACCGCGCCGCCCACCCGTTCCTCGACCTGGCTGGGCACGAACCAGGACGAGATCCCCCGTCCGGTGGCGACCGCCTTCCAGACCTCCTCGGGTGTGCCCGGCACTTCGACTTCCGCTTGGACGGACCGGCGTCCGGAGGCATCGATCTTCACTGGCATGCTGGCTCCTTTCCCTGGCTGGCTGCTGGCAACGGGTGGGCCACGACGATCAGGCGCTGCGATCGCCCGCCCGGCGCCGAGACGTCGTGGTAGCGCGCGACCAGCGCGGTCACCGCCCGCGCCAGCTCGTCGCCGAAGGCGGCGCGTTCCGCCGCCGAACGAAATCGGACCTCCGTGTCCAGCGAGAAGGTCGGCAGCGTCTTGCCGGCCTGCCGGGCGCGGCGCAGGAGGTCCGCCACTTCGCGGATCACCCGGGCCGCGAGGGCGATGAGGTAGCTGGCCGACAGGCCGCCGCCGCGCCGGCCCGGATCGCACGCCACCTTGCCCATGGCCCCGGGCGAGATCACGAACGACGCGGCGGTGGCCACCAGCAGGCGCTCGGTCAGCCCGCCCCACTGCCGCTCCCCGGCCACCTTGACCAGCCCGTGTCTCTCCAGCGCCCGCAGGTGGTAGTTGATCTTCTGGCGGGCGATGCCCAGCCGCCCCGCCAGGGCGGCCGCCGACGCCGGCGCCGACAGCTCGGCCAGCAGCCGGCTGCGTACCGGCTCGAGCGCGACCGTGGCTGCCGCGGGGTCGTCGATGACCTCGACCTCTTCCATGGGCCCCAAACCTGCCTTTGACAACTATTTTTGTCAAGGCGCCGGTGAGGCGTCGGTGCGCTAACCTCGGCGCCAGATCCACTCACCCGGGAGGCTCCATGCCGTTGCTCTCGCTGCTCAGCTCGTCCGTGCCGCCCTCATCCCGCCGCGCCGAGGTGCTCGCCCGCCTGTCGAAGTTGCTGTCGCGTGAGCTGGGCAAGCCCGAGGAGTACGTGATGGTGTCGATCAACCAGCCGCTGGCGCTCAGCTTCGGTGCGGACGCCAGCCGCCCCGCCTGTTACGCCGAGCTCAAGAACGTGGGCACGCTGTCGGCCGCCCGCTTCGAGGAGCTGTCCGCCCTGCTGTGCCGGGAACTGGCCAGCGCCCTCGAGGTGGCACCCGATCGCATCTACATCGAGTTCACCAACGCCGACGGCGCCCAGTGGGGCTGGAACGGCACCACCTTCGCCTGAGCGCTGTTCGTCCTTCGAGCGTCGTTCTTCGTTCGAGCGCCCGTTCTTCCTTCGAGCGCCCGTTCGTCCTTGCGAGGCGTCGTATCCGGCGGGGTGGCTGCTCGTTCTTCCAGCAGCCATGAACCGATTGAAGCTCCTCCTCACGACCACATCCGTGCTGACCGCGGTCGCCTGTAGCTCGGATCCCCCGCGCAGCTGCAGCCTGGCCGATCCGGTGGATAGCTGCAGCGGTGGACAGGTGTGCGAGGAGGTCTCGGGGCAGCCGACCTGTGTGGCGCCGGTGGTGGTGCGCGGGCGTGTGCTGGATCCCGGCGGCGCGGCGGTCGCAGGTGCGCGGGTGACCGCGCTGGACGCCAACGACGCCCCCGCCACCGGGACCACCATCTCGGGGAACGACGGCAGCTACGAGCTGCGCGTTCCCGTGCCCCGCGACGACAAGGGCACGCCCACCGCCCTGGCGATCAAGCTGCGCGCGTCGGCGGCACGGTTCCAGACCTTCCCGGGGGGCCTGCGCCGGTCGTTGCCGATCGAGCTCGGCGGAGCGAGCGCCAGCGAGGGCAAGCTGGTCCTGCGCAACAGCGCCACCGACATCGTCCTGGATCCGGTGGCCAACCCGGCCGGCCTGGGCTCGATCTCGGGCACGGTCCAGGGGCCGCCTGGCAAGCGCGGTGTGCTGGTGGTGGCGGAGGGCCCGGTCGCCGCCAGCGCGGTCAGCGACCTGGATGGCGCCTACGTGATCTTCAACGTGCCGGCCGGCCACTACACCGTCTCGGGCTACGCCGCCGGCGTGAGCCTGCGCGCGGCCACCGTGCAGGTCGCGGCCGGCAGCGCGAGCGCGGGCGTGGATCTCGCGGAGCTGGACCTGCCGCCGGGCAAGGTGTCGGGCAGCGTGAGCATCGTCAACGCGCCCGGGGGATCGATGACCTCCGTCGTGCTCGTGGTGGCGTCCACCTTCGACGAGACGCTGAAGCGCGGCGAGGTACCGCCGGGCCTGCGCGCCCCGCGGGCCGGCGTTCCGTCGGTCTCCGGCGCGTTCGCGATAGAGGATGTGCCCGACGGTCAATACGTCGTGCTGGCGGCGTTCGAGAACGACGGGCTGGTCCGCGACCCCGACCAGGCCATCGGCGGCACCCAGATCCAGCGGGTCACGGTGGGGGAGGGCAAGCGCGAGGTGACCCTGGCCAGCGGCTTCAAGATCACGGGGGCGCTGCAGATCATGAGCCCCGGCGCGTCCGACGTGCCCGATGCGGTGACGGGGATCCCGACCTTCGTCTGGCGGGACGACTCCAGCGAGGATGGCTACGGCCTGCAGCTGTACGACGCGAAGGGCACGCTGGTCTGGAGCAACGAACAGATCGCCAAGGGCAGCGGCGGCGAGGTGCGGGTGATCTACGGCGGGCCGCCGCTGACCCGAGGGGTGCTGTATCAGTTCCGGGTGACCTCTTACCGGAAGGGCAACACCGTTCCGATCTCGCAGAGCGAAGACCTGCGCGGCGTGTTCCTGGCGCAGTAGCGCCGGGTACGAGCTTCACGGTCGCGGCCAGCGCGCGGTGGGGCTACTCGGGCGCGGTGCCGTGCAGTCGGTGGCAGTGGGGTATCAGCGTCGGCGAAAGCGCCAGTAATACGTCCCGATCCAGATGAGCACGCCGCCGAGGAAGCTGCCGATCACCCATTTGAGCCCGGCCTCGGACAGGCCCGTGCCGTGCAGGTTCGCGCGCAGGATCAGCTCGTTGATGCCCACCAGGAAGACCGACATCAACAGCGACAGCCAGGTCATCAGGACGCCCAGCCGCCGGAGCGCTTCGGGACGGCGTTCCTCGACCAGCCAGTAGCGGGCGTTGGGCATGTTGATCAGCCAGACCGGCAGGCGCGGCAGCCAGACGCTGGCCAGCAGGACCACCAGGCAGGCGCCCAGCTCGAACGCCATCGAGAGCAGCAGTCCCTGCCGCGAGGTCCAGCCGTTTGCGCGGCCGCCGCCCCCGAAGTGGGTGGCCACCTGCGCGGGGAGCTGATCCCACAGCCGCAGCACCCGGACCCCGAGCCCGACCCAGAGAGCGACGATGAGAGCGATGACCGGCGAGCGCGACCGCATGCCCGCACATTGCCACCGTGGACGTCGCGCGTAAATGATCTCCGTCGCGGCCGCAGGGGCCAATCGGGGGCGCGGTTCAGGGGGCGAGGTCGAAATACAGCCGGGCGGCGTGCTGGCCGCCGGCGGTCTCGTGGGCGTAGAACGCGGCCTGCAACGCGCCCAGGGGCTGGACGGCGATGCCCAGGCTGTGGCCGTCGATCAGGCGCTGCAGGACCGGGCGCGAGATGGTCAGGTAGGTGCGGGCGCCGTCGCCTTCGGCGGCGGGCCAGTCGATGATCATCTGCGGGTCGATGACCTGATCGAGCGGTCGCGAGCGTCGGAGGCTGTCGGTGGTGACGGTCTTCTCGTCCCAGCGCGGGTCGCCGGCCAGGACCTCGGCGACGCGCAGGAGACCGAAGTCCTTCACGGCGGCGGCCTTGCGCTGCACCGAGTGGGTGGTGAGCTCGAGCAGGCCGTGGCCGGCGACCTTGCGGCCCGCGAACCGGCCCAAATCCCAGCGCAGGATCGCGGTGTGGGTCCCGCCCACCGCCAGCAGGGTGACCGGTCCCGATCCGCTGCGCAGGGACCAGTCGTTCAGATTCACGTCGGTGTTCTCGCGGTCGATGGTGCTGTCGGCGGCGACCGGGACCTGCACGGCAAAGGTCCTGGGATCGGCGACGGGCGGGTGGTAGGGCACGGCCGCGCCCTGGTCGGGGGCGGCGGTGGCGGGGTCCACCAGGTCCACCTTCAGGTAGTCGATGTCGACCCGGTAGCGCCGCAGGCCCCAGTCCATCAGGGCGAGGTGGCCGAACAGGCGATCGCCCGGGCGGGCGCGGAACCCGCGGGTGGTCATGCTGATGGTGTGCCAGCTGCGGCTGTCGGGGATGTCGAACTCCATCAGGTGGGCGTAGTCGTCGGTGCTGTCTTCGGTGAAGACCTGCAGGTTCACCCGGCGCGGGGCGTGGCTGACCCGGACGCGCGCTTCGATGCGCAGCTCGTGACCGGGGCGGGCCAGGCGCTGCAGGTCCACCGGGCCGGAGACGTCGCGTTCGATCAGCGCCCACCAGATGCCCCGGCGGTCGCCGGTGGCGTCCACCCGGATCGAGGCGATCCCGTTGCCTCCGGGGCCCAGGCTCATGCGCGCCGATCCATCGCCGGTGGCGAAGCGCCAGCCGGTCAGCCCGCGCGGATCCAGCGCGACCTTGTCGAAGTCGTCGCGGAACTGCGCGGTGGCCGGCGCCGGCCGCAGCATCAGCGCCAGCCCGAGCGCCAGCGCCAGCGCCGCGACGCCGGCGTCCAGGCGGACACCGGCGCCACCCCGGCGGTGCGGCTTTCGCGGCATGTCCGGCCTCACCGCACCGAAGGATCGTCGGGCAGGCCGGCCTTCTTGTACAGATCGCGCCGTCCCGCCTTGTCGCCGTCGATGATCTTGTGCGCGTAGCGGGCCACCTCGTCGGCCTGCGCCCGCGGCACCACCACCACGCCGTCGCCGTCCGCCACCACCACGTCGCCGGGCATGACCAGCACGCCGCCGCACACGATCGGACGGTTGACCGATTCGAGCTCGTTGCGGCCGGGGCGGATCCCGCGCCCGGGGCGGCGGAAATACAGGGGGACGCGTTCGGTCTCGATCTCGTCGAGGTCGCGGGCGGTGGCGTCGGTGACCACGCCGACCAGGCCCTTGAGCTTCCACTCGAGGATGTTGTAAGAGCCAATCGAGCCCACGTCAGCGCGTTCGGCGTCGTCGATGACCAGCGCGCTGCCCTTGCGCAGGACGGCCGCGAAGGCCTCGGACGACAGCTTGTCGTACCAGTCGCCGGCCCAGGCGTCGTAGTCCTTGGTGGGGCGCTTGCCGGCGATGGGGCGCTGGGAGGGGACGTAGCGGGCGGTGACGGCGATGCCGACGAAGCGGTGCCGGAAGGTCTTGCTGTCTTTCCAGACCGGATGCACCTCGGGGTCCATCAGGCCGACGTTCTGCAGGCCGACCGCGTCCATCCCGTCGGTCACGTCGGCCACCCGCAGCCCCGCGAACTGGGCCAGCAGCCGGGCGTCCTCGGCTTCGGAGTGGACCGCCGTGGCCATGAACCCCTTGCCGGCCCGCAGCTCCGCCGCCGAAGGGGCCTGGGCGCGCGCCGGCGCGGCCCCGGCGAAAACGACAAGCCCCGCGATGAATGCGCGCATCTCGCCTCCGTTTCGTGGATGCGCGCACGATATCAAACCCCCCGTCGGGGGATCACTTGCCGGCGACGGGGACGGTGCTGGCGGCGGCGGGCGTGGCCATCGGCTCGGTGACCAGGCCGAAGCGGTCGCCGCGCGTGCGGCGGATGGAGACCACCTTCCAGTCGCCGTTGCGGTGCTCCCAGCGCTGCTCGACGGTGGTGGCGCGCACGCGCGGGTCGCGCTTGAGGTACCACTCGAACTGCGAGACCACGGTGGCGCTGTCCGATCCGGAGGCGAAGGTGACCGAGGTGACCTCGAAGTCCGCCAGCACCAGCTCGTCGTTCAGCGCGTCGACCCGCTGGCGGAAGGCGGCGGCGTCCTCCTTGGACATCGACGAGGCCATGGCGTCCCAGCGGGCCCAGCGCCAGTCGTCGTTGAAGATGCGGGCCTGGCGTATCAGCACGTCCTCGCGGCGCTGGGTGACGCTCAGGCAGCCGCTGGCCAGGGCCAGCAGCGCCAGCAGGGCGGCGGCGCGGGTCACGACGCCTCCGGCGCCCGGCGCGCCACCACCACCCGGAACGTGCCGGCCAGATCGCGGCGCTGCTGCTGATCGCGCAGGCCCGCCGCGCGCGTCAGATCGGCGACCGCGTCGGCCTGGCCGGAGCCCACCTCCAGCACCAGCGCGCCCCCCGGCGCCAGCCGCGCCGGCGCGTCCGCCACCAGGCGGCGCAGCAGCGCCAGGCCGTCGTCGCCGCCGTCGAGGGCCAGCAGCGGCTCGCAGCGCACCTCCGGGGCCAGCCCCGGGATGTCGCCGCTGGGCACGTAGGGCAGGTTGGCGACGATCAGATCGAACGGCGGCTGGTCGGCCAGCGGGGCGAGCAGGTCGCCCTGCAGGAAGG
>JBKPRZ010000799.1:0-7820 GCA_046734815.1 Myxococcota bacterium | reverse complement strand
GCGGCACTCGTCGTAGTCGGGCGAGTTGTTGCCGATCGAGAACCCGCAGCTCCCCTGCACGCAGACGTTCGCGCCCAGCCCCATCTGGTTGCACTGGGCGCTGCCGGTGCAGGGCTGGCCCAGCTCGCTCTGGTGGTAGCGCGCCAGCGAGAACTCGACGCCGCCGAAGGCCACCAGGGTCTCGCGCAGCGCGGCCTTGGCCTGCGCCATCTTGCTGTCGTCGAACTTGCCGTTGCCGTCGAGGTCGCAGCCGGGGTGCTCGCGCGAGCCATCGCCGTGTGTGGGGACGGTGCCCGCGTTCTGCGACATCGAGCCCGAGGTGTCGATCAGGATCAGGAAGCGCGGCTTGACCGTCTCGGCGGCGGACGCACGAGAGAGCGGCAGCGGGGCGAGCGCGAGGAGCCCCAGCAGGAAGAACAGAAGCCGCGACGAACCCATACCTGGACCTTTGACCCCGGGGCTGTGGGTCGAGGCCACACTCTCCCACAGATCGACCCGCGTCGGCACGCGTGTGCGTCGGCCCATACGTTTTTCGCCGGCTCAGGGCCGGCGGGTTTGCGCACGAGTGGGAACATCTTCATAGTCAGGCCATGCGCGTAATAGACGCGGTCGCCGCCCTGGCCTTGCTGCTGGGCGCCGATCGCTCGTTCGCCCAGACGCCGGCACCCGCGCCGCAGCCGGGCTATCCGCCGACGCAAACGCCGCCCGCGCCGCAGCCGGGCTATCCGACCCTGCAGCCATACCCCCAGCCGCAGCCCTATCCCCAGCCTCAGCCGTATCCGCAGCCGCAGCCCTATCCCCAGCCTCAGCCTCAGCCCCAGCCGCAACCCTACCCGCAGCCACAGCAGCCCCAGCCCTATCCGCAGCCGCAGCCGCAGCCCGGCTATCCGCCCGGGGGCTACGGGCAATACCCGACCGGGCCGACGTATTCACTGCCGCCCGAGCCCGAGGCGCGGCTGCGGCGCGAGGGGTTCGCCATCGGCGTGGGCATCGGCGGCGGCGGCGTGCGGTTCGAGAACGGCGCGCACAATGGGCTGGCGCTCACCTTCAACCTCGGCGCCTCGCTGAACCAGCAGCTGGCGCTGATGTTCGACTACTCGATGGTCACCTACGCGATCGACGAGTTCAACGAGAGCCACGCCATCATCGGCGGCGTGGCCCAGTTCTTCTTCGCCCGCTTCCTGTGGGCCAAGGCCGGTCTGGGCCTGGGCCGCCTGAGCCGGAGCGATCAGTTCGGCAACACCACCGACGAGACCGAAAGCGCGCTGGCCGGCCTCCTGGGCCTGGGCGCCGAGGTGGTGCAGACCACCGCCGGCTTCGCCCTCGATCTGCAGCTGCGCTTCGCCATCTCGAGGTACCAGTCCGCGGGTGTCACCAGCAACACGGCGCTCCTGCTCGGCTTCAACTTTTACTGACTTTCGTCGTCGTCGTCGCCGCCCCCGCCGGCGGTGACAGCCAGCGGACCAGCCAGTCGAAGATGGCTTCCTTGTGCTCGTCGGTCACCTTGTGGCCGACGCCGGGGGCCACCAGGATCTTCAGCTTGTCGCTGGCGCCGGCGGTCTTGTAGGCGGCCTCGGCGGCGTCGAAGGCCAGCTTGGCGCCGGGCAACGGGTTGCGGGGATCCACCTCGCCGTTGCTCACCAGCAGCGGCCGCGGCGAGAACAGCGGCAACATGTCGGGGCCGTCGAAGCGATCCAGGATGCCCGGCATCAGCTTGGTCCACAGCGCCCGGCAAACCTTCTGGTTGACCGCGCTTTCGCCCAGGTCCTTCGCGGCGGCGTCGTGGGCCGCCTGGATGGTGCTCGCGCGGCTCTGCCACAGGTCGTGCTCCAGGGTGTACCGAAAGCTCTGCACCCCGATGGCCGGCGCCGCCACCCGCACCCGCTCGTCGGCCGCACCCGCCATCCAGGTCTCGATGCCCCCCATGGAAAAGCCGATCACCCCGATGCGCCCCCGGTCCACCTCCGGCCGCGTCTCCAGATAATCGATGGTGCGCCAGATGTCCCAGACGGTGTCGTAATAGAAGGGGTGCTCCTGCTCGGCCGCCTTGGCCCGCCAGGCGGTGGTGGCGGCGGCGACGTAGGCTGCCGATCCCTTGGCGCCGCCGGCCCGCTCGCCGTGGTAGCGGGCGTCGATGGCCAGGGCGAAGAAGCCCCGGGCCGCCAGCCGGTCCAGCCAGGCGCGCTGGCCTTCCTTGTTGCCGCCGGTCCCGTGCAGCACCAGCACCGCCGGCCGGCGCGCCGGCGGCCCCGCCGGGCGCACGATCAGCACCGGCACGCGCTCGATGCTCCCGTCGCGCTTCTTCTCGGAGGCGATCTGCAACGTCTCGACCACCACGCCGTTCTCGGTCTTCGGCGCGGCGGTCGCCTTCGGGTCCAGCGGCACCCGGGGCCGATCGAGCAGCTTGCGGAACTCGGCCCGCACCTGGGCAGGCATGCGGGTGGGAGCGGCCGCCGCGGGCGCGACCAGGGCGAAGGTCAACAGCAGGGCGAGACCGGTGCGCATGCGTGGCAGTTGAACGCGATACCGCGGCGACCACCAGCCCAAAATCGCCCCGCGGCGAGCTAACACTCCGTTCACGTAATAGGCGCACCTACCCGTCCCCGTCCCCGTCCTCGTCCTCGTCCTCGTCCTCGTCCTCGTCCTCGGGTATGGGATGTTGGCCCCCACATCGCGAACGCTACACGCGGCCGTTCCCTTCGATCTCCGACGCCGGGATCTCCACCACCAGACGCGCCCCGCCCAGCGGCGAGGGCCCTGGAGCCACCGAGATGTCGCCGCCGTGGTCGATCACGATCTTGCGCACGATGGCCAGCCCCAGCCCGGTGCCCTGCGGCTTGGTGGTGATGTAGGGATCGAAGATCCGCTGCGTGTCGGCGGCGGGCACTCCGGGACCGTTGTCATCCACCAGCAGCACGGCGCGATGGCGCGCCGGCCGCGCCTCCACCGCCATGCGCACCTGCGGGCGCGTGCCCGCCGCCTCGGCCGCCTGCACCGCGTTCTCGACCAGGTTGGCCAGCACGCGCCCGAACAGCACGCGGTCGCAGGGCGCGGTCACGGGCGCCGGCGGCGGCACCACCTCCAGGTACGGCTGCCATTCGGGGTGCAGGCGCGGGAACTCGGTCAGCAGCGCGCCCAGGTCCAGCGGCTCCGGCTCGACCTTGGGCAGCTTGGCAAAGGCGGAGAAGTCCTCCACCAGCCGGCGCAGGGCCGTGATCTCGTCGCGCAGGATCTCCACCGCCGTCTCCAGCAGGCGGCGGTAGGCCGGGTCGTCGCCCCTGTATTTCATGGCCAGCTCCTGCACCGCCAGCTGGATGGGGGTCAGCGGGTTCTTGATCTCGTGGGCCAGCCGCCGCGCCACCTCCTGCCAGGCCGACACCTTCTGCAGATAGGCCAGGCGCGAGCGCGCCTCCTCCAGCTCCTCGACCATGCCGTCGAACGACCGGGCCAGCTCGTCCAGCTCGTCGCGCCCGGCCGGCCGCAGCCGCACCGACAGGTCCCCCTCGCCCACCTTGCGGGCGGCGTCGCGCAGGCGGGCCACCCGCTCGGTCGCGCGGCGGGCGAAGAACAGCCCCACCATCGGCACCACCGCCAGCAACCCCACCACGAACATCAGGTACTCGCGCATGTAGCGGGACACGACGGCGTCGTACACGTGCTCCTTCTGGTGCTCGAGGTCCAGCGCGTTGGTCAGCTCGACGAAGCGGTCGTACATCTCGACCGGGATGCCGAAGGTCAGCTCCAGCACCCGGGTGGGCGGCGGCCCGGGCAGCGACGCGGTGGCCACCGGCGCCTCGCGGGTGCGCGCCCGCGACGACTCGGGCGCCGCCCACTCGTCGATCACCTTCCCGTCCTGCAGCAGCCGCGCCCGCAGCAGGTCCTCCACCCCCGCCAGGTCGGTCATCTTGCCGGGCGCGGTGGCGGCCAGGCGTTCGGTGCGCCGGCGAAACTCCTCCTTGCGTTCGGCGAAGTAGCTGCGGAAGGCCTCCGCCGCCACCGTGCCCGATTCTGCCGTCAGCCGCTCGTGCTGGGCGAAGGACACCGCCCCGCGCAGGATGAAGCGGGCGGCGTACCCGGCAGTGGCGGCCGACACCGCCGCCAGCGCCAGGATCATCCCCAGGATCTTCCACTCGAACCGACCGGGCATTCTCATGGCGGGCCTCCGGAAAACGGCTGCGACCAGAAGGTGATCTGCCGGTCGCTCTCTTCCACGTTCGGGTTTACGAACACGCTGACCACCGACCCGAACACGCTGTCGCTCGAGCCGGCCCGCCCCTGCCCCGGCGCCCGCACCAGCCAGCGCCGCACCTCCTGCACCAGGTCCTCTCTCAGCGGGTTGAGGTCGGCCCGGAAGCGCAGCCGGTAGGTGACCCCGGGGCTCAGCCGCCCCAGCTCGGTGACGGCGAACCGGTACAGCACCGAGGCCAGCAAGATCGCCTCCTGGGTGGTGGCGGCGGTGTGCTCGCGCAGCCCGTCGCGGTCGACCACCCGCACCTTGAAACGTTCGTCCCACAGGTCGTACAGGATGTCGCTGCGGCGGTCGGCGATGGCCAGCGGCCGCCGGTCGCCGTCGCGGTACAGCTCGACCCGGATCACCACCGTGCTGACGAAGCCCGAGCGCAGCTTCTCGCTGTCGGCGGGCCAGAACAGGTCCTGCAGGCCCACGCTGCAGCCCAGCCAGGCGTCGCGGCGGTGCAGACCCACCAGCCGGGCCGGGCGCTCGTCGGCCGCCGCCCCCGACGCGCGCGTGGCCAGGACGAGCGACAGCAGCCCGGCCAGCAGGCGGCGGCGCCCGATCGCGAGGGGACGGGAAACGTGGGCCATCAGAACGGGATCCGCCCCAGGCCGTTGGCGATCGACACGGTGAAGATGCCGATGTGGGTGTCGAGCTTGATGCCCAGGTCGGCGGTCAGGTCCAGCGGGAAGGCCTCTCGCGCGGGGACGTCGCGCGCGCGCAGGTCCTCCAGGCCGGCCAGGGTGAAGGCGCCGAAGGCGGCGAAGGCGTCACCGCGGTAGATGATGCCGCCCCGCCGCCACAGCGGCACCGCGTATTCCACCAGCGCCCGCGCGGCGAACGGCTCGTAGCGCTTGTCGGCGATGGCGTTATTGAGAAAATCCCGCGAGGGCTGGGTGGCGAAGTTCAGCCCCAGTGCGCGCGCGGGCAGCAAGAAGTTCAGGTCGCCGATGAAGAACTGGTTGAAGTAGGGCGCGTCGCCGAAGATCGCCCCGGCGAAGGCGTGCAGCCCGACCACGTGGTCGCGCCAGGTGGAAAAATAGAACGAGCCCTGGGCGATCCCCTTGGCGTAGGCGTAGCTCGAGCCCAGCACCGGCAACGAGGCCTCGACCGACATCGACAGCCGCCGCCCGCGCGAGGGCAACACCGGGTCGGACCGGGTGTCGTAGTCCAGCAGCGCCGTCACCGAGGCCACCCGGCTGCTGCCGTCGTGGATGCCGAAGTCGATGGGCGCGGTGATGCCTCCACCCAGATCGCGCGTGCGGATGCTGGGCAGGCCGGCGAAGACGCTCTCGAAGTGGCCCTCCGTGGAAAAGCGGGTGTTGCGGGAGATGTCGCCACCCACCGCCAGCGAGCCGCCCACCCGCCGGATGTCGAGCGCGCGCCACTTGTAGGGGTCCACCTCGGCCTCGCGCCCGAAGGCCTGGAAGAACTCGCTGCCGTGGGAAAACAGAAAGTTGCCCGACAGCAGCAGGCCCTCGCGCCGGGGCGGCCCCGCCACCCGCACAGACACCGAGCGCCCCGCCCGCGCCTCCGGCACGGCGGGGGTGGTGGAGGCGACGAAGCCGGCGCCGATGGCGATCCCGCGGCCGGCGAAGTTGGTCTCGGAGACGTCCAGCCCGCCCCAGGCCAGGGTGGCCTCGCTGATCCCCAGGTAGAGCGCGTTGAGGATGGCGGTCCCGCGCTCCTGGGTGTCGACCACCAGGATCACCGCCCCCCGCCGGCCCGGCACCGGCAGCACCCGCAGCCCCACCCGCAGGAAGAACCCCAGCGACAGCAGCCGCAGCTCGGCGGCGCGCACCCGCGGGTCGTCGGGCGTGATCACGTCCCCCGGGCCGATGCCCAGCTCGCGCAGGATCAGGCCGGCGTCGGTCCGCCGGTTGCCGCGCACCTGCACCGCGGCCACCCAGTAGCGGAACGGGACACCGAACTGGTCCGCCACCGGCGGCATGGCCGGGCCGGTCTCGGGGGGGTCCGGTGGAGCGGCCCAGGCTGCCGATCCCGCGCCGAGGGCGGTGATGAGGAGCACGAGGGGAAGGCGCATGCGCCTCCCAGCCTAACGCGAAGTCCCCGATCGCCGTCGGGGATCCGACCTACAACCGCCGCGAGCGTACGATCAGACGATCAGTTGATGCTGATCCGGGGCGAGGGCGGGTGGATGCGGGCGCCTTCCAGGCGGCGCTCCGCCTCCTCGGAGGGAAGCACGATGGCCAGCCGCGCGAGCACCTGGCACAGGCGGCGTCCGTCGCCGCGAACCTCGTAGATGATGCGGAGGTTGTTCAGCAGGCGGGCGATGATCTGCCGGCTGGACGCGGGCGCCAGCACCTGGTCGTCGACCGCGCAGGGCTCGTCGCTGATCTCCTCCCAGGCGGCCTGGATCTCCTCGCGGGGCAACACCCGGCCATCGAAGGGATCCACGAAGATGGGGGCGCCGTTTTCGCCCACCGCCCGCACCAGGAAATGACAGGGGAAGGACACGCCCTCCAGCCTCAAGCCCGCGCGCCGGCCGACCGCCATCAGGACGATCGCCAGGCTGATCGGGATCCCGGTCCGTCGCTCCAGGACGTCATTGAGGAAGCTGTTGCGCGGATCATAATACTCGCTGACGTTGCCGCAGAAGCCGAGGTCCCGGTAAAGAAGATTCAATATGGTGGTGAGCGCCAGCGACACCGGCGCTTTCCCGGGGCGCAACCCACTTTTCACCAGGCGCAGGCGCGCCTGGGCGCCCAGTTCGTCCAGCTGAGCCACGTAGCGCGCGACATCGAGGCCCCGGTATTCCGCCTCGGCGATCAGCAGCGCTGCCCTTTCCAGATCCAGCTGCTTGTCTGGTTTGCGCAGCAGATGCGCGAAAAGCACGAGGTCTTCTGACCCGGACATGAGCCCACGTAATGTAGCAGCAACCGGGTTCCAGGCACGGCAATTAACAGCCGGGTTTCACGCTGTCGGGAGCAGCGCGCGAAGCTGGGATCGAAACGCGTTCATACAGTTGACCGACGCTGTTTTTGTGTCAGCGACCTCACGGCGATCGGCCTTCGCGATCGCCTGTCTCCGTCGGTGAAAACGCGCTGATCGCGGCGATCAATCCGCGCGCGGAAGCGGCGTCTCCAGCGACCGCTCGCCGGGCGCGAGGTCCGCCCGCCACGTCTCGAGAAAACGTTCGATCGCTTCCAGCTTGCCGATCTCGGCGCGCACGCCCGACTCCATCTCGGCCAGCTCGGCCAGCACGGCGTCGAGGATCGATCGATGGGCCGCTTCGGTCACGGTGGGCTCGCCGGCCGCCAGGGCCGCGGCGCTGTTCTGCGAAAGCTGCTTCTCCAGCGCGACCAGCTTGTCCTCGACCGCGCCCTTCTTCGTCAGCAGGTCCTCCAGCGCGGTCAGCCGCTCGCGATCGAGCAACATCTCGCCCTTGGCCTCCCACAGCTGTTCCTCGGTGCGGTCCAGCGCCTCGCGCAGGTGCGCCGCCTCGGCCAGCGCCGACTCGAGGCGCGTGCTGTCCACCGCCGGCGCGGGCGGTGGCGGCGCGGGCGCGGGTGCCGTCGGTGCGGGCTGTGCCGCGGCCGCCTGACTCTTCAGCCGCAGCAAGGTG
>JBKPRZ010000798.1:0-16168 GCA_046734815.1 Myxococcota bacterium | reverse complement strand
GCGCGAGACCTCCAAGATGACCGCGAAGATTGAAGTATTGCTCGACGAGGCGTGCGACCCGCTTTACGAAGCCGTCGTCGAGTGCACCGAGGAGGCGATCGTCAACGCGCTCTGCATGTCCGAGGGGATGCGCGGACAGTCCGATCACTTCGCGCCCGCGCTGCCGCTGCTGGAGCTGGAGCAGATCCTCCGGCGCCACCGCGCCGCCCGCACCCGACCGACCTAGCTTTCAGGCATCGCCATGCACATCTGCGTTCTGGTCGGTGACGTCAAGGCGCTGAAGCCTCGCTTCGGCAGCGTGCACCTGGCCTGGGCGGCGCACCGGCGCGGCCACGACGTGCACTTCGTCTCCGCCGACGACCTGTCGTACCTGAACGACAACAGCATCCTGGGCACCACCACCCGAGCCCGGGCCGGCGACTACGCCCGGCCGGCGGATTACCTCGAGGCGCTGCGTTCGTCGGAGGCGGTGCGGGAAGAGGAGGCGCTGGCGCGCTTCGACGTCGTTTTCCTGCGCTACAACCCGCTCACCGAGAGCGTGGCCCACGCCGGCTCGCCGGTGATCGATCTGTGCTGGCGCCTGCGCCTGGGCGGCACCCTGGTGATCAACGACCCCGAGGGGGTGCGCCGGGCCGGCAGCGGGATGTACCTGGCCGATCTGCCGGCCGAGGTGCGGGTGCGGGCGCTGGTGTCGCGCTCGCGGGCGCGGCTGCGCGACTTCCTGCGGACCCTGGACAGCCCGGCGGTGCTGCGGGCCCTGTCGCCATCGGGAGGCGAGAAAGTCTTCTACGTCCGCCGTCGCCAGAAGGCGAACGTCAACCAGATGATCACCGCGCTGACCAAGGAGGGCTACGCGGTCGCGCAGGAGTACCCGCCCGAGGCCGAGCTGGGCGAAAAACGGATCTTGCTCCTGGGCGGCGAGCCGATCCGCATGGGCAACGATGTCGCCATATACCGCCGGGTGCCGCTGCTGCGCGGGGAGCTGAACGACACGCTGGAGACGCCCGGCGGGAAGGGCCGGCGCAAGCCCTGTGAGTTCGGGCCGGTGGAGGCGCGCCTGTGTGAGATCCTCCGGCCCAAGCTGCTGACCGACGGCCTGTACTTCGTCTCCGTCGATCTGGTGGCGGACAAAATACTTGGACTCAACGTGTTCACGCCCAGCGGGCTGCGCTCCCTGTCCGAGATCTACGGAATCGAGGTGGGCGATATCGTGGTGCGAGATCTCGAGCGGCGCGTTCGCCTGCGCGCCGCTTACCGCACCACCTTCGACCCCGAGGCGGCGGACATCGTCTGACGGGCCCCTCCGACTGGTCGACGGCTGGTAACGGACTGCCAAAACGGTTACGCTGATGGCCGCGGCCTTGCGAGATTCGGCGCAGCACGGCTTTCCCGCGCGTGGGATGGAGACCGACGACGACGACGGCTCGGCCGGCGAGCGTGGCCCGGCACCCGAGGTGATCCCGGTGGGGATTTCGCCGGATACCCCCACGTCCATCATCACGATGACGCCGGGCCCGATCATGACCAGCTCGGCCGAGGAGATCGCCCGCTTCTTCGTGCGCGTGCGACGTGACCAGGACGCCGAGCGCTGGGACGTCCGCCTCGATGCCGCCCTGCGAGAGATCCTCGAACGGGCCAACGACTTCGTCCCGTCCGAGTCGGGCGGCATCCTGCTCGACGACCCCCGGGCCAAGCTGGCGGGCGTGCGCACGCCGCGGCTGACCTTCATCGCCGTCTACGGGCCCAACTCGAGCCAGCTGCTCAGCAAGCGGGTGCCGACCGAACGGGGGTTCGTGGGGGAGGTCTACCGGGCCGGCCGGGCCATGCACACCGATCGGCTGACTCCCGAGGACCCGCTGCTGGCCACCGTCCCCGCCCGCACCACCGGGCCGCCGGTCGAGTCGATCATCGGCGTGCCGGTCATCGTGGGCGAATCGATCTGCGGCGTGTTGCTGCTGACCAACCGCCACCCGGGTGGCGCCTACACCCCGCGCGAGAGCGAGCTGCTCCAGATCTTCGCCGCCTACATGTCCTCGTCCATCCAGAACGCGCTCGACGCCATCCGGGCGCGGGCGCTGGCCCGGCTGGATCACCTGACCGGCCTGTTCAACAGCCGCTACTTCCACCTCCGCCTGCAGGACGAGATCGCGCGGGCCGACCGCGAGGGCACCGAGCTGTCGATGTTGTTCATCGACCTCGACAACTTCAAGCTGGTCAACGACCGGTTCGGCCACATGGCCGGCAGCTGGACCCTGCGTGAGGTGGCCCGCCTGCTGACCGAAAATGCGCCGCCGGCGACGGTGCTGGCCCGCTACGGCGGCGACGAGTTCGCCGCCATCCTGCCCAACACCGGCCTGCAGCGCGCGGTGCAGACGGCAGAGCACCTGCGCCGGGTGATCGCCGAGGCCACCCTGTTCGACATGGAGTCCGAGCCCGGCCAGCCCGCGCAGATGTTGCCGGGCGTGCGCGCCTCCATCGGCGTCGCCTCGTACCGCGACCACCTGGCCCCCGGTGGCAACCAGCGCCGGCGGGGGAACGTGTTTCTCCGCCTGTCCGACTCGGCCATGTACCGGGCCAAGGCCAATGGTCGCAACCGGGTCGAGCTGGCCGAAGCCGAGGAATGATCGCGGGGCGACTGTTCGTCGTGGTCGCGGCGCTGGCGCCGGCCTGCAACCACGTCTCTGGCGACGACGTCGCCACCCCTGCGCGGATCGAGCTGCGCGACGTTCGCGGCCAGCCCCGCCAGTCGCTGTACCCGACCGCGGACGACGGCTTCCGCTGGCTCGATGCCCGCGAGGGAACGGGTCGCATCCTGCGCCAGCCGGGGGGGCGGCGCGCTCAGGACGGCGCCGGCACCGTGCTGGAGTCAGCGGGGGTGGCGGCGGGGTCGCTGGAGCTGCGCCGCCCGGACGGGAAATCGCTGCGGCTCAGCCGGGAGCCCACCGGCTTTCGACTGGGCGACGGCGCCGGGATCCCGATCGCCCGCACACGCATCGATGCTGCAGAGACGCTGGTGCATGATGCCGGGGGCCTGGTGGTGCTGCGCGCCCGTCGTGAGGGCGGACGCATCGTGGTGACCGATCGGGAGGGGGCGGCGGTGGGGTTCGTTGTGGGAGACGCGCTGCCGGAGATCGCGGCGCTGGTCTGGTTGCCGGCGCTGGGCGCTGCCGAACGTGCGTTGCTGCTGACCGCGGTCCGTTAGCAGAGCAGGGCGCCTACTCCGTCGCCGTCGCCAGAGCGCGCGCCAGGATGCGCGCCGCCAGCTTGTACGGCTCGACACGATACCGACCCGCAGCCACCAACCGCCTCAACTCAACCACGCGCGCCGCTCGCGCGATCTGCTCGGGGCTACGCGAAGCCGCAATGGGCGCGCGCTTGCCGGAGAGCTTTCGCGAGGTGGGCCGACCTGTGAACGTCATACCCACTTCATCGACCGGAACTCCCAAGGTCTTTAGAGCCCCCACCAGAAAAAACTTGCGGTGGGGAAAGTTCCAGTGATTCCCGGCAGTTGCCGGGCCGGAGGGGGCCTTCTCAGGCCGCGACGGTCTCTTCCAGCTCGCTCAGGGACTCGCGCAGCCGACGCGTGGCTTCCCCGTGGATCTGGCAGACCCGCGACTCGGTGACGCCCAGAACCTCGCCGATCTCCTTGAGGTTGAGGTTCTCGCAGTAATACAGGGACAGCACCTGCTGCATCTTCTCGGGCAGGTCGTCGATCCCGTCCACCAGGCGCGCCAGGGTCTCGCGGTGCGCGGTCACCTCGAAGGGATCGGGCGAGCTCTCGTCGCTGGTGCGCTCGAGGAAATCGGGGCCCGCGTCGTCGATGCCGACCACCGACGAGCCGGACAGCTTCTGCTGACGCGCGTAGAGCTCGTCCACCGCCACGCCCAAAGTCTCGGCCAGCTCTTCCTGATCGGGCGAGCGGCCCAGCTGCGACTCCAGCCGGCGGGTGGCCTCGCGCAGCTCGTTCGATAGTCGTCGCATATCACGCGAGAGCGTGTCGCGCGCGCGCAGGTCGTCGAGCATGGCGCCGCGGATGCGGTATTCGGCGAAGGCCTCGAAGCGATCGACGCGCTTGGGATCGTAGCGTTCAGCCGCTTCCATCAGACCGATCACGCCCGACGAGATCAGGTCGTCGATCTCGACGTGGGCGGGCAGACGACGCGCGAGCCGACGGGCCACCTTCTCGATGTAGGGAAAGAACTTGGCCGCGTACTCCCGACGACGATCCGCCAGCGCCTTCCGAGACAGCTTCGGTGCCCGCTTCGGACGCTTACGCTTAGGCGCGGTGGCTTTCGTCGGCATGGAGGCGCAGACGAGCAGAGTTCGTGCCAGCACACCCTCGATGAAAAGCTCGCGATCCCAAAGGTGTGGGAACTGTGGGAGGGCCCAAGAGCGTCAGAGGGATGACGATCTTGGGCTCTTGACGGCGTCAGGGCGGTGACGATGTTTTTCCGTCGCCGCCTCCGCCGTGACACCCGCTCAGCGACGGAAGAAACGGCGGCGAGCTTCACGCGACATTGCGCCGTCGCAGCTTCTCCACCAATGTCGTACGGTTCATGCCCAGCAACTCCGCCGCACGATTCTTGTTGCCGCCCGTGCGCTGCAAGGCCTGCTTGATGAAGCGATCCTCGAGCTGCGACAGCAACATGCGCAGGTCGACTCCCGAGGGCGGCAGATCCAGCCGTCCGGCGCTGATGTCCACCACGTCGCCGCGCAGGTTGGGCGGAAGATCGTCGAGCGAGACGGTGCGGTTGCCGGCCAGCAGGACCAGCCGCTCGATGGCGTTCTCCAGCTGGCGGACGTTGCCGGGCCAGTCGTGGTTCTGCAGGCGCGCCAGCACCTCGGGCGAAAACCCCGGCACCGCCCGTCCATCGCGGGCGTTGAACTCCTTGCGGAAGTGCTCGGTCAGAAGGGCGATGTCCTCGCGCCGCTCGGACAGGCGGGGCAGCTCGATGGGGATGACGTCCAGCCGGTAGAACAGGTCCTCGCGGAACAGGCCGTCCTTCACCAGCTGCTCGAGGTTGCGGTGGGTGGCGGCGATGACCCGCACGTCGATGGGCACGCTCTCGCCACCGCCCACCGGCTGCACCGACCGCTCCTGCAGCGCCCGCAGCAGCTTGGCCTGCAGGCCCTTGGGCATGTCGCCGATCTCGTCGAGGAAGAGGGAGCCGTGGTCGGCGGCGCGGAATTTACCGGTGCGGGTGCGCTCGGCCCCGGTGAAGGCGCCGCGCACGTGCCCGAACAGCTCGGACTCGGCCAGGTTCTCGGGGATGGCGGCCATGTTCATCGCCACGAAGGGCGCACCCCGCCGCGAGCTGGAGGCGTGGATCAGGCGGGCCACCACCTCCTTGCCGGTGCCGGTCTCGCCGCGGATGAGGACGTTGGCGTCGGTGTCCGCCACCTGATCGATGCGCTCGAGCACCAGCCGCATGGCCGGGTGGTCGCCGATCAGCGCGGCCCGGGGCGCCCGCTGGGTGCGGCCGCCGCTGCCCCGCTCCTCCAGCACGCGGGCCAGGCTCTCCTCCAGGGCGCTGGCGTGGAAAGGTTTGGACAGGAAGTCGGAGGCGCCCAGCCGCAGGGCGGTGATGGCGTCACGCACCGTTCCCTGGCCGGTCAGCACGATGGCGGGGATGGGCGGTCGACGGTGGCGGGCGGCTTCCAGCACCGCGAAGCCGTTCTTCTTGGGCAGATGTAGATCCGTCACGCACAGATCGAGGTCGTCGTGCTCGATCTGCTTGATGGCCCGCTCCCAGTCGGGCTCGCAGATCAGGTCGCGGCCGCTGTCACGGGCGCAGCGCTGGAGCGCGGCCAGGGTGGCCGGCTCGTCGTCGACCAGCAGGATCCGAGTCCGCATGCCCGAAGAGATCAATCGGCTGAACCAGGTCCCCCTTGAAGCTGCGCGCCGCGATGTCGGACCGCGGTCGGGTGGGGGTCACTTCTCGCTGGTCCACATGCCCTGCAGGCCCAGCCGATTCAGGTAAGCCGCGAACTCCTTCTTGTGCGGGGCACGGGCGTAAGCCTCGTCGGGCTCGACCACGCCGTTCTTGACCAGCTCCAGCAGGGTGTCGTTCAGAGTCTGCATCCCCAGCGACTTGCCGGTCTGCATGATGGAGGCGATCTGGAAGGTCTTGCCCTCGCGGATCAGGTTGGCCACCGCCGGGGTGACGACCAGGATCTCCAGAGCCGCCACCCGGCCGCCGCCCTTCTTCTTCAGCAGGGTCTGCGCCACCACGCCCTTGAGCGATTCGGACAGCATCACCCGCACCTGGGCCTGGCGGTCGGTGGGGAACTGGTCGATCAGACGGTCCACCGTCGACGGAGCGGTGTTGGTGTGCAGGGTCCCGAACACCAGGTGGCCGGTCTCGGCGGTCTCGATGGCGATGGCCACCGTCTCGAGATCGCGCATCTCGCCCACCAGCACGATGTCTGGATCCTCGCGCAGGGCCGCGCGCAGCGCCGACTTGAACCCCTTGGTGTGGGTCCCGATCTCGCGCTGGTTGATCAGGCACTTCTTGTCCTTGTGGACGAACTCGACCGGGTCCTCGATGGTGATGATGTGGTCGTCGCGGTTGGCGTTGATCCAGTCGATCATCGCCGCCAGGGTGGTCGACTTGCCGCTGCCGGTGGGGCCGGTGACGACCACCAGCCCCTTGTCGAACTGGCAGAAATCCAGGCACGCCTGGGGCAGGTTGAGGTCCTGGACGGTCAGCACCTTGGAGGGGATCTGGCGGAACACCGCGCCCACGCCGGCGATGTCCCGGAACACGTTGCAGCGCATGCGGGCCTTGCCCGGCAGGGCGTAGGCGAAGTCGGTGTCGTTGGTCTGCCGGAACTCCTCCTGGTAGCGCTCGGGCATGATGCCCTCGAACATCTTCATCAGTTCCTCGGAGGAGAGGACCGGGCGGTTGGGCATCTGCGTGATGGCGCCATCGAGCCGCACCACCGGCACCCGACCGGATTTGAGGTGCATGTCCGACGCCTTCATCTCCAGCATCTGGTTGAAGAGATCGTCGATGTGCAGCCCGCCCGACCGGGGCGCGGGACCGGCGGTGGTGCCGGGACCAGCGGCGACCGCGGACCGGCCGGTGCCGGTGGTGGCCACCGGCGGTGGCGTGTTGAAGGAGGTCAGCGGGGGCGGGGTGACGAAGCTGGGTGCGGCGGCGGCGACCACGCCGTCGGCGGCCGGAGCGGGACCGCCGAGCGAGATGGTGGCTGGTCCCCCCCCGCCGGCGAGCACGATGCGCACCTGCAGCCCCATCGGCCCGTCGTCCACCTGCAGGTTCGCCAGCCCGACCGGACACTGGTAGGGGTAGCTGCGCTTGCCCGACACCCCGGGTGCGTAGGCCGCGCCCAGGGCCTCGGTCAGCAGCCCCGAGATCTGCTCCTCGGTCACGGCCTTGCTGGTGGCGGGGCGGGGCACGCCCCCAATCACCAGCTCGATCGGGGCGCCGGGGCGCAGCACGATGGCCTCGCCCTTGTGTTTGATGAGCCCTTCCAGATAGCGGTCGATGAGTGCCACGGCGGCGAAATCCCCAAAAAGAGACCTAGATGAAGACTCGTCTTTCTGCGGGCTCACCTTGAGGGCGCATGGGGTGTGGAGATCGGCCCCCACACATTGACACCACCATTGCTTTCCCCTAGGGTTCCGGCGGCTCGAGCACCATGGCACTGGAGTTTTCCGCCCAAGCGAAGCAGCAGATCGAGCGCATGCGCATGCGCTACCCGACGAGGCAGGCCGCGCTGCTGCCGGTTCTTCACATCGCCCAGGACGAGTTCGGCTACCTGTCGGACGAGGCCATCGAACTGGTGGCCAGCACCCTGGCGCTGCCGCCGGCTCACGTCTTCGGCGTCGTCACGTTTTACACGATGTTTCACCGTGAGCCGCACGGGACGAACGAGCTCATGGTGTGCACCAACGTTTCCTGCATGTTGCGGGGGGCGTACGACATCCTGGCCCACCTGCAGAAGCGGCTGGGGATCAAGCCGGGCGAGACCACGCCCGACGGCGCCTTCACCTTGGTGGAGGAGGAGTGCCTGGCGGCGTGTGCGAACGCCCCGATGATGATCTGCGGCCCCGAATATTTTTTGGACCTGACGCCGGAGAAGGTGGACAAGGCCCTCGACGAGCTCCGCCGGCGCCACGCCGAGAAGAAGAAGGGCACCTCCGAGCGTGCGCCGCTGTTGGCCGCGCAGGCGGGCGCCAAATCCCAATCGTGACCTCGCAACGTAGACAACGTAGATAGGGAAACCGAGACCGGACGCCATGGGCCCGCAGGAAGTCAGCCAGGACAGCAAGACCACCCGGATCGTCACCAAGAACTTCGGTGTGACCAACTCGCACCGGCTGGTGACCTACCTCCAGCGCGGGGGCTGGGACGGTTTCCGCCGCGCAATGACCTTCACCCCGGCCAGCCTGATCGACGAGGTGAAGAAGTCGAACCTGCGCGGTCGTGGAGGCGCGGGCTTTTCCACCGGCATGAAGTGGTCCTTCGTGCCCAAGGAGGCCAAGCGCGTCTACCTGGTGGTCAACGCCGACGAGTCCGAGCCGGGCACGTGCAAGGACCGTGAGCTGCTCGCGCAGGACCCGCACCTCCTGATCGAGGGCATGGCGATCGCGTCTTACGCGCTGGGCTGCAAGCACGCCTACATCTATATCCGGGGCGAGATGATGCGCGAGGCGCAGATCCTCCAGGCTGCCATCGACGAGGCCTACGAGGCTGGGTGGCTGGGCAAGGATCAGCTTGCCGCCAGCGGCGTGTTCCGGCTGGACATCACCCTGCACCGCGGGGCCGGCGCTTACATCTGCGGCGAGGAGACCGGCCTCCTGAATTCCCTGGAGGGCAAGCGGGGCTGGCCCCGGCTCAAGCCGCCGTTCCCTGCCGTCAAGGGCCTGTTCCAGGAAGCGACCATCGTCAACAACGTCGAGACGTTGATGAACATCCCCGACATCGTGCTCAAGGGCGGCGAGTGGTTCGCCAAGCTGGGCATGGGCAAGTCGGGCGGCACGCGCATCGTCTGCGTCTCCGGGCACGTCAAGCGCCCGGGTGTCTACGAGCTGCGCATGGGCGTCCCCTTCCGCGAGCTGATCTACGACGTGTGCGGGGGGATGAGCGGCAGCGCCCCGCTCAAGGGGCTGATCCCGGGCGGCAGCTCGATGCCGCCGCTCGACGCCGGCGAGATCGACGTGCCCGTCGAGTTCGACGCCCTGATGACCGACGCCCGCATCAGGGACGTCGAGGTCCGGCCAGGGGTGCCGTTCGACCTGGGCGGCGGGCGCCGGCTGAAGACCATGGCTGGCTCGGGCGGCATCGTCGTGTTCGACGAGAGCACCGACGTGGTGGCGCTGTGCGCGCGGATCATGAAGTTCTACGCGCACGAGTCCTGCGGTCAGTGCACCCCCTGCCGGGAAGGCACCGGCTGGCTGGCCCGGGTGTGCCAGCGGCTGGTGGACGGCGACGGGCGGCCCGGGGACGTGGACCTGCTGGCCAACATCGCCGTCGGCATCGCCGGCAACACCATCTGTGCGCTGGGGGAGGCGGCGGCCTGGCCGATGCTGGGCTTCCTCACCAAGTTCCGCGCTGACTTCGAAGCCCGCCTGCGCAAGGCGGCCTGAACCAATGTCCAACTGAACCGAGGAGGGGCCTTGCAGAGCTTTCTAGGGCTCGAAAATGCCAGCCTCGCCGAGGTCATCGTGTTCGCGATCCTCGGCGGAGGGACGGTCGTCGGCGCGCTGATGACCATCACCCGGCGCAATCCGGTCACCGCCGTGATGTCGCTGGTGGCGACGTTCTTCGCGCTGGCCGGGATATACGCCACCCTGTCGTCGCACTTCCTGGCGGTGCTGCAGGTGCTGGTCTACGCCGGCGCCATCATGGTGCTGTTCATCTTCGTGGTCATGATCCTGAACCGCGAGGAGGTGGAGCTGATCTCCTGGCGCGGGATCTTGACCCGGGCCCTGGGGGTGGTGGCCACCGGCCTGGTCAGCCTGATGGCCGTGCGCATGGTCTATCTCACCCGCGGGATCACCCCGGTGCTCAACGGCCCCCGTGGCCCGGCGCCCGAAGACTACGCCACCGTTGCCCGGACCGGCCTGGCCCTGTTCAGCGACTTCGTCTACCCGTTCGAGGCCATCTCGCTGCTGCTGCTGGTCGCGGTGGTCGGCGGCGTGATCGTGTCGCGATCGCACCAGCAGGAGGAGCGGGCCGAGGAGGTCGCCGAGAGGCTGCGCGCGGTCCGGCTGGCGGCCCACCCCGAGCAGCGGCTGATCCCGGCCGAGGGTCAGTCCGAGGCGCCAGAATCGCCCGAACACGGCCACGGCTCCCACGCCGGGGCGCACCACTGACATGCCCACGCACATCTACATAAGCCTGTCGCTGATCCTCTTTCTCATCGGGGGGGCGGGCGTGCTCCTGCGCCGCAACGCCCTCATCGTGTTGATGTCGATCGAGCTGATGCTCAACGCCGCCAACCTGGCCTTCCTGGCGTTCGCGCGATCGCTGGGCGATCTCAAGGGGCAGGTGTTCGCCTTCTTCGTCATCGCCCTGGCGGCGTCCGAGGCGGCGGTCGGTCTGGCCATCCTGGTTGGCCTTTACCGCACGCGCCAGACCGTGAACCTGGACGAAGCGTCGCTGATGCGACGCTGAGGGAATGCCAGACGCCATGTTCAATCTCCGCATCATCCCGCTTCTTCCCTTCCTGGGCGCGGCCCTGCTGATGGTGTTCGGGCGCCACATGCGCCGGCAGTCGGTTCACCTGGTCGCCACCCTGGCCATCGGCGCGGCCTGTCTGGCCACCATCGCCACCTTCTTCGGCGAGCTGTCCGGCGCCGCCGAGCACGGTGGCCTGCGCGACGTGGTCTGGACCTGGATACAGAGCGGCGACCTGAAGGTCGACCTGGCCCTGCGCATGGACAGCCTGTCCGGGGTGATGTGTCTGATCATCACCTTCATCGGGACCTTGATTCACATCTACTCGACCGGCTACATGGCCGACGATCCCGACTACGCCCGTTTCTTCGCCTACCTGAACCTGTTCTGCGGGGCCATGCTGGTCCTGGTCCTGGGCGACACCTTGCCGGTGATGTTCATCGGCTGGGAAGGCGTCGGTCTCTGCAGCTACCTGCTGATCGGCTTCTGGTACGGCGAGAAGGCCAACGCCGACGCTGGCAAGAAGGCCTTCATCGTCAACCGGGTGGGGGACTTCGGCTTCCTGCTGGGCATGTTCCTGCTGTTCTACGCGGCCGGCACCCTGGACATCCCCCAGCTGATCTCCATCGCCAAGACCTCCGGCGGCCCGCTGCACGCGGCCTTCTGGGCGGGGCAGCCGGTGGCCTTCTGGGCCTCGCTGCTGCTGTTCGTGGGCGCCACCGGCAAGTCGGCGCAGATCCCGCTCTACGTCTGGCTGCCCGACGCCATGGCTGGTCCCACCCCGGTCTCGGCGCTGATCCACGCCGCCACCATGGTGACCGCCGGCGTCTACATGGTGGCGCGGATGAGCGCGCTCTACATGATCGCGCCGGCGGTGCTGGCCATCGTGGCGGTGGTCGGTGCCCTGACCGCGCTGGTGGCGGCGCTGATCGGGTTCGCCCAGAACGACTTCAAGAAGGTGCTGGCTTACTCCACGGTCAGCCAGCTGGGCTTCATGTTCGCCGGCGTCGGCACCGGCGCCTTCGGGGCGGGCATCTTCCACCTCTACACCCACGCCTTCTTCAAGGCCGGGCTGTTCCTGGTGGCCGGCGCGGTCATGCACGCGATGGGGGGCTCGGGCGACATCCGGATCATGGGTGGCCTGCGCAACAAGATGCCGGGGACCCACCTGGTGTTCCTGATCTGCTGGCTCGCCATCTGCGGGGTGACGGGGTTCTCGGGCTTCTTCTCCAAGGACTCCATCATCGCCTCCGCCTTCGGGACGCACATCTACCCGGCCGGCCTCGAGTGGGTCGGGCCCGCGGTCGGCATCGTCCTGCTGGTGGCCGCGCTGGGCACGGCGTTCTACATGTCCCGGCTGTATTTCCTGGTCTGGACCGGTGAGTCCCGGGCCGACGCCCACACCCAGGCCCACGTGCACGAGGCGCCCATCGAGATGCTGGGGCCGCTGGTGGTGCTGGCGGTGGGCGCGGCGCTGGGCGGGGCCATCGGATTGCCACCGGCGGTGGGTGCGCTGTTCGGCGCCCACGACATCAACTTCCTCGGCCACTGGATCGAGCCGGCGGTGGGTGCCGAGATGGAGGTCAGCCACGGGCTCGAGTGGGGCATCATGGCGGTGTCCAGCCTGGTGGCCATCGCAGGCATAGGTTTGGCCTACCTGTTCTACGGCGGCGGCTACCGCGCACCGGCGCGCACCTTCGGCAGCAGCTTTCCCTGGCTGGTGTCGTTCGCCCGCAATGCTTTCCGGGTGGACCAGCTCTACGACCTGATCATCGTCCGCCCGCTCAGGCTGCTGTCGCGGGGCCTGTTCCAGCTGGTCGATCGCATCCTGATCGACCAGGTGCTGGTGGGCGGGGCCGCGCTGGTCGTCGACATCGGCGCGCGCCTGGCCCGCACCTTCCAGGTCGGAGACGTGCAGCGTTACCTGGCGGCCTTCGCGGTGGGGGTGGCGGCGCTGTTCTACATCGCCACCCGGCCTCCCGAGCCGAACCTGCAGATCAAGGTCGAGGGCATGAAGGTCACGGTGGACGCCAGCGAGGGCGCCCGGCCCGGCCGGCCGATGACCTACGAGTTCGACTTCGACGAGGATGGCCACCCGGACAAGGAGGGCGACCGCCCCAGCGCCAGCTTCTCCTACGAGGGACGAGGGACCTACACCATCCGGGTGACGGTGCGTGACCCGCGCTGGTCCACCTCGAACAGCGCCAAACAGCGCGTGACCGTGAGATAGCCATGGGAATTCTGGGCTGGACGACACTGCTGCCGCTGCTGGGGGCCATCCTCGTGATGCTGGTCCCCAAGGAAGAGGAGGCCATCCACCGCGGGATCGGCTTTACCACCGCGGTGATCACCTTCGTGGTCTCGCTGTTCATCTTCCAGGACTTCGACTTCTCGAAGGCTGGGTTCCAGCTGGAGATCAACCGCCCCTGGGTCACCTCCCTGGGCATCAACTTCCATCTGGGCGTCGACGGCATCTCGCTGTGGCTGGTGCTGCTGACCACCCTGATGATGCCGGTGACCCTGTTCTTCCCGCACTCGATCGGCCTGCGGAACATCCGGGTGCGCGAGTTCACCGTGGCCATGCTGGTGATGGAGACGGGGATGATCGGCGCCTTCCTGGCCGTCGACCTGTTCGTCTTCTACGTGTTCTGGGAGCTGATGCTGGTGCCGATGTATTTCGTGATCGGCATCTGGGGCGGCGAGCGGCGCCTCTACGCGGCCATCAAGTTCGTCATCTACACGCTGATCGGCTCGCTGCTGATGCTGGCGGCGATCCTGTACCTGTACGCCCAGGGCAAGGCGCTGACGGGGACCTGGACCTTCGACTACCAGACCTACGCCTCGCTGCTGCTGCCCGAGCTGCCCCAGGAGCTGTGCTTCGGGGCCTTCGCGCTGGCCTTCCTGATCAAGGTCCCGCTGTTTCCGCTGCACACCTGGCTGCCCGACGCTCACGTCGAGGCGCCTACCGGCGGGTCGGTCATCCTGGCGGCGGTGATGCTGAAGTTCGGCACCTACGGGCTGCTGCGCTTCGCGATGCCGTTCTTCCCGCTGGCCACCTGGGAGATGGCGCCGCTGATCGCCATCCTGTCGGTGGTGGGCATCATCTACGGCGCGCTGATGGCCTACGTGCAGCCGGACGTGAAGAAGCTGGTAGCCTACTCCTCGGTCTCCCACCTGGGATTCGTGGTGCTGGGCCTCTTGACCCTCAACCCGCAGGGAATCCAGGGCGGCATCTTCCAGATGCTGGCCCACGGCATCTCCACCGGCGGCCTGTTCCTGGCGGTCGGTCTGCTGTACGACCGGCGGCACACCCGCCGGCTCGACGACTTCGGCGGCCTGTGGAAACGCATGCCGGTGTTCGGCGCGTTCTTCATGATCATCGTGCTGGCCTCGGCCGGTCTGCCCGGTCTGTGCGGGTTCGTCGGTGAGTTCCTGGTCTTGCTGGGCACCTTCGTCGCCGACAAGGCCTGGCTGGCCGCCTCGCTGCCGCAGGGCCGGGTGTTCTGGCAGCCCATGATCACCGCCATCGTCTCGACGAGCGCGGTGATCTTGACCGCGCTCTACCTTCTCACCATGTACCAGAAGATCATGTTCGGCCCGCTGGACAAGCCCGAGAACCGCGACCCCAAGCTGAAGGACATCCACGGGCGCGAGGTCTGGGTGTTCGGCACCATCGCCGTCTTCGCCTTCCTCCTCGGCATCTACCCCAAGCCGATCCTGCAGAGCTCGGAGCCGGCGGTGAAGGCGTTCGTGGCCAGCTTCAACGACCGCCTGCGCGAGTCCTACCGCGATCCCGAGGCCAAGCCGCACTTCTACCCGGCGTTGCCGCCGGCCGCGGACGGCAAGCCCGCCGCCCCGGCGCAGCCCACCCCACCCGCACCGGCGCCGGGGACCACACCATGAGCTTCGATCTGAATCAGCTGCTGGCCCTGGGCCCGATGGAGATCCTCATCGGGATGGGCTGTCTGGTCCTGCTGGCCGAGACCTTCATCAAGACCGAGAACCGTTCCGGCCTGATGTGGTTGTCGGCGGCTGGCTGCCTGGCCTCGCTCATTGCCCTGGCAGCCCAGTGGGACGCCAGCGCCAGCCCGACCACGGTGATGCAGGGGATGTGGATCAACGACCGGCTGGCCCTGTTCTCGGACGCGACCTTCCTGGTCACCGCCCTGCTCAGCGTGCTGCTGGCCGGGCCGTTCATGCGCGAGCACGGCTTCGAGTCGGGCGAGTTCCAGGCCCTGGTGCTGTTCGGCGCGGCCGGCATGATGATGGTCGCGCACGCCAACAACCTGCTGGCCCTGCTGATCGGGATCGAGACCCTGTCGGTGGCGGCTTACATCCTGACCGGCAGCTGGCGGCGCAACCCCCGCAGCTCGGAGGGGGCGCTCAAATATTTCCTGATGGGTGCCTTCGCCACCGGGTTCATGGTCTACGGCATGGCGCTGGTGTACGGCCTGACCGGCGGCGAGCTCGGTTACGAGGGGATCGCGGCCAAGGCCCGGGTGGGCGCCAGCAGCCCGCTGTTCCTGATCGGCTTTTACTTCATCCTCGCCACCCTGATCTTCAAGATCGCGGCGGTGCCGTTTCATTTCTGGGCGCCCGACGCCTACGAGGGCGCGCCCACGCCGGCCACCGGCTTCATGGCCGCGGGGGTCAAGGCGGCGGCCTTCGTCGGTATCGTGCGCCTGCTGGGCAGCGTGTTCGGCGGCTCGGGTCTGCCGCCGGTCGAGACCGGCTGGGTGTCGGTGATCAGCGTGATCTCGGTCGTGACCATGACCTTCGGCAACCTGGCGGCCATCCGCCAGGACAACGTCAAGCGCATGCTCGCCTACTCGTCGATTGCCCACGCCGGCTACCTCCTGATCGGCGTGGCGGCGGTGGGTGTGGGGGTGGCCGACGCGCAACCAGCGGTGCTCTACTACCTGATGGCCTACACGTTCACCACCCTGGGCGCGTTCGGCGTGGTGGCCTGGGTCGGCCGCCGCTCGAACGAGCGCCTGCTGGTCGACGACTGGGCGGGTCTGGCCAGCAGCCGACCGGCCCTGGCCCTGGCCATGACCGTGTTCATGCTGTCGCTGGGAGGCGTGCCTCCGACCGGCGGCTTCTTCGGCAAGTTCTACCTGTTCCGCGCGGCCATGGGTCACCCGTCGCTGTACTGGCTGGTGGTGGCCGGCGTCCTCAACAGCGCGGTCAGCATGTACTACTACCTGCGGGTGGTGGTCGCGATGTACTTCAAGGACCCGGTGCAGGCGCAGGAGCCGTTCCTGGCGCCCAGCATGCGGCTCGCCCTGGTGGTGGCCGCGATCGGCGTGGTGGCGCTGGGGATCCTGCCGGGGACGGTGGTCGACTGGGCCACCGGGGGTGTCGCGGCCAAGGTTGCGGTCGGGCTCGCTGCTCCCTGAGCCCGCTCAGGGCGGGGAGACCGGGGGCGGCGTGGTGGCCGCGGCGGCGCGGGGCGCCGCGGCGGCCGCCCCGACCGGGACCCGGCGGGGGAGCCCGCGGGGCCCCGCCAGGCCCCCGCGGGC
>JBKPRZ010000797.1:0-13896 GCA_046734815.1 Myxococcota bacterium | reverse complement strand
CCACCTGCCCGGCGGCGCCGGACCGCGGCGGCAGCTGGGTGACCTCGGGGCGGCTGGCAGCGGGAGCGGGCTTCTCGGCCGCCGCCGGAACCGCCGATGGCTCGGCCGGGGCGGGAACCGTTGCCACCGGGGCGGGCGCCGCCGACGGCTGCGGCGACGTCGCGGGAGCCATTCCGTAGCGCTCGGCCAGCCCGCGCAGACCGGCCTCGACGCCCGACAGGCGCGCGTGGATCCACGGGACCGACGGGCGCAGAAAATACGTCACCCCACCCAGCAGGAACAGCAGCAGAACGAAACGGAGGCCCCAGTGCGGCTTGGAGAACCGACGGGCGCGCGGCGGGGCCGGGATGGCCACCGGTGCCGAGAAGGTGGTGGTGGTCCGACGGGGCACCGGGACGCTCCAGGGCATCCCCGGCTGTGGTCCCGACTGGACCGGCATCACACCGCTCTCCCTTATCTGTATCGAAGATGTTGACCGAACGTTTCCGGGAGGCCGCACCACCAGCGGCCCCGTCCCCCCGACCCACGGTTGTTGAGTGCCCCGAGGCTGGAAGGCCATGCCGCGTATATTGGCCGTTTTTCAGGGCCAATAGCGACACTTTTTCTCCGCCCTGGTGATTTTTCCACAGGGGGGAAACCCCCTGTCGGGGCCCCCGGAATCCGGCGCGCGAGCAACCAGATCTGTCCGCGCGCCCCCGAGCGGACCGAGCAAACGCCCGAAGCGATCGGATGCGCACAGGGGGGACGTAATGACATAGGCGGTCTTTTTTCATTGATTACGACCGCTCGGTCCATAGAGTGCGTCTCTCGTCTCTGGCTCATCGCTTCGTCCCGATGCGATTGCGGGAGGCAGACAGGACACCCTCTTGGCTTCACTTCACCCTGGTCTGACCCGTGCCCTGATCCTCGCGGCCGCGCTCGTCGCGGTCGGCAGCTGCGACGAGGACCGTCCCGCCGTCCCCTCGCTGCCCACGTTCGACGCCGCCGCCGACCCGCCGACCTTGGTCCCCACCCCGCCGCTGTCGCGTCCGACGGCGCCCGAGACCGACGCGGGCACCGGTGGCGCGGATGGCGCCGGCACTCCGACCAACCCGCCGCCCGACCCGTGCGCGGGTGAGAAGCCCGAGGGCAGCTGTCCGACCCCCGGTACGGCACGGACGTGCGTCGCCGCCACCGGCAACGCCAGCCCCCAGCTGGTCCAGACCTCCTGCGCCTCGTACGAGCGCTGCACGCAGACGCGCTTCGGCGTCGTCGCCTGCGCGCCGATGGAGGGCGCCTGCGAGCCCGGCGCCAGCGCCTGCGAGGGGACAGACCGCATCTCGGTGTGCAAGGACGCCCGCTGGCAGACCCTGCCCTGTCCGGGCGGCTGTCTGCAGACCGCGCTCGGCGACTTTTGCCGGCTGCAGGTCGATTCGGTGCCCTACCAGGCCTCGGTCGAATACACCGCCCGCGGCCCCAACGCCGAGATGACCGACTGGTCGCCGACGACGTTCACCGCGCCGGCGC
This sequence comes from Myxococcota bacterium, assembly GCA_046734815.1. Classification (GTDB taxonomy): domain Bacteria; phylum Myxococcota_A; class Polyangia; order Fen-1088; family Fen-1088; genus CAVYGB01. The sequence continues at coordinate 12,390 of JBKPRZ010000797.1, read as the reverse complement.
AGGGGATGGTGGTGGCCAGCTTCCGCGGCGACGACGTCATCGACGCCGACATCACCGCCGCCGACGGCTCGTTCACGGTCCAGGTGCCCAAGACCCTGGGCCCCGACGACCGCGTGATCGTGCTGCTGGTCCATCCCACCGACGCCAAGACCGGCCTGGCGATCGCCATCGGCCGCCCCGACGTGCCCGACGGGGTCCTGGATCCCCGGGAGGCGGGCCAGGGCAAGCCGGCCATCTGGCAGTGGGCCATCGATCCATCACGCAACCCCAGCGGGTCCAAGCTGACCATCGGTGAGGCCGACGGCAGCGGCGCGGTCCGCCTGTTCGACAACCTCCGGAGGGTCTACGCCGAGACCCGCCGGGTGCTGAAGGACGAGGGCAAGCCGTTGATCGTCTGGCTGCGCATGAACACCGGGTGGCTGTGCGGCGCCTGCCATTTCCAGCTGCCCGCCAAGGTCGGACCGGTCACCTTCTTCCGGCAGATCGCCATCTCGGCGGTCGCCGAGGACACCGCCTTCTGGTCCGACGCCGTCATCTCGCACGAGCTGTTCCACTGGGTGATGGGCTCGTACGGCGCCAGTCCCAACGAGGGCGGGCGCCACTGCCTGGGGGTCCCCACCCTGCCCGGGCAGGCCTGGTCCGAGGGGTTCGCCACCGGCTTCTCCTCGATCATCCGCAAGTCGCCGCTGTACTTCGACAAGCAGGACGCCACGTTCTTCTGGTTCGACATCGCCCGGCGGGTGTACGTGCGCAACAAGCCCTGGCAGCGCCCCAAGCCCGAGGCCGGCCTGCAACAGCTGCACGACGAGAACGACCTGGCCGCGATGCTGTACGCGCTGGCCGGCGACGCCGAGGTGGGCTCGGACCGGATGTTGCGGGCGCTGACCTCGCCGCGGATGACCAGGCCGCCGTTCGAGCGGGGGTACGTCACCCAGCGCTGGGACCTGGGCAAGGCGTGCGTCCCCACCAACATCACCAAGACCAACCAGAGCGCGCCCTTCCTGGCCGACTTCCTCGATGCCCTCCGCTGCGACGGCGTTCCGGCCGCGCGCATCGACGCGGTCACCGAGCCCGCCGACCACTACCCCTACCCCAGTCAATCCCCCCTTTGCCGCTGAGGTGATCCCCATGCGACGTCCCTTCTTGCTCCTCGCGGCCGTGCTGTGCGCGCCGCTGGCCTGTGCGCAATCCGAACACCGATCCGCCCCGCCGACTCCCGCCGCCGACCCCGATCCCGTGCAGAGCACCGGGCAGCAGATCCTGCCCCGCCCGCCCACGGCTCCCTTCGTGGTCAACTTGACCGGCCCCGCGCACGTGGCGCCGGGGACCGAGATCGAGCTGAAGCTGGTCATCGATCGGACCGCGGCCGACCTGCCGCTGAAGATGAAGGTGAACCTGCCGGCGGGAGTCACCCTCGTGCGCGGCAGCCTGGACGAGCAGTTGCCGCCCGGAGCGGGCCCCGTGGAGCGGACCCTGGTGGTGCGGGTGGGCAGCCAGATGCCGGCCGCTCCGCTGGAGGTCACCGTCGACGGCGGCGGCGAAGGGTTCGGGGCGCACGCCACCCGCCGTTACCGGTTCGGCCGGCCCGAGCCGAAGCTGCCCCAGCCGGGGGAGGCGAACCGGCCCGTCCGGATCAACGGCAGCGACATCGGCCAGCCCATCCCGCTCGGCCGCTGAGCGGTCATCCAGAAAGAAAGGCGAACGACATGAACATATCCTGTACATCCGAGAGAACGGTCGGGCGGTTCCGACCGGCGACCGTGCTGCTGGCCCTGCCGCTGGTCTCGCTGCTGTCGATGGGCTGCGGTTCGGACAGCAACGGGTCCGATTCGACGGGGCTCACCGGCCTGGGCCCCATGTCGGGCAAGCCGAGCATGTCCCGGCTGGGCAAGGCGCTGGGGGTCATCACCTCCAACCCGCCGGCCATCGGCGGGACCAATCCGGGGATGATGCAGATGCAGCCGCCGCCCCCTCCGCCGATGACCGGGTCGGCGCGGGTCAAGTTCTGCCACTTTCTGACCTACAAGGACATGAACGTCACCTTGGAGGTCCAGATCGGATCGCAGCGGCTGGTGGCGATGACCGACGGCTGCTCGACCGCGGCCGGGCAGGCCTGCCAGATGGTCCCCTCGGGCCGGCAGAAGCTGACCTTGGTCTTCCAGGGCCAGACGCTGTCCAGCACCGAATACGACTTCGTCGACGGGAAGGAATACGGCATCTTCGCCGACGTCGACGGCGAGGGGCCCTACCTGGGCGGCGGGCCCATGGGGTCGGCGTTGACCTGCGCCCGCGCCAGCGCGGAAGACGTGACGAGTCTGGGCGGGACCACGCCCCCCATGCCTCCGCCGGTGAACCCGCCGCCGGTCACTCCGCCCGTCACTCCGCCCACTTCCGGGGCGACCTGCGGCGGCCAGACCGCGAGCTCCGCCTGCACCCAGTGCACCTACGGCTCGTGCTGCACGGAGATCCAGGCCTGCACCACCAGCCAGTCCTGCGTGGCCCTGGTCAACTGCGTGGGCGCCTGCCCCGACAACGACGACGCCTGCATCCGCAAGTGCCTCGACACCAACAGCGCGGGCGTCCCCGCGCTGACCGGCTACCTGGATTGCCGGAAAGCCAAGTGCGACGCGGCCTGCAACACCGGCGCCCCGCCGCCCATGGGCATGGGCATGCCCCCGATGCCTCCCCCGGTCACCCCTCCGCCGGTGACCCCGCCCCCGGTCACCCCTCCGCCGGTCACCCCCCCGCCGGTCACGCCTCCGGCCGCGGGTGCCGCGTTCAAGTTCTGCCACGACGTCACGTTCGGCGGCGGCATGCCGGTCGAATTCGAGCTGACGGTGGGGACCGCCAAGCTGCGCGCGACCACCGGCAAGTGCTCGCCGGCGCCGGGCATGGCCTGCACCGCCATCCCCTCGGGCGCGCAGCCGCGGGTGCTACGCGACATCACCAACAACCGCGAGGTCCTGAAAGACACGGTCCAGATCACCGCCGGCACGAATTACGTGTTCGGCGTGTCCATCGGTGACACCGGACCGTCGTTCATCCAGGCCACCGGCAGCGCCGCCCAGTGCGCGGCCTTCACCGTGGACTGATCGACTCGGGTCAGCGGGCCAGCGCCGGTTCCAGGGAGGGGACCGGCGCGGCCTGGCTGGCGAACTCGACCGGGGCCAGGCCGTCGATGGCCAGGGCGGCCCAGCCGGGCCGGGCCACCGGGACGTCGAGGCTGGCGCCGCCGCCGTGGCCGAAGTCGGTGCGGTAGACGGTGATCTCCTCGATCACCACGCCGCTGGCGTCGAGCACGCGGGCAGGCTGGGGGCGGCCGTCGGGGCGTTCGCCGTCGACCACGGCGTGGCCCCAGGTGGTGCGGCCGGCGGCGTCGACCAGCAGGGTGCGGCGCGAGACCAACGGCTCGGGGGTGCGCAGCTCCCGGGCGACGAGCGCGTTGGCGCTGACCGCCGAGCGGCGGTCGGCGATGGCGTTGTAGGTGTAGTCGCTGATCCAGGTCGGGTTGCAGTAGCCCATCATGTCCTTGCGCTTGGCGGGGTCCTGGATGAGCGGGGGATCGGCGCGCAGATCAAGGCCCCATTCGACGATACCGCCGGCCTTGTCGGGGAAGTTCTGATCGATGCCCGCGCCGCCTCCGCACGGACTGTGGGCGCGCCCGTGCTCGTGCCCCAGCTCGTGCACCAGGGTCTCGCCGGCCACCGTGCCGGTGGCGAAACCCACGCCCATGCCGACCGCCTTCGTGCCCGTGAGGCCGTCCACCAGGTAGGACAGTCCGGCCACGCAGGCGCCCTTGCAGTAGGTGCCGAACGACGTCGCCGGCTCGACCAGCCCGTAATAGTAGACGTCGCGGGGGGCGGCGTCGCGCGAGCGGGTGTCCCGCAGGCCATCCAGGGTCTGCGGCCAGCCGCTGTCGCTGGTGAGAGAGATGCGGCTGGAGACCGGCTCGCGCACGGTGATGTCCACCTGGCGGGTCGGGTACACCGCCATCAGCGCCTGGCGGTACTTTTCGATCTGGTCGGCCGCGAGGTTGGGCAGCCGGCCCGAGCCGTCGGCGTCGTACTGGATCGGCACCAGCACCACCTTCAGCACGCCGGTGTCGATGGGCTGCAGGGCCAGCGGTCCGTCATTCGGGTAGGTGCGCGCTCCGCCACAGTCGGAACCGAGGAACAGCGACACGGTCACCTTGCTGTCGGCGTGGATGGCCTCACCGGGGACGTCGAAGTTCAAGGTCGAGTTGACGAAGGCCTCGGCGGAGGGATCGGAGACCAGACCGCGCGCCTCGTATTCGGCCATGCCGCCGGCCGACTGGATCTTCAGGCGGGCCACGGCCTGGCCGCCGGCGGGAGCGCCGTCGTAGGCCAGGTAGGCGCGGAAATAGGCCCGGCGGCCCTCGATGAGCGGGACGTTGCGGGTGCTGACCGGCTCGCCCTCATGGATCAGCGGGACGCGCACGCCCTGGTAGACCGAGACGTCGCTGATCCGCATGTTGCACGCGTGCGGCTGGGGCACGTCCGGGACCGCGGGCAGCGGTGGGGTGGTCGGGCCGCCGGGCGGCGGGGTCTCGCCGCCACCGGGCGGGAGGCTGGGGGCGCCGCCGTCGCAGGCGGTCAGGAAGGAGGCCAGGGCCAGGGCGCCGCCGAGGGCCCAGAGGCGGGACTGTCGGAAAGATATGGAACGCTGGGCCAGGGGCAGCCGCACTTCTCGATGCATCGATTAATTGGACACTCGAGCCTGCCCAAGCGCAACCTCGTTCACCGCAGGATTTGACCCAGTTTCACCACCTCGAAGGCGGAAGCGGGCACCTGCTTGAGGGCGGCGAGCTCATCGTCGTTCCAGCCGGAATTGGTTTCGCCGCTGACGAACCAGTCCGAACCGTTGTCGGCCAGGAACATCCCGTAGCGTTTGAGCGCGGTCAGGATGACCCGCGGCGCGCCGTGAAAGCGGCGCAGGTCGTAGTCGGCCTTCAGCCGGACACGCAAACCCAGCGGCGGCAGGGAGGGATCGTCCGAATCGCCGGCGTGGTGGGTCGCGGGGTGCACGTAGGCGCGTCGTGTCCGCTGCACCGTGAAGCGCAGAGCGTGCCGGATCTCACCGGCCTGCACCTCATCCCGCCGCACCAGCCCTGGAAAGATGGGCAATCCTGCGGCGTCGGCGCTGGTCCAGCCGCGCGGCCGCATGCGGTTCGAGCGCAGGTTGAAGACCGCGCCGGATTCGCAGCTCCAGGCCGGCGGCTCGAACCAGCAGTTGAACCCCTCGTACAGGCGGCAGGCGTCGCGGTCGATCACGATCACGTGCCGGTCGCCGTCCGCGTCCGGTCCACCTTCCACCGGCGCCTGCGGCGGGAAGGGATAGGGGCCGGGATCGCTCTCCTCGTCGTACTTGAACTGCATCTTGTACCGGTCTTGCCGGTGCGAGACCGCGATCCACGGGATGCCGTACTGGCGCTCGCTACCGAAATCCGGGTGCAGCTTCTTGTCGTGCGCGTTCATGGCGCGCAGGTAGCGGGCCGAGTCGGGATCGACCGGCGCGCGGGAGATGTCCTGGTTCCAGGGATTGTCCGGGGGAAACACCGGACAGCCGGCGGCCTTCGGGCTGCCCGTGAAGCTGCCCCCCTCCGGCGGGCGCGCGGGCGCGGACGCGGACGGACCGGGCGCGGAGGGAGCGGGCGAGGAAGGCACCCCCGGCGGACGCGGATAGGCGGTGCTGCTGCCGGCGCAGTCGGTGAAGGCGACCGCCAGGAACACGAGGGTGCAGACACGCACGGCGAGCAAGGTGGGAACGGCGCGCCCCCCTGACAAGGTGCAGGGCCGCTACGGGCGGGGGGCCATGAACACCAGCACGGCGGCGGGATCGGCCGCCCGATTCTCGACCGCGTGATCCGCGCCCGCCGGGGCCAGCACGGCCTGCCCTTTGCCCACCGTCACCGTATCGCCTCCCACCTGGACCACCACCTCCCCCTCGACCACGGCGTACACCTTGTCGGCGCCTTCGTGACGGTGGGGCTTCTGGCTCTGGCCGGTCTTCAGGCAATAGACGTCGAAGAAGAAGCGCGGGGTCTCGAAGACGTTCAGTTTCTGCAGCTTCTCGTCGCTGAAGCGGCGGACATCGAACCGTTTGATCTCGATGGGCATGGCCGGGTTATACGATCGCGCCATGTCTTCGTCGTCCGAACCGACCGGGGCCGTCCCCGAGGTGCCCCCGCTGGATGTGCCCGCCATCGTCGCCCAGGAGCTGAAGCTGTCGCAAGCGCAGGTGGCGCGCGCGGTGGCGCTGCTGGCCGAGGGGGCCACGGTGCCGTTCGTGGCCCGCTACCGCAAGGAGGTGACCGGGGGCATGGACGAGGTCCAGCTGCAGGCGACCAAGGACCGCGCCGCCGAGCTGGCCGAGCTGGATGCCCGCCGCCGCACCGTGGTCGAGTCCATCGCCAGCCAGGGCAAGCTGACCGACGAGCTTTACCGGCGCATCATCGGCACCCTGTCGCGCACCGAGCTGGAGGACCTGTACCTGCCCTTCAAGCCCAAGCGGCGCACGCGGGCCATGATCGCGCGCGAGCGCGGGCTGGAGCCGCTGGCCGACCTGCTGTGGGACGCGAAGAGCGCCCCGGCGGGCAGCCGCGAAGGCCTGGCCCGGCCCTTCGTCTCCGAGGAGAAGGGGGTCGCCGACGTGGAGGCGGCCTGGGCGGGCGCGCGCGACATCGTGGCCGAGCGGATCTCCGACGACGCCGACGCGCGCGCGGCCCTGCGCACCCTGACCGCCGCCGAAGGAACCATGCGCGCCCAGGCCAGCGGGGAGGGCAACGAGCCGGATCGCCTGAAATACAAGGACTACTTCGAGTTCGGCGAGCCGGTGGCCAAGCTGCCCTCGCACCGGATCTTGGCCCTGCGCCGGGGTGAAACCGAGGGTTTTCTGCGCCTGACCCTGGAGGTGGATCGGGACGCCTGCCTCGATCGGCTGCGCGGGCGCTTCCGGCGGCCGCCCCGCGATCCGCTGGCCCGCGACTTCGAGGCCGCCCTGACCGACAGCTACGACCGGCTGCTGGCGCCCTCCATCGAGCTGGACGTGCGGCTGACCCTGAAGGAACGGGCCGACGCCGAGGCGATCCGCGTGTTCGCCGAGAACCTGCGCCACCTGCTGCTGGCCGCGCCGCTGGGGGGCAAGCGGGTGCTGGCGCTGGACCCCGGTTTCCGCACCGGCTGCAAGACCGTGGCGCTGGACCAGACCGGCAAGCTGCTGGAAAACGGCGTGATCTACCCGCACGAGCCGCAGCGCCAGGTCGAGGCCGCCCGCCGCGAGGTGGCCCGGCTGGTGAAGACGCACCAGCTGACCGCCATCGCCGTCGGCAACGGCACCGCCGGGCGGGAGACCGAGACCTTCGTGCGGGCCATGAAGAAGGACCAGCTGCTGCCCGAGGGCTGCCTGATCGTGTCGGTCAACGAGAGCGGGGCCTCGGTCTACTCGGCCTCGGAGATCGCCCGCGAGGAGTTCCCCGACCAGGACGTGACCGTTCGGGGCGCGGTCTCGATCGGGCGGCGGCTGCAGGACCCGCTGGCCGAGCTGGTGAAGATCGAGCCCAAGTCGATCGGCGTGGGCCAGTACCAGCACGACGTCAACCAGACCGCGCTCGAGCGGGCGCTGGACGGGGTGGTCGAGTCGTGCGTGAACGCGGTGGGGGTCGAGCTGAACACCGCCTCGGCCAAGCTGCTCGCGTACGTCTCGGGCGTGGGGCCCACCCTGGCCCGCAACATCGTCGAGCACCGGGCCGCCCACGGGCCTTTCCGCTCGCGCCGGGATCTGCGCAAGGTGCCGCGGCTGGGACCCAAGGCCTACGAGCAGGCGGCGGGCTTTCTGCGCGTGCACGACGGCAGCGACCCGCTGGACGCCAGCGCCGTGCACCCGGAGAGCTACGACGTGGTCGAGAAGATGGCCGCCGACCTGAAGGTGCCGGTGGCGCGGCTGGTGGGCAACGGCGAGCTGGTGCGCAAGCTGGACATCCGCCGCTACGTGGACGAGCGCCGGGGCGAGCCCACCCTGCGCGACATCCTGGCCGAGCTGGAGAAGCCGGGCCGCGACCCGCGCAAGAGCTTCGAGGAGACCCGCTTTCGCGAGGACGTCACCGAGATCGCCCACCTGCAGGAGGGGATGGTGCTGGAGGGACTGGTCACCAACGTCACCGCCTTCGGCGCGTTCGTCGACGTGGGCGTGCACCAGGACGGCCTGGTCCACGTCAGCGAGCTGGCCCACCGCTTCGTCAAGGACCCCGCCGAGGTGGTGAAGGTGGGAGACCGGGTCAAGGTGCGGGTGCTGAAGGTGGAGAAGGACCGCAAGCGGATCGGTCTGTCCATCAAGCAGGCCAGCGAGGCGCCCGCGCGCGCGAACCCCGAGCCGCGCCCGCAGCCACCGCGCACGCCGTTCAACGCCATTCGCCGGCGGTGATCGACCGGGCGATCACAACGGCGGCAGCGGGGCGGCCCACAGGCCGTTGCGGGGCGAGTCGGGGTTGCGCTCGCGGACCACGAAGGTGACGATGTCGCCCAGCTGGGGGTCGGTCCGGCTGGTCATGGTCAGCACGCCGTGTTCCAGCAGCTGCTCGGCGCCGGTGACCAGGTCCTTGCGCACGAGATCGCCGGTGTGGTCCTGGCCGATGCGGGTCACGCCCAGCAGGCTGTCCTTCAACATGCTCATCGGCCCCACGCCCACCGCCAGCTTGCGCGTCTCGCCGCTGTCCAGATCGCTGAGGTAGAGATCGTTCGCGCCCAGGCCGTAATAGGCCCAGAACAGCACCTTGCCCGGGCCGCCGACGTTGGGCTCGTAGCCGCGCGGCTCGACGATGCAGCTGGTGCCCACCGGCGACAGCATCTGCGGCGGCTGGCCGGGATCGGCCGCGTCCACGGCCATCAGCCGCCCGACCGAGCTGCGGCGGAAGGCGGGCGGCGGCGGGGGCGGCTCCTTGTCGAGGTACAGCAGGTAGCGACCGTCGCCGCTGTAAAGGGGCGCGCTCACCGGCATCGGCAGCGGGTACATGCCGGGCGGGCCGCCCTCCTCGGCGGGCTGGCGCACGATCGCGGCGTGGCCGCGGCCATCGACCACCAGGCTCTCGGGCGATCCCGGGCGGTTGACGATGGTCTTCACGTCGGCGAGGCCCTCGGGCAGCGGCAGGGCCTGGTCGGCGGCGGTCGGGAAGTGGTAGCGGTGCAGGACCGCCGGCTGGTCCCCGCGCGCCGCCTCGCCGTAAACGAAGGTATCGCCGTCGATGCCCACCCAGCAGCACGGGTTGTCGACCGGCAGCGCCCGCTCCTCGCCGGTGGCGAGATCGAGGATGCGCGTGAAAACGTGGCCGGCCTCGGACACCGCCAGCACGGCGAAGGTGTCCATGTCGGGCATGAGGAAACGCGAGACGTGTGGCCGCAGCGCCTGCGCCTGCGGGTCCAGCCCGATCACGCGTGACAGGACGCGGTCTTCACCGCTCAGAAAATAGAAGTGATCGGCGCCGCGGAACGCCACCTGCCCGGTCGAGGGCCCGAGCTCCGTGTCGTTGCCGGTCAGGTCGCGCAGGTGCAGCTGCGGCTGCGATGACCCGGGTAGATAGCGCCGGTAGTAGAAGCGGCGCCGCTCGGGGTGGATCCCGTAGCCGAGCACGTCGTCGATGGTCTCGACGATCCCGGTGGCCAGGCGCAGGCGGACCAGCGTGCCCACCGGCAGGCCCAGGTCGGGGGCCAGGCGCTCGTCGATCATGTAGAAGCCGGCGCGATCGGCGTCCGTCAGCACCGGCCAGGCCGCGCGGTCGGCCCGGTTGGCCAGCACCGGCCGGTGTTCCCCGTCGGAAAAACGAGCCAGATGCAGGTCGAAATGCGGGGCGAGACCGTTTTCGGAGGGGCTGGTGCGCACGTCGTACAGCACCCAGGCCTCGCCATCCAGGGTGCGAAACCGGGGCGCCACCACGTTGGGGCCCGCATGCAGCAGCCGGCCCTGCACCGGCGGGTCGTCGGGCAGGCAGGAGGCGCCCAGCAGCGCCGCCGCGGCCAGCGCGAGCGCCCGTAGTTCCCGGTTCCACGACGGCGAGCTCACGACGCGATTGTATCCAATGGCCGGCAATTCGTGCCGATCGCGAGGCCGCAAGGCGACTCGTGCAGCTTTGGCGCGCGCAGAGGGCAAGACCCGCCGCCCCAATCACGGCCGGGTGCTCCATGTGGGCTCAGGTGGTTGTTTTTTTGACGATGCCCCTTCCTGTCTGGCCCCAACGTCACGGGCCCGCCGGCACTTCTGTGTAGCGTCTCCGACGCACGACCAGGCCGACGGACGCCGTCACCCCCAACGGAGGTCTCGACATGAGCCATGAACGTGTCTTCAACGTCGGTCTGCGGCTGCCTTTGGCAAAGGTAGTCGGGCCGCTCGCCGTGGCGATCCTCGTGGTCGCATGCGGCGGCAACAGCACACCCGAACCCGCGCCCACCGCGGGTACCAACGGGATGGCCGGCTCGCCGGGCACGGGTCAAGCCGGCTCGCCGGGAACGGCGGGCATGGGTGGACGCGGAGGCACGGGTGGCAGCCCGGGCGGCGCCGCAGGTGCGCCCGGTGGCCAGAAGGACGCCGGCGTTCCCGCGACGCCGGACGCGCCTGCGAACCCGAATCCCAACCCGAACCCCAACCCGAATCCTCCCCCTCCGGGACCCGACGGCGGCGGCATGGGCAACGTCCCCTGCGGTCCGGCCAACAGCTGTGACAACGGCGGCTGTTGCGTGAACGGAGCCTGCCGGGCCAACGGCGCCAACTGTGGCGGCGGCCAGGGCACCTGTAGCAACGGCTCCTGCCAGCGCAATCTGGGCGGCGACGGCGGTGCGGCCGCCTGCGGCGCCCTCGGGCAACCGTGTTGCGGCCAGGGCCAGGGCACGGTCTGTACCTCGGCCGGCGCGCGCTGCAACCTCATGAACCGGATGTGCGAGCCCTGCGGCGGCGCCAGCCAGCAGTGCTGCGCTCCCGACGGTCCCGGCTCGTGCATGGCCGGCCAGGAATGCGTCGGCGGTCTGGGCCAGGGTCGCGGCATGTGCGCTCCCTGCGGCGGCAACGGCCAGCAGTGCTGCGCGAACGAGGTCTGCAACGCCGGCCTCGGCTGCAACAATCCCCCGGGTCAGGGCATGCCGTCGACCTGCACGAACTGTGGCGCCACCGGTGCGGCCTGCTGCGCGGGCCAGAACTGCCAGGCGGGTGGCCGCTGCGTGGGCGCTCAGGGCATGAATCCGGGCATGTGCATGGCGTGCGGTGCCGACAAGCAGGTCTGCTGCGCCGGTCGCAGCTGCCCCGGCGGTCAGGGCATCGAATGCGTGGGCAACGGCAACGGCGGCGCGGGCACCTGTCAGGCCTGCGGCGGCGACGGCCAGGCCTGCTGCGCGAACCAGGTCTGCACCGGCGCTGGGCTGACCTGCACGGGCGTGGGCGGCACCTGCGTGCCTTGCGGCGGCAACGGTCAGACCTGCTGCGGAGCCATGCAGACCTGCAACGCCGGCCTCGGCTGCAATGATCCGCCGGGACCGGCGCCCGGCCTGTGCACGAACTGCGGCGCCACCGGTGCGGCCTGCTGCGCGGGCCAGAACTGCCAGGGCAACTCCCGTTGCGTGGGCGCCCAGGGCGGCAACCCCGGTATGTGCATGGCCTGCGGTGGAGCGATGCAGGTGTGCTGTGCCGGTCGCATGTGCCCCGGCGACAAGGGCCTGGATTGCAACGGCAACGGCAACGGCGGTCTGGGCACCTGTGTCGCTTGCGGCGCTCTCAACCAGGCCTGCTGCGCGAACCGCACCTGCACGGACACCGGTCTGGCCTGCGAAGGCGTCGGGCAGGCGGCCACCTGCCGCGAGTGCGGCGCCAACGGCCAGCTCTGCTGCGGCGACGGACCGATCGCCATGCGCACGTGCGACAACGGCCTGACCTGCGCGGTTCGCCAGGGCCAGGGCGGCGTCGCTCGCTGCGGAATGGGCGGCGGCGGGCAGGGCGGAGGCGGCGGTGGCGGGGCCGACGCGGGCCCGTAGCTAGCCTGCGCCGTCCCTGACGGAACGCGGGTCGCTCCTCGCCGGTCGCGCGGCGAGGGGTGGCCCGCGTTTTTTTTCGCCCTAGCGGGGCTTGGGCGGAGCCGCGGCGAAGCGCGGGTCGCCGGCCACCAGCTTGTGCAGCTGCGCGTCCATGTCGAGGATCTGCTTGCGGAGCGCAAACACCTCGATCTGCAGCTGCTGCTGGCGGTTGCGGAAGTCGATCTCGGCGGCGTCGATGCGCGCCAGGACCGCCTTGGCCGAAAGCCAGAGGCCTCCCCCGAAGGTCAATATCAGTATCACGATGACCAGTGACAGCCAGATGTCGATTGGGCGACCTCCACCGTCCACGGTCGTCATCCTGTCC
>JBKPRZ010000796.1:0-4583 GCA_046734815.1 Myxococcota bacterium | reverse complement strand
GCCCAGAATGCGGCGCCTTCCGCCGCCGCGCCGGCCGCCAGCGCCGCGCCGGCGGCCAGCGGCGCGCCGGTGAAGGTGACCACGGTGGAGGGCATCACCGAATACCGGCTGGGCAACGGCCTGAGGGTGCTGCTGTTCCCCGACGCGTCCAAGCCGACGGTGACGGTGAACCTGACGGTGTTCGTGGGATCGCGGCACGAGGGCTACGGCGAGACCGGCATGGCCCACCTGCTGGAGCACATGTTGTTCAAGGGCACGCCCACCCACCCCAACGTCTGGAAGCTGTTGCAGGACCACGGCGCGCAGTTCAACGGCAGCACCTGGTTCGACCGCACCAACTATTACGAGGAGCTGCCCGCCTCGCCCGAGAACCTGGCCTTCGCCATCGGCCTCGAGGCCGACCGCATGGTCAACAGCAACGTGGCGGCCGAGGACCTCAGCAAGGAGTTCTCGGTGGTGCGCAACGAGTTCGAGATGGGCGAGAACAACCCGGCCGGGGTGCTGGAAGAGAAGATGTTCGCCGCCGCCTACCAGTGGCACAACTACGGCAAGAGCACCATCGGCTCGCGCAGCGACATCGAACGGGTGCCGGTCGACAACCTGCGCGGCTTCTACCGGCGGTTCTATCAGCCGGACAACGCGATGGTGGTGGTGGCGGGCAAGTTCGAGCCCGACCGCGCCCTGCAGCTTCTGCAGCAGCACTTCGGCGTGCTGCCGCGGCCGGCGCGCAAGCTGGGGTCCACCTGGACCGAGGAGCCGGTGCAGGACGGCGAGCGCAGCGTGGTCCTGCGCCGGACCGGCGACGTCGCGGTGGTGGCGTCGCTGTACCACGCCGTCTCGGGCGCGGATCCCGACTGGGTGGTGTTCGACGCCGCCAACGACATCCTCACCAGCAAGCCGGCCGGCCGGCTGTACAAGGCGCTGGTCGAGAAGGGGCTGGCCAGCGAGGTGTTCGGCTCGCTGTACCCCACCGCCGAGCCGGGGGTGATCTTCGTGGGCGCCAAGGTGCGGCCCGGCGGCTCGCCCGAGAAGGTGCGCGACGCCCTGCTGAAGGCGGTCGAGGGCCTGGCGCAGACGCCGCCCACCCAGGCGGAGGTCGAGCGCTGGCGGACGCAGTCGATCAAGAACTTCGAGCTGGCCATGACCGAGACCGGGCAGCTGGGGGTGGCGCTGTCGGACTGGGCGGCTATGGGCGACTGGCGGCTGTTCTTCTACACCCGCGATAGGCTGAAGGCGGTGAAGCCCGCCGACGTGGCCCGGGTGGCGAAATCGTATCTTCTGCCCGCGAACCGCACGGTGGGCATGTTCCTGCCCACCCCGGCCCCGCAGCGGGCGCCGCTGCCGGCGCGGATCGACGTGGCGGCGGTGATGAAGGACTTCAAGACCACCAACACGGTCAGCGAGGGCGAGGCCTTCGCCGCCACCATCGAGAACATCGAGAAGCGCACCCAGCGCAGCCAGCTGAGCAACGGGATGGAGCTGGCCTTCCTGCCCAAGAAGACCAAGGGGGCCGGCGTGCGGGTGGTGTTGACCGTGCGCTACGGCAGCGAGAAGGAGCTGAAGGGGCACGTGCCGGCGGCCTCCGTGCTGGCGAGCATGCTGATGCGCGGGACCAGGAAGCACTCGTTCCTGGAGCTGAAGGACGAGTTCGACCGGCTCAAGGCGGAGGTGCAGTTCGGGGGCGGGCGTTTCTCGGTGGCCACGCCGGGCGAGGAACGGGTGCACATCAAGACCACGCGCGAGAACCTGCCGGCGGTGTTGACCCTGCTGGCCGAGGTGCTGCGCGAGCCCGCCTTCCCGGCCTCGGAGTGGGAGACCCTGCGCAAGGAGGCGCTGGCCCGGCTGGAGGAGGAACGGCAGGACCCGATGTCCAACGGCTTCCGCACCCTGGTGCAGAAGATCTTCCCCCAGCCGCGCGACGATGTCCGCTACCGCCCGTCCGTGCAGGAGAGCATCGACGACCTCAAGAAGATCAAGCTGGCCGAGCTGTCGCGGCTGCACAAGGGGCTGTGGGGGGCCAGCGCCGCCCAGCTATCCATCGTCGGAGACTTCGATCCGCAGCCGACGCGCGAGCTGCTGGACAAGCAGCTGGGCAGCTGGAAATCGCCGCAGCCTTACCAGCGGGTGGCCGAGACCTACAAGGACGGGGTGGCCGAGACCGCCTCGATCAACACGCCCGACAAGCAGATGGCGCTGGTGGCGGTGGGGCACCCGCTGGAGCTGCGCGACGACGACCCCGACTACCCGGCGCTGCTGCTGATCAACCACATCCTGGGGGGCAGCCCCAGCTCGCGGCTGTTCAATCGGCTGCGGCAGAAGGAGGGGCTGTCGTACGGCGCCTTCTCGCAGATCGCCGCCCGGCCGCAGGACCGGCTGGGGCTGTTCTTCGCCGGCGCCATCTGTGCGCCGCAGAACGCGGACAAGGCGATGGGCGCGATGCTGGAGGAGATCGACAAGCTGATCCGCGACAGCGTGGGCGCGGAGGAGCTGGCGACCGCCAAGCGCAGCTACGCGGCCGCCTGGGACAGCCGGATCGCGGAGGACGATTTCGTGGCCGACGAGCTGACCCAGGGGCTGTTCCTGGACCGCACGTTCGAGTACTGGTCGAAGGTGAACGACCGGATCCAGAAGCTGACCGCCGGGGACCTGCAGGCGGCGGCGAAGAAGTACCTGAAGCCCGAGAAGCTGGCCCGCGTGCGCGCGGGAGACCTGGTCAAGAAGTCGTCGTGATCGCGCATCCCGAGGTGACTTGAGGAACCGCCTTCTGGTCGCAACGGCGTTGCTGGCGGCGGCGGGCGCCTGCCCGTCGACCCACCCCCCGTCCGCCCCCGACACCGCCCCCGCGGCGACATCCCCCCCGGACGCCGCCGTCCCAGCCGCGGGCGCACAGAACTCGGCGCCGGACGCGGCGAAGGCAGCGGCGGGCGAGAAGGCCGCGGGCAGCGAGAAGGCCGCGGGCAGCGAGAAGGCGAGCGAGAAGGCGGCGTCGCCGCAGGCAACGAGGACGAACCGTCCGCCGCCGGCCCCGAAAGCGACGCAATCGGCCCCGGCCGCGGCACCCACAGCAGCCGCGCCTGGCGCCCCGGCCGCGAAAGCGGCGGCAGAGTCGGCCACCGCCTCGCCGCCGAAGGCGGCCGCCACAGGCGCAGCGGCAACGAAAGCGGCGGCAGAATCGCCCACCGCCCCGCCACCGAAGGCAGCCGCCACGGGCGCACCGGCAGCGAAAGCGGCGGCAGAATCGCCCACCGCCCCGCCACCGAAGGCAGCCGCCACGGGCGCACCGGCAACGAAAGCAACGGAACCGGGCGCAGGGCAGGCCGCGAAAACATCGAGCACGACGGCCACCAAGGCGGCGGCAGCGTCGGACGCGCCACCGCCCAGAGCAGCCGCAACGGCCGCACCGGCAGCGAAGACGGCGACAGCGGTGGCGGCGGGAAGCAAGGGCGTGGTCGAGCCTGCCGGGGCGGTGGCGAAGGAGGCGGGGGAGGAAGGTGCGGCCAGCGGGGCGGCGGCGGATCCAGAGCCGCCCGGGCGGCGGACGAAGATCCCGGACGAGCTGCTGGCCGAGACGGCGCAATCGAAGCGCGGCGATGCGGGCGCACGTCCGCGCGCGAGCGAGAGCGAGCCGGCCGGCGAGAGTGGACCCAGCGGGCCCGAACGAGCCGCGCCCGAGCGCCCCGGCCGGCCGGCGCGGGCCGAGCCACAGGCCGACGAGTCGCCCATCCCGGGCGAGCGCTTGCCGATCCCGGGCGCGGAGATCGGACCGAGCACCGTGCGCGTGCGTCGGTTCCTGGACAGCGGCGGCGCGACCCTCGACGCGCGCCTGCTGGACATCGATTCGGACAAGCCGATCGCCGGCGCGGACATCGAGGTCTGGATGGGCACCAAATCGCTGGAGGCCGAGTCGGACGCCGAGGGGCGCTTCAAGATCGAGGGGCTGGTGCCCGGCTCGAAGATCAACCTGTGGATCACCGCCGCGCCCGCCTACGTGCAGGAGCGGACCGAGGTGACGGTGCCGGCGCAGCGGCCCAGCTTCCAGTCGACCTTCCACATGCTCAGCCGCAGCGCCATCGGCGGCGCCGTCGACGGCGGCGCGGGCCTGTTCCTCACCCGCCGCGGCCCACGGACGATCGTCACGGGCCTGGCCGCCTTCGGGCCGGCCGAGCGTGCCGGCGTCCGGGTCGGCGACGCCATCGTCGCCATCGGCAAGCGCAAGGTGGGCGACCTGGGCCCGGGCGCGATCGACTACCTCCTGCGCGGTCCCATCGGCAGTCAGGTGGAGATCGGCGTACAGACCGGCTCGGAGGCGCCCCGCAAGGTCACCGTCCAGCGCTCCGCCCGCTGATCGCCGGGGCGATCGTGATAGCGTCAGGGCGATGAAACGGGCGCGCGGGCGCGTCCAATCTGCGCTGGAGGTGACCCGATGAACCGTGGATTGGTCCTGCTCTGTGCAGCCCTGGCGGGCAGCCTCGCCGCCGGATGCGTGTCCGCCCCCCGCGCCGCCGAGCCGCGCACCCCACCCCGCCGGGACGCCTCGGCCCCCGCCGAGATCCGCCGCCCGCCCCCGCCACCCCCCGCCGAGC
>JBKPRZ010000795.1:0-4667 GCA_046734815.1 Myxococcota bacterium | reverse complement strand
CCGCGGCCCTTGCCGCCACCTCCACCCTTGCCGCGCCGGGAAAGAAGATCGAGCTGCTTGGACGCCATGTCTGGGATGTTTGTCTGTGCGAAGGCGGAAAAGAAAAAACCGTACGTACGATGGATCTGCGCCTGCTGGGCGCGACCCTGGCAGCACCCTACGAGAGCGAACCCCGGCGGTCAAGAAAACCAGCGGAAAACCCGCATTCGCGCGCCCTCCGCCGCTACTCCGGGCCAACCGCCGCAGCCCGATCGATGGATCTGCTACGGCCCGCGCCCGTAGATCGAGACCGATCGCCTGCGCACCCGTCGCGCAGGTCCTGCGCAGCGAGCGCGGGATGTAGGCTGCGCTCGCCGATCCGCCGGGCCGCGGAAGGTCTGTCGGTGCAGGTACACGCCCCGATGATCTTCTTGTAGCGTTCGCCGTTGCTGCGGCAGCCGCTGCCCTCGGGCCCGCCCGGGAATGGAGAACGCAACCGCCGTCGGCGACGTGATCCGGCCATGACGACTTCGACGGTGACCGTGGATGACCTGCTGGCCAACGCCGCCTGGGCGAGGCGGCTGGCCCGCAACCTGGTGCACGACGCCGATTCGGCCGACGACCTGGTCCAGGACACCTGGATCACCGCGCTGCGAGCCCAGCCGGATCGCTCCCAACCGCTGCGGCCTTGGCTCAGCCGGGTGCTGCGCAACCAGGCGACCGATCAGCGGCGATCCGAGAGCCGCCGCCTGGCGCGCCACGAGCAGGCGGGCGAGTCGGTGGCCGGCGCGGCGATCGAGGATCCCGAGGTGCTGCTGAGCCGGGTTCAGGTGCAGCGGTTGCTCGCGGACCTGATCTGCGCGCTGCCCGAGCCGGCGCGGCAGACCGTGCTGCTGCGCTACTACGAAGGCCTCACCTCCGAGCAGATCGGCGGGGTGATGGGCGTGGCGGCGGGGACCGTCCGACGGCGGCTGAAGGAAGCTGTGGACCAGCTCCGCGACGAGCTGGACCGTCGCCACCAGGGCGACCGGGAGGCGTGGCTGCGTGCGCTGCTGCCGCTCGCACCGATCGTCCCCGCCGAGTCGGCGCCGGCGCCATCAACGACCGCCGCACCGCCGTCGGTCGCCGCCCGGATCGTGCTCGCGGGGTGCGCGCTGGTGGCAGCGGGCGCGGGGTTGAAGGTCTGCTCCGTGATGCGTGCCCGGCCGCCGTCGGCGGCGGTCACCCCGGGCAGTCCCGGCGGCCCACGCGGCGATCGCAGCCTGGCCGCCGCGGCCCCACCGGTGACCCTCGATCAATGCCGCACGCTGCTCGCGGCCCGCCGACGCCGGGTGGCCGAAGCGGAAGCCCGCCACGTCACCATCGCGAGCCCCTCGACGTTGTTCGACGAAGGCGCGCCCAACCCCACCGCACGCGAGGCACTGCTGCCGGAGATCGAACGGCTCGCGCGCGGCGACGCCGGCCCGAACATCAGTTTCGCAGTCGAGTGCCGGACCTGGGCCTGCCGGGTCACGGTGCTGCAGCCGGGCGCCTACAGCGGGCGGGCCGCGCGCACCTGGCTGGCGTCGATCCCGAACGATCCCGACGTGCGCGCGCGCCTGCGCAGCTGGGCCGGCGGCCGCAACTCGCCCGTCGAGGACCCGGTGTCCAGGGCCCCCTACAACGAGGGCGCGGTATTCCTCGGTCTCAAGGCCCCGTCGGGAGCGCGGATCGCGGGCACGCCCCCACCGGTGGATCCCGCTGGCGAGCCGCCGCCGCCGATCACCCTGGCCGCCTGCCGGAACGCGCTCGCCGCCGCCGACCGCCGGCTGTCGGACCTCGGTGAAAGCGAGGAGCGCGAGCTCACCCCCGCCCAGCGTTTCGCCGAATCTCCACCCAACCCGACCCTCACCGTCCGCTTCAGCGGGCTCGTGAACGCCTCACTCCGGCGGGCCGGCGCCGGCGTGATCCCCGAGGTCCAATGCCGCGGCCCCGTCTGCCGGGTGTCGTTGCCCGGCCAGGCCGCCGAGACCTGGCGGAACCCGGTCGAGCGCGATCCCGAGGTGACCCGCCTGGTGATCCGGCGCTCGTCCGACGACCAGCAGGTTTTCTATCAGGTCGCCGCCGACCAGCGCGCGCCCGGGTGGCCCCGGATGACCGAGCCGATGCTGGCACAGTCGGTCTTCCGCGCCGCCAACATGGCCGCCTGCTCCGCCCGTTTCCCCGTCACCGGCGACCTGGAAATCACCCTTCTCTTCCCAGGCTCTGCCCACCCCGACCCCAGCGTTCGGCCCGGGCGCATCAACACCCGTTACGCCGGCAGCCTCGCCGGCTCGCCGCTCGGCCGCTGCGTGGAGGAACAGATCGACCGCGAGCTCCAGCACACGCCCCTCCCCGGCGCCTTCCGCGGCCTGGTGCGCAGCCGCTTCCAGTTCCCGATGGGGCGGGAGTAGATCGCGACCGATCAGCTGACCCGGCGGCGCTTCTTCACCCAGGGCGGCGGCTTCTTCTCGCCGGCGTCCGGGTTGGAGGGCGAGTAGTCGATCCAGCGGTAGCTGGGCGGCGGCCGGACATCGATGTGGACGAAGCCCGTCACCGGATAGATGCCGATGCCCATCCCGCCCGCGTCCAGCGTCTCGACGAACGCCTTCAGGTCCTTCGAGGCCACGCCGTCCACCCGGATGTCCGAGGCCGAGCCCTTGTAGTGGTAGCTGGTGGTCTTGCGCTGGTTGCGGAAGCCCGAGACGATCTCGATCCGCCGTTCGCCGAAGTGGTCGAACACGTGCGAGAGGATGGCCAGCAGCCGCGGCTCCATGTATTCCTTCTCGGTGTTGCTGCGGCGGCAGCGAAGCATGTGCGAAGCGGCGCGGATGGCGTCGATGTTGTACGAGCCGTCGGCGTTGTAGATGTTGACCTTCAGCGACTCGTGGTCCAGCGGCCGGTAGAGGTGGAGGTTGCCCGACGGCGGCGGAGGCAGCCGCTTGCGCAGGTGCTCCTCCGTCACCACGTGCCCGACCTTGCCACGCTTGACCGGCTTGGCCTTGCGCTTGGACTTGGCGGCCTTGGCATCAGGCGGCGCCGGCACCTCGTCGGGCGTCGGCTGCTCGGACTCGACGCCCTCCGGCTCCTCACTCTCCTCGGGCTGCGCGAACGCCGGCGCATCACCGCCCAACCACACCACCACCGCGAATGCGACGCCGAACCGCAACAGCATGCGTATTAAAGAGTCGGCAGGGTCACTCATAAGTCAACTTCGTTGCCCCCTCGAGTCACGAAAAACCAGGGGAGCTTCTCCCCCGATGTGCCACCGACACGTCTTCCGAACCTCGAACGTCGCCCTATCCGCCCGACGCCGCCTGTCTGGGTAAGTGTAGCAGATCGATGCCCAGGCGTTCAGCGACCTGGAAGATACGCTCATCGCGATAGAATTCGCCGTACACGATGCGGCGGATGCCGGCGTTGGCGATCTGCTTGAAGCAGTTCCAGCACGGACTTGCCGTGATGTAGATCGTAGCCCCGTCGATCATCACCCCGTTCTTGGCCGCCTGGAGGATGGCATTGCTCTCCGCGTGGATGGTGGCGATGCAGTGGTCGTTCTCCATCATGTGCCCGACATCCGAGCAGTGGGGCATCCCGCGGATGGACCCGTTGTACCCCGTCGAGAGGATCGTCCGCTCCCGCACGATCACCGACCCCACGTACTTCCGCGGGCACGTCGACCGTGACGCCACCACCGCGGCAATGTTCATGAAGTACTCGTCCCACGAAACCCGCGTATCACCCATCCCCTACATCTAGCATCATCACGCGCGCGCCCGGAGGGGATGCTCCGTTCGTGTCACCCCTCGCGACGGTGAGGCGAGGCGCAGCGGCGATAGCGGGCGCTGGTTGAGAGCCCCGGCGGCTGCAAGCAGAGGCTCGAGGCCGCGTGAACCCTCCGGTCGGAGGTCAGCCCTACGCGTCATGGCCGTCACCGGGGCGGGTGCGTGGCCCGTCCGGGACCTGATCGCCGCTGCCAATCTGGGCTGCGCCAGCGCCAGCCCATCGAAGATCGCGACAGCTGGCGAGATCCGGACGTCCGGCCGACAGAGCGGTCGCCGATCGGCGAGGGATCGGACGCGGGCACAGCAACAGACCGGCGATCGCATGGGACAGACCTCGCACGCGGCTGGCTCGATGCCGCGCATGACCACGCGCCCAGCCCAGATTCCCGCTGCCGTGGATGCTCTGTCCGTTCGCCTGCCGCCGGGACGGGCGGCGCGCGCGCCGGCATCGGCCTCCAGTCCCAAGCCACATTCACCGATCGCGCAAGCGCCTTCCGCCCGGCGGCTACTCGACCGAGTTCGAGCCGCCGCGAGCACGGCCACCTCAGCCCCCGGACCGCGACTGCCTACGCCGGCTGGGCTCGTCGCTTCATCCTGTTTCACGCAATCGGCATCCCGTAACCATGGGTGAGCCCGAAGTCAACGCATTCATCTCGTCCCTGGCGACCACCGGCCAGGTAAGCGCCAGCCCTGGTCGCCGGATTGCTTCACGGCAGTGGCCTGCGGCTGCTCGAAGCACTCCAGTTACGCATCAAGGACATCGACCAGGAAAAGCGCGAGATCCACTTGCGGGGCGGCAAGGGTCGCAAAGACCGCCGGGCCATGATCCCGGCAACCCAGCTCCAGCCGCTGCAGCATCACCTGGAGACCGTCGAGCGCCAGCAC
>JBKPRZ010000794.1:0-8598 GCA_046734815.1 Myxococcota bacterium | reverse complement strand
ATCGAGCGCCCCCAGCCCCGCCGCCGCCCCGACCAGCGCGCCCTGCAGGGCGGTCTGCGCGACAATGCGCCGTTGCACCCGGCCGAGCAGAACCAGGAGCCGGTCACCATCCGCCACGGGTGGAGTCTACCCCGCGCCGATCAACTCGGCTTTCCCTTGCCCTGGCTGCGCTCTCCGTCGTCGGACCCGTCGCGGGGCAACCCCTCGTCGAGGTCCTCCTCGGCGATGGGCCGTCCGATGCGATACGCACCCGACAGCCAGCCACCCAGGTCGACCGTCTTGCACCGGGGCGAGCAGAAGGGCCGGTACCCCGCCGCCGCCGCCTCGGGCGGAACGGGCTTTTTGCAGATGGGACACAGCCGGACCATGACGCCTCGTCTGGAGGGGAGTCGGGGCTTCGCTTCGTGTCATTAGCACGCCGGAGCGCCCGCGGCCATTCGAAGACGCCGGGTCGCTTCGCCACGCTGACGGAACGCGTCCGATCGTGCTACCGTGAGGGCTGAGCGGCTCTGTCCCGGTCGACTCGACGACCAAGCAAGCCCAGGACGTTTGTGAACTTCCGCCTTCCCAACGGGCTCGAGGTCGTCCTCGAGGAGAACCACGCCGCACCGGTGATCGCCTTCCAGGCGTGGGTCAAGGTCGGCTCGGCCGACGAGACCCCGGCGGTGGCCGGCATCTCGCACTTCACCGAGCACATGCTGTTCAAGGGCACGGGCCGCCGCGGTGTGGGCCAGATCGCCCAGGAGGTCGAGCGCGCCGGCGGCGAGATCAACGCCTGGACCAGCTACGACGAGACCGCCTACCACCTGGTGCTGGCCAGCCGTTACTTCGACACCGGCCTCGACATCCTGGCCGACACCCTCCAGAACTCGACCTTCGACCCCGGCGAGCTCGAGCGCGAGCGCAAGGTGGTCCAGGAGGAGATCAAGCAGGGGCGCGACGACCCCGATCGCATCGCCGCCCAGACGCTGTTCGAGACCGCCTTCGACGTGCACCCCTACGGCCGTCCGATCATCGGCAGCGCCGAGACGGTGGCAACCCTGGGCCGCGAGCACCTGCTGGACTTCTTCCAGCGCCGCTATGTCGCCCCCAACACCACCCTGGTGGTGGTGGGCGACCTGGACTCCGGGCCGGCACGCGCTGCCATCGAGCGCGCGTTCTCCTCGATGCGCACCGGCGACGCGCTGCCGCCCCGGGCCCCGCAGCCACCGCAGGACGGCGCCCGGGTCAAGGTGGGCACCCGACCGGTCAAGGAGAGCCAGTTCCTGCTCGGCTTCCGGGCGCCCGGGGTCAGCCACGAGGACATCCCCGCTCTGGACCTGCTGGCGGTGGTGCTGGGGCAGGGCGAGAGCTCGCGCCTGCATCTCGAGGCCGTGCGCAACCGCCGGCTGGCGACCAGCACCTCGGCGTACACCTTCGCCGGACGCGACCCCGGCCTGTTCGTGGCGGCCGCTTCGTTGCCGCCCGCCCGGCTGCTGACCGGGGTGCAGGTCGTGCTCGAGCAGACCCTGCGCCTGGCCCGTGACCCCGTCAGCGACGAGGAGCTGGCCCGCAGCCGTACCATCCTCGAGAGCGAGCGCGTCTTCGACCGCGAGACCGTGCAGGGATACGCCCGCAAGCTGGGATTCCTGTCCGCCATCGCCGGCGACCTGGCCTACGAAGATCGCTATTTCCAGCGGCTGCAGCGCCTGACCCCGGCGGACCTGCGCGCCGTCGCCGAACGGACCCTACGGGTCTCCGCGCTGAGCCTGCACGCCCAGGTCCCCGGTCCCGCCGAGGTCTCCACCAACGGGCACGCCGAGAACAGCGTCCGACGGGCAAGCAGCGTGCAAGCCCGGCTCGAGAAGCTGCTCGCCCGCGCCCAGCCCGCCGCCCGCAAGCGCCCCTCCCGCTCCTCCGCGACCTCCGCCGGCGACGTGGTCGTGCATCCACTGCGCTCGGGGGGCCGCATCCTGGTGCTGCCCGATCCCTCGGTGCCGGTGTTCGCCCTGCGCGCAGCCTGGGTGGGCGGCTTGCGCTACGAGGACGAACGGACCGCCGGGATCTCGAACCTGATCGCCTCGCTGGTCACCCGCGGCACCCCCACCCGCGACGCCGAGGCCATCATGCGCGCGGTAGAGGGCATGGCCGGCTCGCTCTCCGGCTACGCCGGCCGCAACAGCCTGGGCCTGCAGGCCGAGTTCCTCTCGCGGCACCTGGATCCCGCCCTGGACCTGGTGGTGGACTGCCTGCAGAACGCCACCTTCCCGCAGTCCGAGATCGACCACGAGCGCGACCTGGTGCTCGAGGACCTGCGCGCCCAGGAGGACAACCTCACCCACGTGGTCTTCCGCGCCTTCCAGGAGACGCTGTGGACCCGACACCCCTACCGGATGGATCCGCTGGGCACGCCCGCCTCCCTGTCCGGCCTGTCCCGCCGCCGCCTGCTCAACTTCTTCCATCAGCACTACCGGCCCGGCGGCCTGACCCTGGCCATGGTGGGCGACGTGGACCCGGCGGCGGTGATCGAGCGTCTCGCCCGCGCCCTCGACAGCGGCCCCGGCCGGGCGCCGCGGCCGCCCGCCCCCCCGCGCGAGCCGCCGGTGCGGGCCCCCCGCGAGGTGCAGCGGTTCCTCACCCGGGAACAGGCCCACGTGGTGATCGGCTTTCCCGGGGTCACCGTCTCCCACCCCGATCGCTTCGCCCTCGAGCTTCTGGCCCAGGTCCTGTCCGGGCAGGGCGGCCGGCTGTTCGCCGAGATCCGCGAGAAGCTCGGGCTGGCGTACCGGGTGAGCGCCTTCTCGCTCGAGGGTCTGGATCCCGGTTACTTCGCGGTTTACGTGAGCACCAGCCCGGGCAGCGTGAACGAGGTGCTGCGCAGCGTGCGCCACGAGCTGCGCAAGCTGATCGACCATGGCGTCGATCCCCAGGAGCTCGCCCGCGCGCAGCGCTACCTGGTCGGCACTCATGCCATCGGGCTGCAGCGGCGGAGCGCCATCGCCGCCGCGCTGGCCTTTCACCAGGCCTATGGCCAGGGCTGGCAGTCATATCGGCACTACCCCGAGCAGATCGGCGGGCTGGGGGTTGCGGACATCCAGCGCGCGGCCCAGAACTATCTCGCCCCCGAACGCGAGGTGGTCGCGGTCGTCCGACCGCGCCCCTCGGTGCAAACGGGGCAAAAAGGAACCCGCAAGCCGTCGGCCGCCCGCCCGAAATCAGCCCATCGTTCCTGAGACCCGGAATGGCCCCGCGCATCGACCAGAGCCGCAACCTGCTGACCAACCTGATCCTGATCTTCCCCCTGCTGATCATCTACCAGCTGGGGGTGCTGCTCACCTACCCGATGCTCAACGGGGCGGACTTCCTGACCGTCCTGCTCTTCGGCAAGCTCGGCTTCACCCAGCCGCAGTACCTGCTGTTCGTCGCCGTGGTGACGGTGGGGTTCCTCGTCGCGGTGGTCAGCCTGCGGCGCCGCCACCAGCCCTTCCAGCCCCGCATCGTCATCCCGATCTTGCTCGAGAGCACGATCTACGCCCTGACGATGGGCTCGCTGATCGTGCTGCTGATGATCAAGGTGTTCGGGATCAACCCTCGCCTGGTCGCGGGCATCGAGAAGGAAGGCATCCTCGCACGCGTGGTGATGTCCCTGGGCGCCGGCGTGTACGAGGAGCTGGTCTTCCGCCTGGGCTTGCTGGGCGGCCTGGCCGCCGTCTGCCAGAAGGTGCTGCGCTGGGGCCGCTGGCCGTCGGCAGCCATCGCCCTGGTCATCTCGTCGGTCCTGTTCTCCGCCGCCCACCACGTCCCACCCTACGGTGACCCGCTGCGGATGGACGTCTTCACCTTCCGCGTGCTGGCGGGGATGTTCTTCGGCGTCCTCTTCTCGCTGAGGGGCCTGGCCGTCGCCGTCTACACGCACGCCTTTTACGACGTGTACGTGCTTCTGTTCCAGTGACCGGCGCGCCGGGCAGCGCCCGGGCCGATCAGTGCTTCTTGCCGGCCTTCTTCTTCGGCTTGGCGGCGGGCTTCTTGGCCGCCGACTTGGCGGCGGTCTTCCCGCCACGCGGGGCCGCGGCCTTGGCCGCCTTGGCCGGCGGGCGGGCGGCCTTGCCCTTGGGCTCGGGGCGGGCCGGAGCCTTGGCTACCGGCTTGGCGGTCGACTTGCCATTCGGCAACGCGATCACCGGCTTGACGGCCGGCTTGGCCGGAACGGCCTTGACCACTGCCTTGGCGGGTGGAGGGGGCGGCGGGGGTGCCTTGGCGGCCCCCTTGCCCACGACCTCCTTGGATTCCTTGCCACCCGCCTCCTTGGCGTCCTTGCCGTGGCCGTGGGCTTGGCCTTGGCTCTGGGCCGCCTCCTTGGCCTCTCTGGCCTCCTTGGCGGCCTTGCCGGCGCGGTTGCTTTCGCGCAGCGCCTCGCGAGCCTCGCGGGCGGCTTCCTTCGCCGCCTCCTTGGCGGCCTCGCGGGCAGCTTCCTTGGCCGCCTCGGACTTCGCGTCCCGAGCGCCCTTGGCCGGGGTCGGGACGCCGTCGCCCTCGGCCGCCAGGGGCAGGCCGGGGATGTCGCGGCGGTTGTGCACCAGGATCCGGCGCGCGTCCTGGAACGTGATCTCGACCTTGCTGTCGGAGACCACCTCGGACACGAAGCCGACCCCGAACTTGGGGTGGTGCACGATGATGTTTTCTCGGTACGCCTCGCGGAACTCGTAAGGCTTGGCGTCGTTGGTCGACCGGCGGGCGAAGAACTCCTCCCAGCCCGGCTTCTTCAGCATCGCCCGCTTGCGAGCGGCCACCGGTTCGGGAACGTCGTCTTCGGTCTCACCGCGAGGCTTGCGGAACGAGTGCACGTCGCCGCACGGATTGCACTGGACGCGGCGGATCTCCTCCTCGTACTTGGAGATGACTACATGCGTCGTGTCGGCCTTACATTTCGGGCAGTAAGCCTCGACATCAGAGCCGACTTCATCGACTTCGTCCTCGAACATGAGGTCCATTGAGCCCTAGCGGTTACCCGAACGTCCGGCTAGTAACACAGGAATATCCCGCCTGCAAACAAAATGCGGGCGGCGCGTAGCCGGTCGCGGCGGAGGCGAACTTGCCGAGTATTTTTGGCCATTTAATGGGCCCCGCGCACCTACCTGCCGCCACGGCCCCGACGCTGGCCAGACGCGCCGTGCCAATTGTTTCCAAGTGCACATACGGCAGCGATTTGGGCTGTTCTCCCCGAGCGTCAGGGGCAATTAAACAAGGAATTAACCGTTGAGAAATGCCTTCGAAACAATCGCTGAATAGTCTCTCGCGTCAGGTGCATTCATGAAGAAAATCGAAGCAGTCATCAAGCCGTTCAAGCTGGACGACGTCAAGGATCGCCTCCGCGAGATCGGCGTGCAGGGCATGACCATCTGCGAGGTCAAGGGGTTCGGACGCACCGGCGGCAAGAAGGAAGTCTACCGGGGCTCGGCCTACGTCGTGGACTTCGTCCCCAAGGTCCTGGTGCAGATCGTCGTCAAGGACGAGATGGCCAAGGACGTTGTAGAGGCGCTGTTGTCGGTGGCTCGTACCGGCCACATCGGCGACGGAAAAATTTTCATCACTCCCATCGAGGAGGTCATCCGCATCCGCACCGGTGAACGGGGCGAAGACGCGCTTTAGACGTTTCGACGTGGTCCAAGGAGGATAAGGCACTATGACACCAGCCGAGGTACTGAAGTACGCGCAGAAAAACGGAGCCAAGTTCGTCGACTTCAAGTTCGTCGACCTGCTCGGGATCTGGCAGCACACGACGATGCCGATCCACAAGCTCCAGGAGGAATCGTTCACCGAAGGCTTCGGCTTCGATGGCAGCTCCATCCGTGGGTGGAAGGCCATCAACGAGTCGGACATGGTCTTCATCCCGGACTCGACCACCGCGGTGATGGATCCGTTCTTCGCCCAGCCGACCTTGACGGTCATCTGCGACATCGTCGACGCCGTCACCCGCCAGCCCTACAGCCGCGATCCCCGCTACGTGGCTCGCAAGGCCGAGCAGTACCTGAAGCAGACCGGGATCGGCGACACCGCCTACTTCGGTCCCGAGCCCGAGTTCTTCATCTTCGATGACGTCCGCTTCATCGAAGGACCGAACACCTCGTTCTACTCGGTGGACTCGAGCGAGGGTCGCTGGAACGCCGGCAACCAGGAGGGGCCGAACCTGGGGTACAAGCCGGCCTTCAAGGGCGGCTACTTCCCCGCTCCGCCCACCGACACCCTGACCGACATCCGCAACGAGATGGCTCTGGCCCTCGAGGCGGTCGGCATCCCCGTGGAGGTGCACCACCACGAGGTCGCCAGCGGCGGTCAGTGCGAGCTGTCGATGCGCTTCAACTCGCTGGTCAAGATGGCCGACTGGACGATGTGGTACAAGTACATCGTCAAGAACGTCGCCCGCCGCCACGGCAAGGTCGCGACCTTCATGCCCAAGCCGATCTTCGGCGACAACGGATCGGGCATGCACTGTCACCAGTCGATCTGGAAAGAGGAGAAGAATCTCTTTTCTGGCGACAAGTACGCGGGCCTGTCGGACATGGCCCTCAACTACATCGGTGGTCTGCTCAAGAACGCGCCCTCGTTCCTGGCCATCACCAACCCGGGCCTGAACAGCTACCGCCGCCTGGTGCCGGGCTTCGAGGCGCCGGTGAACCTGGCCTACTCGTCGCGGAACCGCTCGGCCGCCTGCCGTATCCCGGTCAGCGGCGCCTCGCCCAAGGCCAAGCGGCTCGAGTTCCGCTGCCCCGACCCCACCACCAACCCCTACCTGGCCTTCTCGGCCATGTTGATGGCGGGCCTGGACGGCATCCAGAGCAAGGCCAACCCGGGTCAGCCGCTGGACAAGGACATCTACGCCCTGTCGCCCGAGGAGCTCAAGGACGTGCCCAAGGCGCCGGGCTCGCTGGAAGAGTCGATCAACAACCTCAGGAAGAACCACACCTACCTGCGCAAGGGGGATGTCTTCACCCAGGACGTGATCGACGGCTGGATCGACTGGAAGGAAGAAAACGAGATCAAGCCGGCGCGCCTGCGTCCGACCACGCTCGAGTTCGCCCTCTATTTCGACAACTGACCTACGACCAGGAGACAAGGAGGTCCGGAACCCTCTGAGGGTTCCGGGCGAAATCGGCGGGGGGCCCTGGAGGCCCACCCGCCGTTTTTTCGTTTGCGGGCCTGGTCGCATCCTTTGACGGCGGTCGCGCGGTGGCCTAAAGTCAAATGCCCGCTTTGGCAGCGGGGTTTCGTATGTCGACCCTTTCTTTCGCCGAGCGTGTGGCGCGCTCCGCCTGGCGGATCACCCCCCAGAGGGCCCTGTCGCAGATCATCGGGTGGGGTGCGACACGTCCGCTCCCGGCACCCGTGCGTGCGGCCTTCCTGCGCCGGTTCGCCCGTCAATACGGCATCAACCTCGACGAGGCCGAGAAGCCGATCGAACAATACAGCGGCCTGCAGGAGTTCTTCACCCGCCGCCTGCGCGCCGATGCGCGGCCGCTGCCCTCCGAAGCCGACCGCGTGGTCTCGCCCGCCGACGGGGCGGTGATCGAAAGTGGGGTCGTGTCGGCGGGCCGGCTACTCGACGCCAAGGGGACGGGTTTCACCCTCGCCGAGTTGCTGGCCGACGAGGAGGCCGCCGCCCGATTGCAGGGCGGGGCCTACTTCGGCACCTATCTGTCCCCCCGCGACTACCACCGCGTGCACGCGCCGGTGGGCGGTCGTGTCGTCGCGTGGCATCACGTCCCCGGGCGCCTCTTCCCGGTCAACGACCGCAGCGTCGCGCGCGAACCGGGCCTGTTCAGCAAGAACGAACGTTTCGTTACTCTGATCGACGGGCAAGCGGGTCTATGTGCGGTGGTGATGGTGGCGGCGGTCGGCGTCGGTCACATCACCGCCAGCTACGATCCGGAGGTCGCCACGCACGGAGAAGGCTTTTCCAGCGGCGAGGTTCGCCACAAGCGGCTCGGCTCGGCGGTGGTCCTCGACCGCGGGCAGGAGCTGGGGATCTTCAACCTGGGCTCGACGACGATCATCGTGTTCGAGCCCGGTCGAGTGGGGCTGGACCCGCGCGCGCCGGGCAGCCCGATCCGGATGGGTGAGGCGATCGGGCGGGTGCTCCCCCGCTGAGGGAGCGTGGAAGCGGGGACGACGGATGGCCAAGCCGAGCAACTCACCGCCGCCGGGCCCGACGCTGGAAGCGGACGGTGCCGTCACCCCTCCTCCCGACGTCACCCTCGAGCCGGCCACGCCCACGCCCGAGGTGATCCCCCTGGAAAACACGCGCATCCCGGCGCTCCCACCCCGGCCGGCCGTCGCTGCCGCCGAGTCGCCCGCCGATTCCGACAGCGCGTCCGCGCGCCCGCTGCGCGCCTCCCAGCCGGCCCTGCCGATCGCCGACGAGTCGACGGTCCCGCTTCCGGTCGAGGAGGTCGAATTCGCCGAGCCCGACGCCGAGCTGGCCGACGACGAGATCGCGCCCCTGCCTGCCGTCGCCGAGGGCGGGCGGCCTGCGCCCCCGCCGCGGGCCCGCGTCAGTGTCCCGCCCCTGCGGCTGGAGACCCGCTCCCGTCCCCGCGCGGCCGCGGACGGCGAGGCCGCGCC
>JBKPRZ010000793.1:0-3898 GCA_046734815.1 Myxococcota bacterium | reverse complement strand
CCCTCGGCCGGGGCCCTTTCCAGCTGCTGCTGCTCGAATTCGCAGCAACGCGCCCGCGAGGCGGTGGCCTGCGGCGGGGCGGCCGGCCGGGCCCGGGTGGGGCAGCAGCAATGGGCGCGCGCCAGACCGTCCGAGCCGCAGCGCCACAGCCCGATTCCATTCCAGGCCACCGAGAACAGGACCAGCGGCAGCAACAGCGCTGCGCAGAAGATCCGTGTCAGGCGGCCGGTCATGACGCTACAAGGATGGAATCCTCGCACGCCCCCTGTCAAGGAGGCTCCCCGGGCGGGTAAAGTGCGCCCGGCAAGGAGGCCGTATGTTCGCAGCGCTGATCTCCGTTCTCGGTTTGATGGCCGCGCCGCCCACCGCCGCGGCGGGCGGCAAGCGCAGCACCCTGGACATCTACTGGATAGACGCCGAGGGCGGCGCTTCGACCCTGATCGTCTCGCCCAGCGGGCAGTCGATGCTGGTGGACAGCGCCAACCGGCGCCCCGACGACCGCGACGCCAGGCGGATCCACGAGGTGGCCAAGCTGGCCGGCCTCTCGAAGATCGACATCTTGCTGACCACCCACTACCACGGCGACCACATGGGCGGGGCCGAGGCGCTGGCCAAGCTGATGCCCATCGAGCTTTACGTGGACCACGGCGAGTCGGTGGAGCTGGACAGACCGCGCGCCGCGGAGGCCTACAAAGCCTACCTCGCGCTGGTCGGAAGCAAGCGCAAGAGCCTGGCCCCCGGCGACCACATCCCGCTTGCGGGCGTGGACGCGGTGGTCGTCGCCAGCGGGGCCAAGGTGATCGCGCGCCCGCTGTCCGGGGGCGGGTCCAACGCCTCGCTGTGCAAGACCGTCGACAAGAAGACGCCCGACGTGGACCCCGAGAACAACCAGAGCCTGGGCTTCGTGCTCCGGTACGGGAAGTTCGATTTCCTGGACCTGGGCGACCTGCCCTGGGACCACGAGCTCCCGCTGGTCTGTCCGCTGAACCGGCTGGGCAAGATCGACGTCTACCAGACCACCCACCACGGGCTGGACCGCTCGGGCGCGCCCCAGGTGGTGTGGGCCACCCGGCCGCGGGTGGCGGTGATGAACAACGGCCCCAAGAAAGGCGGCCCGCCCAGCACCTTCGAGATCCTGCGCAAGTCGCCCGGTCTGGAGGACATCTGGCAGGGGCACCTGGCGTTGAACACCGCCAAGGAGATCAACACCGACGAATCGATGATCGCCAACCTCGAGCCCACCGAGACGTGCCCGGGGCATTTCATCAAGCTGTCTGCGACCCGCGATGGCAAATACACAATCACCAACGGGCGTAACGGCTTCCAGAAGACCTACGCCGCGCGCTGATCGTCCGGTTTTGTTCCTGGACCCTACTTGACACGTCCTGCGCGGACGGCCAGAAGACACCAATGGGATCGGGCCTCGTGCTGGTGGTCGACGACGATCGGGACATGCGCGAGGCCCTGGGCATGGTGCTGGGTCGGCATGGCTACCAGGTGGCAACCGCCGCCGACGGGGCCGAGGCGCTGGAGCATCTGCGCCAGGCGCCGAGGCGTCCCTGTGTGGTGCTGCTGGACCTGATGATGCCGCGGATGAACGGCTTCCAGATGCGCGAGGCGATGGAAGCCAGCGACCTGGCTGACATCCCGGTCGTGGCGCTGACCGGGGCCGGGCCAGCCATCATCAGCCGCGCGCAGCAGCTGCGCCTGGAAGTGCTGCGCAAGCCGATCACGCTGCCCGATCTGCTGAGCACCGTGGCCCGCTTCTGCGGCGGCCTGGTGCAGTGACGGGCGCGGCGCCCGGTTTCAATCGCGGCGCTTGCGGGACCGGCCGTCGGCGCCGCCGCGGCGTTCGTTCTGTGCGGACGCGGCGCCCACCGCGATCCAGCGGCGCAATACCACCTGGTAAGGAACCCCGGTGCGCGCGGCGGTCCGCCGCGCTTCCGCGATCTGCTCGACGCCCAGACGGAGGGTGATGGAACGAAGGGCTGGCCGCGCGCGCATCTGCTCCACCGACTGGTGATCGGGTTCGGCGCGTTCCAGCCCGGTGTCGTTCCAGACCACCGTCTGGGCCCGGGCGACTCGTCTTCGCTTGGTTGCCATGGGGCCTGGTCAACAACCTAAGCATCGAGCTCGCCCCGATCAAGAGGACCCGCCAGCAGAATCGGGGGCTACCCGTGACTGCACTGTGTAACTACGGATTGTCGGACGAGACGCGCGCCGCCGCGCCTGCTAGCGTGGTTCCATGTCTTACGCCGCGCTGGCCGATCGGTACCGCCGCATCTTCCACCTGCAGCACGTCGAGGCGATCACCTCCTGGGACGAGGCGGCCATGATGCCGCCGGGAGGAGGCGAGGCGCGGGCCGAGGCCCTGGCCACCTTGCGGGTGCTGGTGCACGAGCTGCAGACCGATCCGCGGCTGTCCGACCTGTTCGCCGCCGCCGAGGTCGAGGCGACCCGCGGGGAGCTGGCCGCCTGGGAGGCGGCGAACCTGCGCGAGATGAGGCGCGGGTACCTGCGCGAGACCGCCCTGCCGGCGGCGCTGGTGCAGCGGAGCTCGCTGGCCGAATCCCGCTGCGAGCAGGCCTGGCGCGAGCTGCGGCCCCGCAACGACTGGGCCGGCCTGCAGCCGCTGCTTTCAGAGGTGGTGGACGCCAAGCGTGAGGCGGCCGCCGCCCTGGGCGAGCGCCTGCGCCTGTCGCCGTACGACGCCCTGCTGGACGGGTTCGAGCCGGGCGCCCGCGCCGCCGGCATCGATCCGCTGTTCGCCGAGCTGCGCGCGTTCCTGCCCGGGTTCATCCCGGCTGCCGTCGAGCGGCAGAGCGCGCAGCCGGTACGGCCGCCGGTGGGGCCCTTCCCGGTCGAGCGCCAGCGCTGGCTGGGTCTCGAGATCGCCCGGCGGGTGGGTTTCGACTTTTCGCACGGACGCCTGGACGTCAGCCATCACCCCTTCTGCGGCGGCGTGCCCCGCGACGTCCGCATCACCACCCGCTACGACCAGGCCGACTTCGCCAGCTCGCTGATGGCGGTGCTGCACGAGACCGGCCACGGCAAATACGAGCAGAACCTGCCCGCCGCCTGGCTGGATCAGCCGGTGGGGCGCGCGCGCAGCATGGCCCTGCACGAGAGCCAGAGCCTGTTCCAGGAGATGCAGGTCAGCCGCGGCCGCGACTTCCTCGAGTTCGCCGCGCCGCTGGTGCGGGCGGCTTTCCCGGACGCGGCGGCGGCCGCGCCCGAGGCCTTCACCGCCGACAGCCTCCACCGCCACTACACCCGCGTCCGGCCGGACTTCATCCGCGTCGACGCCGACGAGGTCACCTACCCCTGCCACGTGCTGCTGCGCTACGACCTCGAGCAGCGGCTGATCGCCGGCACCCTGCCGCTGCGCGATCTGCCCGAGGCCTGGGACGCGGGCATGCGGGCGCTGCTGGGGCTGTCCACCGGTGACGACCACCGCAACGGCTGCCTGCAGGACGTGCACTGGCCCGCCGGCCTGTTCGGCTATTTCCCCACTTACACCCTGGGCGCGCTGGTGGCGGCCCAGCTGTTCGCCGCCGCCCGGCGGGCGCTGCCGGATCTGCCGGCGCAGCTGCGCGCCGGCGAGCTCGCTCCGCTGGACGCCTGGCTGCGCGAGGCGGTCTGGTCGCGGGGCTGCTTGCTCGAGACCGACCAGCTGGTCAGGACCGCCACCGGCTCACCCATCGGCACCGGCGCGTTCATCAGCCACCTGCGCGACCGCTACGGCGGCGCCGTCGCAGCAGCGTGATCGCGCCGGCCACGAGCAGGAGCAGGGCGCCCGGTCCGGCGGCCGGAGCGCCGGGGGCGTAGCCGCAGCCGCCGTCGTCGGGCGGGGTGAAGGCGGCAGGAGCCGGCGGCGCTGGCGGCGTCGGCGTGGGCG
>JBKPRZ010000792.1:0-11759 GCA_046734815.1 Myxococcota bacterium | reverse complement strand
GGCGTTGACCGCCAGCCGCGCGCCTCCCAGGGCGGCCGCGGGCTGGCCACCGGGGGCAGCCGGCAGCGCGGTCACCGCCACCCGGCCAGCCACCGGCGAGCGGGCGGGATCGGCCAGCAGCGGGTAGGCGTACGGCCAGTTGCGCATGAAGACCGCCTCGCCGTTCTGGAAGGCGAAGCGCACCGCCTCCTCCTGCCAGGCCAGCGCCGCCGCCGGCACCACCCCGGAGTCGATCGACCGGCGCAGGAATTCCAGCGCCCGCACGGCGGCCGGCTCGTCGACCCGGACCCGTCCGTCGGGATCCAGCAGACGCCCGCCGAAGGCGGTCAGGTGTTCGAGGAAAACCGTGACCAGCCCCTCGTAGCGCGCGCCCTGCCAGACGAAACCGTAACGGGTCACTCCCGTGCTCACCAGCTGGCGTGCGCGCGCGATCAGCTCCTCGAGGTCGCGGGGCGGGCGCGGGACCAGATCGCGGCGGTAATACAGCATGCCGACGTCGACGAACAGGGGCAGCGCGTACAGCCGGCCGTCCAGGCGGTCGGCCTGCAGCACCTGCGGGAAGAAGTCGCCCGCCTCGGGCTCGAGCTCGTCGAGCGCGCGGATCCACCCCGCCGAGGCGAACTCGGGCGTCCAGACCACATCCAGCTGCAGCACGTCCGGCTGGCGCGCGCCCGCGTTGAGCCACTGCACGTACAGGTGGTGCCGCTGATCGGCGGCGTCCGGGGTGGGGTGGCGCACCACCCGCCAGGGTGGGTTGCGGCGCTCGAAGGCGGCCAGCTGGCGATCGAAGATCGCCCCCTCGGCCCCCACCGCGCTCCCGGAGAAGACGAGGGGACCGGCGGGTGGCGACCCGGCTATGTCGTCGCGGTCAGGGGCCATCGCGCCGCCCGATGATAGGACGGACCCGGGTGTATGCTCTGCCAAACTTCCCACGGAGAGCGCGATGAGCAGCCCGAGCCGGCGACAGATCCTGGGGGCCACCTTGGGGGGCGCGATGACCGCGGCCTCCTACCGACGCGTGCTGGGCGCCAACGACCGCATCGCCATCGGCATGCTGGGCTGCGGATCGCGCGGCGCCGATCTACGCAGCACCGTGCACGGCTCGGCCCGCCCGATGAACGTCGAGATCACCGCCGTGTGCGACCTGTGGTCGGGCAACCGCGCGAAAGCGGCCGCCGACGTCAAGACCCGCTTCGGGCGCGAGCCGCGGGCCTACCAGTACCCCGAGCAGATGCTGGCCGACCGCGCGCTGGACGCGGTGATGATCGCCACCTGCGACCACCAGCACGCCGCCCACCTGATCGAGGTGGTCCGCGCCGGCAAGGACTGCTACTGCGAAAAACCGCTGGCCAACCTGCTGGAGATGGCGGTCAAGGCGCGCGAGACCGTGCGCGCGGGCAAGCAGATCGTGCAGATGGGCTCGCAGTGGGTCAGCGACCCCTACCAGCGCAAGGTGCGCGACCTGGTCCGCGCGGGCCGCCTGGGCACCATCACCCGCATCGAGCAGACCTGGAACATCAACGAACAGCGCTGGCGCGATCCCCGGGACCCCGACATCGCCGCCATCCGGGAAGCCGACACCGACTGGAAGCGCTGGCTGCTGGACAAGCCGCTGCGCCCGTTCGATCCGCGCCTGTACTTCGAGTTCCGCCTGTACCGCGAGTTCTCGGGCGGACTGACCGATCAGTGGATGACCCACGGAAGCACCCTCGTGCACTTTTACATGGACGAGGAGCCGCCCGAGAGCATGGTCGCCAGCGGCGGCATCTACGCCTGGAAGGACGGCCGCGAGAACCCCGACACCTTCACCGCCATCGCCACCTACCGCAAGGGATTCGTGCACGTGTTCCAGGCCCAGTTCGGCAACGGCTTCGGCAGCCGCTCGGCCATCATGGGCCGCGACGGAACCCTGTGGTCCCAGGGCGCCGAGGGCAGCCAGAAATGGCTGCTCACCCCGCTGGGCGGCCGCGAGCACTCACCGATCACCCGCGAGGAAGCGCTGACCGTGGAGGGCGCTCCCGCCCCCGCCGTCGAGCCCGCCAACGACACCCGCTACCACTTCGAGGACTGGGTCTCTGCCATGCGCCACCGCCGCGCCCCCAGCGGCGACATCGAGGGCGGCTTCCGCCACGCGGTCGCCGTGATCATGGCCGCCCGCGCCTACCGCGAGAACCGCAAGCTGTACTGGGACCGCCGCCAGGAGAAGATCGTCGACCACCCGGTCGCCTGATCGCGGCTCAGCAGCGCGTACCAGCAGCTGGTCGCCGGCCCGCTGAGCCTCCCGACCGGGCAACCGGACCGGGCGCGAGCCGACCCTGATTCCGCAAAAGACGTCCTTGATGGAATCGGACGACCGGGTAGGCTCGCACGCGAGGCGACGACTGATGCCAGAGGGGGGCGAGGGATCCGCGGGGTCACCGGGAGCGACCCGCTTCGATGCCGATGCGGCATCCCAGCCCTCGCCGGTCGCCGGCGCGCGACGGGTGATGAAGCTGGACCAGGACCTGGCCAGCCTGCAAGAGCTGCTCCAGCGGATCTTCGAGACCGTCCCGCTGATGATCACCGTCTACGAACCGAGCACGAAGGTGCTGCGGGTCAACCGGGCCTTCGAACGCCTCGTCGGCTGGTCCAGCGAGGAGCTCGGCGGTGTTTCACTGATGGAGAAGGTCTACCCGGATCCGGAGTACCGGGAGCAGGCCCGGCAATACATGCAGGCCTGTCGGGCCGAGTGGCGGGACTTTTGCGTGACCACCCGCGACGGCCGCCAGATCGAGAGCTCCTGGACCAATCTTCGGCTGTCGGATGACACGCAGCTGGGGATCGGCATCGACATCACCGAGCGCAAGCGAGCGGAAGAGAAGCTGCGACGGAGCGAGGAAAGGTTCCAGCTCGCCGCGATGGCCACCCACGACGCCATGTGGGACCTCGACCTGCGCACCGGCAAGTTGTGGTGGAGCGAATCGATCAATCCGGTCTACGGCCACCAGGGCATCGGCGCCGAGCTCGAGCTGCGCGACTGGGCGAATCTCGTTCACGACGAAGATCGCGACCGGGTGCTGTCCTGTAGAGCGCGGGCGCTGCTGGCGGACAGGACCTCCCCGCCGCTGGAATACCGATTCCGCCGCGGCGACGGCAGCCACGCCCACATCCTGGAACGCTCCCTGGTCGTGCGCGACAGCGCCGGTGAGCCCGTCCGCATGGTAGGCACCATGACCGACGTCACCATCAGCCGGCAGACCGAGGCGGCCTTGCGCGAAAGCGAAGAAGCGCTGAGGCGCGCCCACGACCTCAAGGACGAGTTCCTGGCGATGCTGGCTCACGAGCTGCGCAATCCTCTGGCGGCGATGTTCAGCGCGGTGCACATCCTGGGCGAAGATCGCCCGCCGGCTGGCGCAGCCGAGCAGGCCCTCACGATCCTCACTCGACAGCTCGGGTTCGTGAACCGGCTGGTCAACGACCTGCTGGACGTCTCGCGCATCAACACCGGAAAGATCTCCTTGCAGCGGAGCGCTCTGGATGTGGCCGCGGTGGTCCAGACCGCGGTCGAGAGCAGCCGGCCGTTTTTCGCGGGCAAGAGGCAACAGCTCAAACTGGAGCCGGGGCCGGGTGGACCGCTGTTCGTCGACGGGGATTCAACCCGGCTGGAGCAGGTATTCGCCAACCTGCTCCACAACGCCGCCAAATTCACTCCGCCGCTGGGTGCGATCGACGTCAGCGTCGACCGCCAGGGTGACGAGGTCGCGGTCCGAGTGCGCGACTCCGGGATCGGAATCCCGCCGGAGGTCTTGCCACGCGTCTTCGATCTTTTCGTGCAGGCGGACCGCGGCTTCGACCGCGCCCATGACGGTCTGGGGATAGGCCTTCACCTGGTCGAACGCCTGGTCAAGCTGCATGGAGGCCGGGTGGAGGCCTTCAGCCGCGGCCAGGGTCTGGGGAGCGAATTCGTCGTTCGGCTCCCGGTGCTGCCGGCGGCGACGGCGAGCGACTCGGCGGCGGAGCGGGCAGCCGGTCGCGAGACCGGGAGGTCGGACCGGCGCACCATACTGGTCGTCGACGACAACGTCGACGCCGCCCTCGCTCTGTCGATCGTGTTGTCGCGTCAGGGCGACGAGGTGCTGATGGCCCACGACGCGCGGTCCGCGCTCGAGCTGGCGAAGACGCGGGATCCGGACACGATCGTGATGGACCTGGGCATGCCGGGGATGAGTGGTTACGACCTGGCCCGGCTGGTCCGCGCCGATCCGCAGCTGGACCACGTCCGGCTCGTGGCGTTGACCGGGTGGGGTCAAGAGGAGGCACGCCGCGAGTCCGCGCGGGCGGGCATCGACCATCACCTGGTCAAGCCGGTCGATCTGGCTGTCCTGCGCGAGCTGATCGCTCGCCCCCGCCCGGCCGCTCGCGTCTCCGGCCGGCCGGATCCCGCGGCGTAGACGCGCGCCTTGGCAAGCGCGTCCAGGCCGAGTCAAGAACCCCCAGGCTCGGTGCGAGGCTCCGCCGTGAAGCATCAGCCCCGGCGAAACGCGTCGGCGCTCGACTTCACGGGAATTCCCCAAGCCTTCTCCGGTGTCTGTCCGTGACCACGCGGGCCGTCACGGCAGCCCATGAATCCCCCGGCGTGGCTGTTCGTACTACCAGGGATGACAACGCATGCGACTGCCGTCCGCGCTGCCACCCCGCCCCCTCCCGCCTCGGATCCGCTACCCGCCTCGCCAGCGCCATCGACCGGGATCGAGCGCGATGTTCGCGTGAAGCTCGCCTCCCTGCCCGTTCCTCTCCGGGTATCCGCTCGCGATCAGTCCAACCGGGCCATCCTCCTCGAATGCGATCTGCCCTGGCTCACCCTCGACAGCCCCGTCGCACTGGAGCTGCCGAACGGCGTCCAGACCACGGGCCGCGTGCAGTCCTTCGACATCGACGTCACCCCGGAAGGCTCGGCGCGGCTGCGCATCTTCGCGTTTCTGTCTCGCCCCGTTTCCCCCACGCCGACACCCGTCGCCGAAGAAGTTCCGGCCACGCCGCCGAGAGCAGCCCCACCTTTCCGCTTCATGCCGCTGCTGTACCTGGCCCTGGCGTCGTTTGCCGGCTGCGCGGCCTCCAATCCATCCGCACTGCGCGCGATCGCGCGCTCGGCGATCACCGTCATCGACGGACTCGTGCGGCGCGGGGTCTGACCCGCCGCCTCTTCGATGAACAGGAAGACCCCGTGAACCGACAGGAGCAGCTCCGGCACTCGGCCGCGTCGTCGCGGTCCCACAAAGTCAGCTCGCCGCTGGAAGTAGCGGGACTGCAAGCGGAGGCCGCCGCTGTCCTGAGCTCACGGCCGAACCAGATGCCTTCAGGATTTTCGTCGCCGCGACATTTTCAAGCTGGACTCGGCTGCCGCCGCAAGCGTCTACGCTTCGACGTGACTGGATGGCCATTCCTACCCGCCCGTGATGCCTTCGGATTGACCTCTCCGATCTCCACCATGGTCGCCACCATCTCCTGGCCGAGCGCCTCCCTGTAATCTTCGCTCAGGAGCTTCTCGACCTGTGGGAACAGCTTCTTCTCCTCTTCCTCCCGCGCGTGATGCTCCACGGCGCGTTCCAGCTCGCGGATCTTGTCGCTGAACGCCGGCGCCGACTCGCCGAGGCGCTCGATCTGGGCGATCAGCGAGCGCACCTGCTTGTGCTCCTGCAGCGATTCGTCCAGCAGGCTCTCGGTTTCGGGAGCCCGTACCGCGGGATAGAAATGCCGCTCCTCCAGCGTCGCGTGGATGGTGATCGCCTGCGCGAGGCTCTGGAAGAGCTTTCTCTTCTGGACCGGCGACTCCGCCCTGGTTATCGCGAGGAACAGGCCCTCGACCTGCCGGTGCTGGCCACGGAGCAGCGCCAGGGCCTCCGTCGTCGATTCCTCGTTCGTCCACGTGTCACGGTCGGTGACGACGCGGAAGAGAGCCTTCGCCATCCCTGCGACCTTGCGTAGCCGGTCACGATAGAGCTGCAGTGCCATGCTTTACCCCCGGGAGATCCCTCGACTCTGATCGAAGCTGATGCCGGCCCGGCCTGCTGGCATCGGGGCGAGTCCTGCGCCTGCGGGGATGCGTCAGTCGCGCTGGGCCTTCGCCTCGCGAATGGCCGGCTCCAGGACCTGGTCCATCACTCGCTTGACGACCGCTGTCACCGCCGTGGATCCCGCGGCCGTCAGCAGCTTCTTCATGGGATCCGGGTCCTGCTGCGTGAGGCGCTCGGGCTTGCGTCCGACGCGAACCAGCTGGTGGAACAGTCGACCCGCCCGGGCCCTGAAGGTCCGATTGCTTCGCTGCCGCTGGATCAGGAACGCGACCGCTGCGCCCACCACCGCCAGCCCCGCGGCGGCCAGCCCGGCCGTCCACAGGGGCTTTCTGGCAATCGTTTGCTTGGCATTCGTGATCACATGCCGCCGTCTATCCAGCTCCGAAGCGATCGAATCGAGTCGATCGCGGGATTGCTCGACCCGTTGCTCGAGATCGTTGAGATCCAGCGTCTGCTCTTCTACGCGGTTCGTTCCTTCACCCATTGGATATCCTCCTGGACGGTCTTTCGCGTTCGGGCCAGCGGCGTGCGGATGTGCTTCCAGCCGAAGATGCCGGACACCACACCTACCAGCAGCACCGCCGCGGCCACCAGCAAGGGGGCGGCCCACGATGGGACGGCCCGAGCCAGGCCGAACGCAGCGGCCACCAGCAGCATGTTCACCGTGCACAGGGCACACACCGCCGACACGCTCAGCCCCTTCACGGCGGACACCTCCGACTTCAGGTCATGCTTCAGCTCGGCCTTGGCGAGCTCGATCTCCGAGCGGATGAGTGCGACTGCCTCCCTGGCCGTCTCGCCCAGCAACTCGCGCGCGGGTAGCGCCGCCAGAGGTTGCGGACCGACGCTCTTGTTCTCCTCGGGCCGAGATGCCCGCTGGGCCGATGCCACGCCTTCCTCCTTCGCCATGTCGTCCTCCTTCGCGAGAAGTTGCCGCTTTCCCTCCAGCGCCCGGGCCAGCTGCGCACACTGCCGGTAGATGATCGACCACTCCTCGTAGGTCGTGTTCAGCGAGCCCAGCTGTGTCGTGATGCTCTCGAGGCGGTCGGTAAGCGCTTCCGAGCCCTGGTGGGCGTCGGGATTCTCGTCGTAGATCTTCCAGACACGTCGCAACTGCTTCTCCAGCTCCTGGGCAGCGGGATCCATCGTCTGCAGTGCCGGTGTCCGCGCGAGGTGCTCG
Source organism: Myxococcota bacterium (assembly GCA_046734815.1). Classification (GTDB taxonomy): domain Bacteria; phylum Myxococcota_A; class Polyangia; order Fen-1088; family Fen-1088; genus CAVYGB01. The sequence continues at coordinate 4,526 of JBKPRZ010000792.1, read as the reverse complement.
ACCACCAGGCCGTGCACCCATGCCGCCAGGCGCCGGCCTCCCCGCAGGAGCATGTCGCTGGGGTAAAGTGCGATCTGCAATTCGGGCCCCCTCCAGTGGGCGAGCTTCTCCGGAACGAACCCCCGGAAAGCCCGACCACCCAGCTTGAGGAGCAGTTTCGTGGGTGCGGACAGCCACCAGGGTGGCTCCGTCAAGCTCGCCCGGATGTCATGTCGATCGAGGAGACCATCGATCTGGCGTGAAACCTCTTCGTATGCGTCCGACGAGGTCACCAGGGGCACGTGCTCGTCCTTCTGCCTCCTGACCAGTGCTGCCACGCGGAGGAACGGCACGGTGACGAACGTGATCAGGAAGGCGCCCGCGAGTCCGAGTGTGATCGGAAATCCGCGCAGCACCCGCTTGATGAACGACTCTCTCGGTGTGCCTGGAGGAGCCTTGCTGGCGACGACCAGGCCCAGGATGACCGGAACGAGAATCGCGAGACCGATCCAGATGATCCGCATGACCCAGGTCGGTCCCTGCGCCGATGGCGGCACGAACGCCAGGATGGCGGTCGCGATCTTCGGGATGACGATGCCCATGACCAGCAGTGGCCATAGCGCCGCCAGCGCCACCAATCCCGACAGGACGGTCTTCTCTTTCTGCGAGGTCTGACCGAAAAGGGCCACGACCGCCCAGCCGAAGATTGCGTTCAGGATCTTGCCCAGCGAGCGGCTCAGCAGCGAAAAGATGGCCTGGATGATCGCCACGACCTACCCCCCATGTTTGCAACCGACGTAGACAGCGGCGAGACGCTGGGGCCACCGGGCGCCTCGGGAAGAAACTGAGCCCTCGAGCGGGCGTCCACAATCCGAAGATCCCCCGCTCCCCCTCCCGATGCACGGGAGTCCAGCCGCGCGAGAGACGCAACCAGGCACATCTCTGGTCGGGGCGGGCGCTACCAGCCGGTCATGCTGCTGCCGCGGCGGTTCACCGTCTGGCCGGGGCCGATCGTTGAAAACGTTACGGTGGGGGCCGCTGTGATGCCCCGCCGCCGCCCTGAGCCGCACCATCACCTGTGAAGAACTGGGACGTGGCTGTGGCGCCGGAATGGCGCGTGCACCATTTCCGGTTCGCCAGGTATGGCGGGGGCGAGCGGTCGAGCCGTACATCTTTCGCGAACCCCCGTCGAGGCCATCCGCCGTGTCCCACTACATCATGATCGTCGAGGACGACTACAACCTCCGGGAAGCCCTCTGCGAGGCCCTCGAGCTGGAGGGATATCAGGTCGTCTGCCTGGAGCACGGTCTGGCCGCGCTGAGACACCTGGAGAAGGCCGGTCCGCCGTGCCTCATCCTGCTCGATCTGATGATGCCGGTCATGGACGGGCACGCCTTCCGCGAGACCATCCTGAATGAGCCGCATCTGGCTGACATCCCGGTCATCGTGATAACCGCCGGCGGTCCTCAGATGGCGGCGGGCGTGCCCGCCGAGCTGGTGCTCCACAAGCCGCTGAAGATGGGCTCGGTCCTGAAGGTCGTTCATCAGCATTGCCCGGACGCCGAGGTCCCTCGACCGGGCCGATGAAGGTCCGCTGAGCGGCGTCCCTCTCCGCGCCGTCTCACCGCTGCGAGCGGCCCGATCGATGATCCTCGCAGCATCGACCCGATGAATGGCATCGCTGCAGCACCGGCTGCAGCCATTCCGCGCGAGCCCAGCGTCCGGCACCCGGAACGGTTCCGTTGTGTTGTCTCCCGGTCTGGGATAAGGACTCCGGTGTGTCACCCATGCAAGCTCCGTGGTCGTCGCCAGTGAGAAAGAGGCTGCCATGAGCGATCCGGCTGACTATCCAAAACCGCCACCGCGTGTGTCGTCCGGCGTGGTTGGCCTCGACACGATCACCCGCGGTGGACTGTTCCGCGGGGGCATCTACATCGTCGTGGGCAGCCCCGGGTCCGGGAAGACGACACTTGGAAACCAGGCATGCTTCCACCACGTCGGACAGCAGGGTCGCGCGGCTTACGTGACGCTGCTGTCCGAGACGCACGGCCGGATGCTGGCGCAGATGCAATCGATGAGCTTCTTCGATGGCGCCGCGGTCGGTGACAGCATCCTGTACGTCAACGGATTCACGGCGCTGGAGTCCGGCGGACTCGATGGCCTGCTGAAGTTGCTGCGGGGAACCGTCCGCGAGCAACGGGCCGACCTGCTCGTCCTCGACGGCATGGTGACAGCGTCGGTCATCGCGAAATCGAGCATCGATTACAAGAAGTTCATCAACGAGCTGCAGACCTGGGTGGGCGTCGTCGGTTGCACGGTTCTCTTCCTGACCAGTGCCGGACCCGAGGCTCGCACCGAACCCGAATACACCATGGTCGACGGCATCGTGGAGCTGAGCTGCCGCCCATTCGGACTGCGTTCGCTGCGGCAGCTGCGCGTGGTCAAGTTCCGCGGCAGCGGCTACATCGAGGGTGCGCACGCCTATGTCATCAACGACGGCGGGCTCACGGTCTGGCCGCGCGCCGAGGCGCTGCTGGCCCAGCAAGCACCCGCGACCGAAGTGACGGGCCAGCTGACCACCGGTGTTCCGGGTCTGGATCCCATGCTGGGTGGGGGCCTCGAAGTGGGCACGGGCACCCTGGTGCTGGGGGCCTGCGGAGCGGGCAAGACCAGCCTGGGCCTGCATTTCCTGGCGGCGGGCGCTCGAGAAGGCAAGCGCGGTCTGCATTTCGGGTTCTTCGAGAATGTCCCCGTCCTGATCGGCAAGGCGAACGCGATCGGGCTCGGCTTCGGCGAGCTGGTCGACAAGGGACTGATCGACCTCCTCTGGCAGCCGCCGGCCGAAGGCATCCTGGACTCGCTGGCCTATCGCCTGGTCCTGGCGGTGCGCGAACGGGAGATCAAACGCGTATTCATCGACGGTCTGCTGGGTTTCCACGAGGGCGCCTACCCCGAGCGATTGCCGGGCTTCTTCGCGGTGTTACTGGAGGAACTACGTCTGCTCGGGGTGACGAGCGTCGTCACCGATGAGACTCGGGACCTGTTTGTACAAGATCTCGAGACGCCCCGGGTCTCGGCGGCCTTCGACAACGTCATTCTGCTGCGACAGACGGAGTCGGCGCGCGAGCTTCGCCCTATAGTGTCGGTGCTCAAGACTCGCAACAGCCGACACGATCGCACTCTCCATTCACTGGATTTCACGGATCAGGGAATGGTCGTTGGCCCCAAGGTTTCCTTCTGACGAACACTCGACAGTGACTCAAACCCGAACACCGCGTGTGCTCATCGTCGATGACGAGTTCTCGCTCGTCGAGACGCTGGCGGAGATCCTGGAGTGGGAGGGATACCAGGTGTCGACGGCTGCGGACGGAGCGCAGGCGCTGGCCCGCGCCGAAGAGGAGGCACCGACACTGGTGCTGCTCGATCACATGATGCCCGTGCTGAACGGTCTGGACACGATGGAACGGATTCGCGCAACCAGCTGGGGAGCCGTGCTGCCTGTCATCTTCATGACCGCCGCCCCAGTGAAGATTTCCGACGAACAGAGCGACGGAGTCACGGTGCTCCGCAAGCCGTTCGAGATCGAGCAGCTCCTTCAGATGGTCAGGACCGCCATCGGTCCGGGCCAGAAAGCCTCAAGACGACCGAGGTAGCTCGACACAGAAGGTCGCGCCCTGGCCTGCTGCGCTGATCACCCGGATGTCGCCTTTCATCGCGCGCACGATCTCGCGGGTGATCCACAGCCCCAGACCCAGCCCGCCGGCGTTGCCAGCCCCGGGCAGTCGGCTCCAGCGCTGGAACAGCCTGTCCTGGAGCTGGACAGGGATGCCCGGCCCCTGGTCCGTTACCGACAGCCGGAGCGTCGTTTCGTGTCCGTCGAGACGGATGACGACCGGCTTGCCGCGACCGTACTTGAGAGCGTTCGAAAGGAGGTTGGAGACCACGAGGTCCAGCCGCGCTCTGTCCCAGCGACCGATTTGCTGACGTGGAGACTCGACGGTGCAGTCGCACCCGGCCCATCTGATCTCGTGCTGGTCTCGAGCGACGATCTGATGCACCAGTGCGGTGAGGTCGACGCTTTCCGTGACGATGTCCAGTGCTCCTCCGGAGGTGACCTGGGACATCCCCAGGATCGTCTCCATCAGCTGCGAGATCCTGTTGATTGTCCGGTGCGACTTCTCCAGATGCGCGACCCACCACGACCTCGGCGGCAGATCTTCCTGCTGGTCGCGCGCCCGGCGCAGCATGAGCTCGTTCGACATCTGGACCACGTGCAGGGGTGTGCGCAGCTCGTGGGCCAGCATCGCCAGGAGGTGATCGCGCGGCTCCTCTGCGGCCCGGGCGGGACCGACACGCTCGGAGCGATCGGAACGATCGGCGCGTTCTCCCGCCACCGGGCGTTCGCGCGCACCGGCTGCCCGGAACTCGGCGTCATCTTCGCGTGCGATGGCCATCGAGGCGATTAGAGATTAGGCACGAACGGCAAATGATGCATGTGTTGTACGACTACGAACGTCCGGTCCCAGAGGACTCGGGTATGGCTGAGC
>JBKPRZ010000791.1:0-10104 GCA_046734815.1 Myxococcota bacterium | reverse complement strand
CCTGTGGGTCGAGCGCGAGATGTACTACAACGGCCGGCGCGAGTGGGTCCTGCATCCCACCCTGGGGGCGGCCTACGAATTCGGGCCGCGCCTCAGCCTGGGGCTCGAGTCCTGGCTGGTGAAGGAGATCGACGACGCGGGGACGCCCGCCGGGGTGGACACCTACAACTTCGGCCCCATCGGCTACCTCGGGCCCACGGTGTTCGCGCAGGCCGGCGAGCACGGCTGGCTGTCGCTGGGCGCCTACGCCCGGGTCACCCAGCCCGGCCGCGACGCGCGCATCGGCGACTACTACGGCCGCTTCTGGCTGCGGGTCATGATCGGCATCGGGCTTTAGTGGGCGCGGCGGGACTCGAACCCACTACCCCCGGCTTCGGAGGCCGGTACTCTATCCAGATGAGCTACGCGCCCTGAGGGGTGAAAGCGTGTTTGTTTAGCGCCTTTTCGGGCGGAGGTAAAGGTGCGGCAGGCGGGATCGCACCGCACCCGCGTAAAGACCACGTCAGGGGGGTGGGGGGTGGGTCGCGAGGGGGGGGGAATCGTGCCATCCTTGGGCCGCTGTCCGACGGGGATGGCGCGCATGATCGAGCTTACCGGGATCCATAAAGCCTACCGCGTCGGGGAGCGGGCTCTGCCGGTGCTTCGGGATGTCAGTGTGCGGGTGGGGGAGGGGGAGTTCGTGGCGGTGATGGGGGCGTCGGGGTCGGGCAAGTCCACGATGCTCAATGTGCTCGGGATCCTCGATGACTACGACCGCGGGGAGTACCGGCTGGATGGCACGCTGATTCGAGGGCTGTCCGAGCGGCGGGCGGCGATGTACCGCAACCGGTTCATCGGCTTCGTCTTCCAGGCGTTCAACCTGCTGCCGTACAAGACGGCGGTGGAGAATGTCGAGCTGCCGCTGCAGTACCGCGGGGTGCCGCGCGGGCGGCGGCGGGACATGGCGCTGCAGGCGCTGGAGCGGGTCGGGCTGGCGGCGCGCGGCGAACACATCCCGCCGGAGCTGTCGGGCGGCGAGAAGCAGCGGGTGGCGATTGCCCGGGCGCTGATCGGCGAGCCCCGGCTGGTGCTGGCGGACGAGCCCACCGGGGCGCTCGACACCGCGACTTCGGTGCAGATCATGGACCTGCTGGAGCAGGCCAACCGCGCCGGGGTCACCATCATCATGGTCACGCACGAGGCGGATGTGGCGGCCCGCGCCCGCCGCCTGGTGCGCATCCGCGACGGCCAGATCGTCGAGGACGGCGCCATGCCGCCGCTGCCATCGGCCCCAGCGCCGAACCCCTCGGCGGAGGCGCGATGACCGCGCTCGTTCACGGGATGCTCGACCGGTGGCGCGAGATCCTCGAGACGATGTGGCGGCGCAAACTGCGGACGGCGCTGACGGCGCTGAGCGTGGCGTGGGGGATCTTCATGCTCGTCGTGCTGCTGGCGGCGGGCAACGGGCTGGCCAATGGGGCGGAGCTGGAGTTCTCGCGCGATGCCATGAACAGCGTCTGGGTCAACGGCTGGCGGCTGTCCAAGCCGTTCGAGGGCAAGCCGGTGGGCAAGTGGGTGCGCCTCTACAACGATGACCACGAGCTGGCGCGCAAGACGGTGCCCATCCTGGAGGTGTCGAGCGCGGTCGTCGGGCTGGATGCGCGGGTGCGGCGGGGCATGCAGACGGCCAGCTTCAGCGTGCAGGGGGTGTCGCCCGCGCACGAGGTGATCGAGAAGACCGACATGACCGAGGGCCGGTTCCTCGACGAGGACGACCAGCGCCAGCGTCGCAAGGTGGCGGTGATCGGGGCCAAGGTGAAGGAGACCCTGTTCCCGCGCGATGCCCAGGTGATCGGCCAGCAGCTGGAGATCGCGCGCATCCCCTTCACGGTGGTGGGGATGTTCGAGGCCGAGACCGAGGAGTGGGAGCAGCAGACCATCTACATCCCGCTGTCGACGGCGCAGCTGCTGCTGACCTGGGGCGGGCGCGGGCCCGCGGCGCAGGCGGCGGCTCCGCGCGTGATCGGCAACCGCATCGAACGGTTCGGCTTCACGGTGGGCAACGCCAGCGGCGCGCAGACTGCCGCCGCGATCGAACGGCTGCGGGTCGAGCTGGCGGCGCGCAAGGGGTTCGCGCCCGACGACAAGCAGGCGCTGCGGATGTGGAACAACCAGGAGGTCTACGAACGGTTCCGCGGGCTGTTCACCGGCATCCGCACCTTCGTCTGGCTGATCGGGCTGGGTACCATCCTCGCGGGGGTCGTCGGGGTCAGCAACATCATGCTGATCTCGGTGCAGGAACGAACGCGCGAGATCGGGGTGCGCAAGGCGGTGGGGGCGCCGCCCTCCTCGATCATCGCGATGATCCTGCAGGAGGCGATGGCGGTGACGCTGGTGTCGGGGTACCTGGGGCTGTGCGCGGGGGTGGCGCTGGTCTCCTTCGCGCAGAAGGTGATCCCGCCCAGCCCCTTCTTCCGCCATCCGGAGGTGGACATCCTGGTGGGGCTGGGGGCCACCGGCGTGCTGGTGGTGGCGGGCATGCTGGCGGGGCTGTTCCCGGCGCTGCGGGCGGCGCGCATCAGCCCCATCGCGGCGCTGCGGGTGGAGTGACCATGGCGCTGTTCGAGCTGGACCACTTCCACGAGATCTTGCAAACGTTGCGGCGCAACCGGTTGCGCACCTTCCTCACCGCCTGCGGGATCTTCTGGGGCGTGTTCATGCTGGTGGTGATGCTGGGCTTCGGGCGCGGGCTGGAGAAGGCGGTGGAGGAGGACGTCGGCTTCTTCGCCATCAACAACATCGGCTTTCGCGGCGAGATCACCGGCAAGCCCTACGCCGGCCAGCAGGCGGGGCGGCGGGTGTGGCTGGACCTGGACGACGTGGCGGCGGTGAACCAGGTGCCGGGGGTGCAGGTGGCTTTCGGGCGCAACCACATGCCGGGGGCCAGCGCGGTCCGCGGGGACAAGACCGTCGACGCGATGGTGATCGGCGACTTTCCCGAGGGCGCGCTCACCGAGCGCAGCGTGGTCTCGCTGGGGCGTTACCTCAACCCCATCGACCTGGCCGAGGCGCGCAAGGTGGCGGTGATCGGCACCAAGATCCAGGAGGTGCTGTTCGAGCGCGACGAGAACCCGATCGGTCAGAGCATCCGCGCGGGCAACGCCACCTTCCAGGTGATCGGCGTGCTGGACACCAGCGGGTTCGGGCCGGGCGGGCAGCAGCGCGACTTCTTCAACAGCCGCATCTTCGTGCCCCGCCACGCGCTGGCCCGCCTGCAGGGGCTGGCCAACCGGGTGGGCGCCATCCCGGTGCTGCTGGACAACACGCGCCCCTCGGTCGACGTCGAGGCGGAGATAAAGGCGCTGCTGAAGGCGCGCCACCGGGTCGCGCCCGACGACGAGCGGGCCATCAGCGGCTTCAACCGCGACAAGAGCTTCCGCCGCTTCCAGAGCCTGTTCTTCGCCATCCGCACCCTGACCTGGGTGGTGGGCGTGTTGACCCTGTTCGCCGGGGCCATCGGGGTCTCCAATATAATGATGATCGCGGTGGCGGAGCGGACCCGGGAGATCGGCATCCGCAAGGCCATCGGCGCGACGCCGGTGTCGATCATGGGGCAGATCGTGGCCGAGGCGACCTTGTTGACCGGGCTGGCCGGGTACCTGGGGCTGTGCGCCGGGGTGGCGGTCCTGCAGATCTCGGCCAAGATCGTCAGCGCGCTGCCGCCCGGGGCGGGGCCGCGCTTCTTCTCCAGCCCCGAGCTGGACCTGGGCAAGGCGGTGACGGCGGCGCTGGTGCTGACCGTGGCCGGCGCGCTGGCCGGTCTGGCGCCGGCGCGGGCGGCGGTCTCGGTGCGCCCGGTGGAGGCCCTGGCCCACGAATGAGGGACGCTTGCCCACGAATGGGGGAACCGCATTGAAATGATGGGTGAGTCCACAGCATGAAGAGCAAACGCGTGTTTCCGGTGGCGGTGGCGGTGGTCATCGTCGGACTGTTCGCGGGAACGTTGTGGTTCCTGTGGGCCAAGTCGCGGCCGCGGCCGGTGGAGTTGCAGACCGAACGCCCGGTGGTCACCGACATCGTCAAGAAGGTGGTCGCTTCCGGCACCATCGAGGCGCGCAAGGAGATCGAGATCAAGCCGCGCATCTCGGGCATCTTGCGCAACCTGCGCGTGCTGCCGGGGCAGGCGGTCAAGCGCGGTGAGGTGATCGGCGAGGTGCAGGTGATCCCCGACGTGGTCAACCTGAACGAGGCCGAGCTGCGCGAGCGGTCGACCCGGCTGGCGGTCGAGCGGGCCAAGCGCGAGCTGGACCGGGTCGAGAAGCTGGGCAGCAGCGGGGCGGCGGCGCTGGGCGAGCTGGACAAGCTGCGCTCGGACTACGAGCTGGCGGTCGAGGAGTCGAAGGCGGCGGAGGCGCGGGTCCGGCTGGTGCGCGAGGGCGCGGCCGCGCGGGCGCGCGGCGCCACCGCCTCGACCCACGTCGAGTCGACCGTCGACGGCACGGTGCTGGCGGTGTACGTGAAGGAGGGCAGCTCGGTCATCAACGCCAACAGCTTCAACCCCGGCACCACCATCGCGCTGGTGGCGGACATGACTGACATGATCTTCCGCGGCCGCGTGGACGAGTCCGAGGTGGGAAAGCTGCGCAAGGGGATGCCGGTGGAGATCGTGGTGGGCGCGCTGGAGGACACCAAGTTCCTCGGCAGCCTGGAGCAGATCGCACCCAAGAGCGTGGTGCGCGAGGGGACCACCGAGTTCGACATCGAGGCCGCCTTCCGCGCGCCGTCCGACGTGGTGGTGCGCGCGGGCTACAGCGCCAACGCCAACATCGTGCTGGACCGGCGCCAGCGCGTGCTGGCGATCAACGAGAGCCTGCTGACCTTCGACAAGGATCGCCGCTTCGTCGAGGTGGAGGTGGCGCCCACCCGCTTCGAGCGGCGCGAGGTGCGGCTGGGGCTGTCGGACGGTGTGCGGGTGGAGGTGCTGTCTGGGATCGAGAAGGACGTGGTTCTGCGCAAGCCTTCGCGTGCCGCCGGTCCGATGGGCCGGATCTGACGTGGCGAGCCCCGCCTCGGAGAGCAAGATCATCGGCCTTCTGGCCGCGGTCTCGTTCGTCAACATCCTCGACTTCATGATGGTGATGCCGATGGGGCCCGACTTTGCCCGGGCGCTCGACATCCCCTCGTCGAAGCTGGGCATCATCGGCGGCAGCTACACCGCCGCCGCGGCGGTGGCGGGGCTTGTCGGGGCGCTGTTCCTCGATCGCTTCGACCGCCGGAACGCGCTGGCGGTGGCGATGCTGGGGCTGGTGGCGGGCACGGCGGCGGGCGGCTTTGCCACCGGCTTTCCCAGCCTGGTGGCCGCCCGGGTGATGGCGGGGATGTTCGGCGGGCCGGCGACGTCGCTGGGGTTGTCCATCCTGGCCGACGTTGTCCCGGTCGAGCGGCGCGGGCGGGCGATGGGCTTGTTGATGGGCGCGTTCTCCGCCGCGTCGGTGGTGGGCGTGCCGGTGGGGCTGCGGCTGGCGCTCATCGGCGGCTGGCGCACCCCCTTCTTCGCGGTGGCCGGCCTGGGTGTGGTGCTCGTCGTGGCCGCCATCGCGGTGATGCCACCGCTGAGGGGCCACCTGGCTCGCGACAAGGTGGCGCCGCCGCGCGGGCTGGGGCCGTTCCTGGGCGACCCGGCCGTGCTGCTGGCGCTGGCGGGCACGGTGGCGGTGTTCGCCGGCAGCTTCGCGGTGATCCCGAATCTGTCGGCCTACCTGCAGCACAACCTGGGATTCCCGCGCGAGGGGCTGGAGGTGCTGTACCTCGTGGGCGGCATCGTCAGCTTTGGCGCCACCCGGGTGGGCGGTATCCTCGTCGATCGGCGCGGTCCCGTTGCCGTCACCGCCGTCGGCACAGCCCTGCTGGTGGCCGATCTGCTGGTGGGGTTCGTGCCGCCGCGGCCGCTGCTGCCGATCCTGGTGGTGTTCGTGCTGTTCATGCTCTCGAACGCGACCCGCTCGGTGGCCATGCACACCCTGTCCTCGCGGGTGCCCTTTCCGGCCGAGCGCGCCCGCTTCCTCTCGGCGCAGTCGGCGGCCCAGCACGTGGCCGCGTCGCTGGGCGCCTTCCTTTCGTCGCTGCTCCTGCACGAGCGCCCCGGCGGCGGGCTCGACGGTATGAACCGGGTGGCGCTGTTCGCGGTGGTGCTGGCCGCCACCGTGCCGTTGCTGCTGCGGGCCGTGATGATGCGCGTGGAGGCCCGCCCCAGCGGGACCCCGATTCCCGCCGTGCGCGTGGCCCGCTGAGCGGGCGCCCGGCGCATCGAGAACCCCTCTGGCCGCCACGACAGTACCGGGGTTGTAACGGCCCTCCACCGACAGGAGGACGACGCACGCCCGGTGGGCCGGCAAATCTCCGTCCATGCTCGTCCGGTCACGGCTGATCGCATCTGCCCTGTTTTTCCTCGCCTGCGTGAGCTGCACGGTGGAGGCGACGCCACCGACCGGCGCGGTCTCGGGCGTCGATGCGCGCAGGCCCGCCGATGCCGCCGGCAAACCGGACGCCGCCGCGCCTTCGGCCGATGCCGCGACCCCGCCGCCCGCACCTTCGCCGCCCGCACCTCCGCCGGCGCCACCACCGCCGCTGCCCGATCCGCCCGATGCTGCAACTGACCCCGACGCGCCGCCGGAGCCGGATGCGGGTCCAGATCTGCCGCCCGTGCCGCCCTCGGGCCTCGTCGGCTACTGGAGATTCGACGACCGCGCCGGCGCCGTGGCCAGCGACTCCTCGGGGTCGGCCAACCACGGCATGGTCGGGCCCGGCGCGATGTTCGTGCCCGCGGGGTTTCCCGATGCCCGGTTCCCGAACCAGGGCGCGATCGACTTCGACGGTCTGGAAGGTCGGGTGGTGGTGGCGGTCAACCGCCTCCCCGCCGTCGACGGCAGCAAGTCGATCTCGTTCTGGATGAACCCGCCGTCGGTTCCGACCGCCATCCAGGCCATCATCTCGCTGACCAACGGGGTCTTCCTCTGCGGGGTGCAGATCGGATTCCGGCAGGGACAGCTGGCGGTCTGGGGCTGGGCGGGAGCGGTGCTGCTCAGCGCGACGCCACCCGCGCCGGGCTGGCACAACGTCATCTATACATACGACGGCGTCGGCCACACGCTGGTCGTCGACGGGACCACCGTGGCCACGTCGGCGCTCGCTCCGCAGGTCTGCGCCATCACCGACGCGGTGGTCTCGGGCTACGCTGGCGGCGCCGAGAACTTCCTGGGCGCGCTGGATGACCTGCGCATCTACGACCGGGCGCTGTCCGCGACCGAGATCGCCGCGCTGTCCGCCGGCGAAAGTCCCTGAGCGTGTCGATCGCTGCGACGGGCCGCCCACCCGCCGCCGGTCAGGCCGGGGCCACCGGCAGGCTGGCGGCGGCGATCGCCTGGCCGTGGCGGCGCTGGGTCTCGTCGGGCATGTGGAAGGTCACCCGGGCGGCCAGCTCCGGAAAATCCAGGCCCAGGACCTCGCGCGCGCGCTCGACGATCACCTCGCCGCCCGGGCCGGAGGTCACCCGGCCCAGCAGCAGCACGTGCCGGAAATCGTAGAAGCTGGCGTAGTGGGCGATGGCGTAGCCCAGGTAGACGCCGATGGTCTCGTAGATGCGGCGGGCGCGCGGATCGCCCGCCTTCATCAGCGCCTGCACGTGCTTGAGCTTGCGGGGCAGGGGCAGGGCCTCGTCGATCTCGATGCCCGCCGGCGCCATCAGCCGGCCCACCGCCTGCTGCGACAGGTACTGCACGGCGCAGCCGTAGTCGCCCGACCACTCGTCGGCCGGCGCGAGGGGCTGATAGTCGATGGGCGCGAAGGCCAGCTCGTCCAGCCGGTCGGTGATGGTGCCGTCGGCGGCGACGAATCCGCTGGCGGTGCTGGTGCCGAGGGCCAGCCCCAGCACCCCGCCTTCGCCCAGCGCCATCGACCCGGCCAGCGCGGTCACGGCGCCGTCGTTGACCACCTCGAAGGGGACGTCGCGGAAGGCATGCTGGATCTCCGTGAGGATGTTCTTCACCCGGCGATCGAACACGTCCGGTGAGACGCCGCGGAACAGCGAGGCGAACTTCACCTGGTTGTGCACGTACACCCCCGCGGCGCTGCCGCCGATGGCGTCGACCCGCGGCAGGTGCGTGGCCGCCCGGCGCAGCGAATCCATGATCCCGTCGAAGTGATATTGCGGATCGGGCTGGTGGTATGGGTCCCACTCGACCTCCTCGCTCCAGATAACCTCGCCGTCGCGCACCGCCGCCGACTTGCGATCGCTGCCGCCGAGGTCGAACCCGATCCGGCAGCCCTCGAGGTGCCGCCCCAGCGGCGTGTGGTGCGAGCGTCCAGTCGGCAGCTCGTGGGTGGCGACCACCTCCAGCGGGTGGTCGAAGATGCGGTCGCCCACGATCTCGGCGTCGAAACGTCCGGTGGCGGTGTCGCGGTAGTGCTCCTCCAGCGCCTCGGCCAGCCCGGCGGGCCCGTCCAGGTACAGCCGTGAGCCACCGAAGGACCACAGCGCGAACTTCACCAGACGCTCGAGGTGGCGCACGTTGCCGACGGCGCGGGAGTGTTCCGGCGGCAGCAGCAACGTGTCCATCCGGAACACCGACCCGTCGGGCTGCTCCAGCGCCAGCCGCGCCTCGACCGGGCGGGTGGTCGCGCGCGCCTCCTCCTGCAGCCCCCGGATCGCCAGGGCGGCCGGGCGGAAGGCAGGGTCCAGCGGCGGCACCACCTGCGGCGCCCGCAACGGCATTCCATCGTTGTCGTTTTCGCGCATGGTCTTTTCCGGTCGATACACAGAAGAGCTGCGACCGTGGCGTTCCGCCTTCAAGCGCCCGCCGCACGCGCATCGGCAGATGCGGCAGCCGACCGACAGCGGGTATGATGCGCGCGCGATGAGCGCCCTCAAGCACAACACCTATTTCGACGGCAACGTCCAGAGCGTGGGTTTCGAACGCAACGGCCGCCGCGCCACGGTGGGCGTGGTCAACCCCGGCGAATACCGCTTCAACACCGACGCCCCCGAGCGCATGACCGTGGTCAGCGGCGAGCTTCTGGCCCGTTTTGCCGCGGGGGGCGACTGGCGCGCCTTCCCGGCCGGCACCGCCTTCGAGGTGGCCGGCAAGAGCGCCTTCGAGGTCAAGGCGGCCGCGCCCGCCGCCTACCTGTGCGAGTTCCTCTGATCCGGGGGCGTCCCCGGCGGGCGCGGGCCTGCTAGAACTGGGGAATGGCTCGCGGGGGCAAGACGACCGGGGGCACCCGGGGAGCATCCGTCCTGGCCGCGTTCCAGCCGCCCACGCGCGCCTGGTTCCAGCGGTCCTTCCCGGCGCCCACCGATGCGCAGCGGCTGGGCTGGCCGGCGCTGGTGCGGGGCGAGTCGACCCTGCTGCTCGCGCCCACCGGCAGCGGCAAGACCCTGGCCGCCTTCCTCCACGCCATCGACCGCCTGATGTTCGACCCGGCGCCGTCGCGGGGGGTCTGGGACCCTCCGACGGTCCCAGATGCAACGTCACGGTGCCGGGTCGTCTACGTGTCGCCGCTGAAGGCGCTGGCGGTGGATGTCGAGCGCAACCTGCGCGCGCCCATCGCCGGGATCGCCCACCTGGCCGCCGAGATGGGCGCCGCTCACCGCATCCCCGCGGTGGCGGTGCGCACCGGCGACACGCCCCAGCGCGAGCGGGCGCTGTTCGGGCGCGAGGCGGCCGACATCCTGATCACCACGCCCGAATCGCTGTACCTGCTGCTGACCTCCAGCGCGCGCGAGCGCCTGCGGGCGGTGCAGACGGTGATCGTCGACGAGATCCACGCGCTGGTGCCCAGCAAGCGCGGCGCCCACCTGGCGCTGTCGCTGGAACGCCTGGAGGCCCTGAACGCCGGGGCGGCACGTCCGCTGCAGCGGGTGGGGCTGTCGGCCACCCAGCGCCCGCTGGACGAGGTGGCGCGGTTCCTGGGCGGCGTCGAGAGCGCGCCGGCGGCGCGCAAGGGGCGGGCGCCGGCGAAGGCCACCGCCGAGGCGCTGGTGCGGGCCGAGCTGGCCGCCGCCGATGCGGCCGCGCCCGGCGTGCGCCACCGCCCCGTGACCATCGTCGACGCCGGCCACAGCAAGGC
>JBKPRZ010000790.1:0-23618 GCA_046734815.1 Myxococcota bacterium | reverse complement strand
GCGGTGCCGGAGGCGCCGGCGGTGCGGGGGGCAGCGGCGGCGGCGGCAAGATCGACGCGGTGGTGGCCGACAAGCCGGCCACGCCCGGCGACGGCGGCGGCGGGCCCGATGGCCCCACGCCCGACGGACGCCCGATGGTCTCGATGACCCCCGTGTTCACACCACCCTGGACCGGCACCGACATCGGCGCGGTGGGGATGCCCGGCAGCACCGGGCGCACGCGCTCGCAGTTCCAGGTGCGCGGCTCGGGCGGCGACATCTGGGCGGAGGCCGATCAGTTCCACTTCCTGCACCAGGAGGTCACCGGCGACTTCGAGATGGTCGGCCGGCTGGTCTCGATCGAGCGCACCAACGAGAACGCGAAGGCGGGCCTGATGATCCGCGAGTCCCTGGCGCCCGACGCGCGCAACGCCTTCATGATGGTGTTCCCGACCGCCGCGCCCACTGCCCCGGGCAGCTATCCGATGGGCAAGGGATCGCGCCTGCAGTTCCGGACCAAGACCAGCGACAACATCACCGGCTTTGCCGATCTGGGATCACTGAACCCCGGCATGGGACCGGACGCGGCGCCCATCTGGCTGCGGATGACCCGCAAGGGCAACCTGGTGACCGGCTTCGTCTCCGCCGACGGCGAGTCCTGGCAACGCGACGGCGAGGTCACCTTGACCCTGCCGGCGGAGGTGTCCGCCGGTCTGGCGGTCACCAGCCACGCCAACAACAACGGCAACCTGGCCGCCTTCGAGAACCTGCGCATCACCGCGCTCACCGACGCGAACTTCGCCCACGAGGAGGTGGGCACCCTGGGCGGTTCGGCCAGCGGGGCGCCGCGGAAGTTCACCCTGCTCAACGCCGGCCGCGGGATCGCCAACGGCGCCGACGGGATGACCTTCGTGCACCAGATCCAGCAGCAGGAGCGGGACGTGGAGATCACCGCCCGGGTGACGGCGCTGAACGTGCCCGCCAACCGGACGGCGAAGGTGGGCCTGGCGCTGCGGGGCGCGCTGACGCCGGGAGCACGCATGGTCTCCTTCCTGCTGGAGCTGAGCGCCAACAACGGCCAGCGCTACCGCCTGCAGCGTCGCGCGCAGGACAACGGCGACGTCGACACCACCGACCAGCCGCGCCCGCCCGCCCCCGACGGCGGCGCCGGCGACGCGGCCGACGCCGCGCCCGACACCAGCCCCGACACGACCCCCGACGCCGCCGCCACGGATGGGGCGAGCGGCGACGCGGGCGTACCGCTGCTGACCTTGCACCCGATTTTTCTCAAGATGGTGCGGGCGGGTAACCGCTTCGTCGGCTTCATCTCCGAGAACGGCACCACCTGGGAGCCGGTGATCGACCTGCCCAGCTTCGTGATCGCCATGAACGGGTTCGCCGGGGTGTTCCTGACCTCCGGAAACGAAGGCCAGGCGGTGACCGCCACCATCGAGAACCTGACCATCGGACCGCCGGTGACGCCGCTGCCGGTCCGCCCCGATGCCGCCCCGCCAATGGACAGCGGCAGCGACGCCCCGGCCGGCAACTGACCAGATCCCTGGCAGGGTCGGACTGGCGCGCCAGGCCACCGGTCGAGGTCGCTCGGATGCTCAGGGAATGTGAGCATTCGCCCGCGGCTTCTTGACCGGTGGCCGGCGGTGGGCTGTACTCATGGGGATCGCGTGATGCTCGCGCGAAGCCCTCAAGGGTCAGCCCATGCCTGACCCGGACCGGGGGTGAAGGGGAGTCTTCTTCTCGGGCAGTAGCAGTCGTTTCCGCTTCGGTCGCAGTCGTTTCCACCTTCCTGTCCGCGTCGCGCGGGGTGCATGGGGTCGTTCGCGCGTCGCCAGCGAGGAAGCGAGGGAGCCATGACTGTGAAACGCGATCTGAAGAAGCGCGTGCGCGCCCGCCAGGCCGAGACCGGCGAGCGATACACCACCGCGCTGGAGAAGGTGCGGGCCGCGGCGGCCGATGCCGACCGGCCAGAGGCAGCAGCCGAAGCGCCGACCTCCGGGATGCCCGCAGCAGGCGAAGCGCGGAAGCCCGCGGTGCCGGTGATCGAGATGGTGGACCTCACCGCCCTCGCCCACCAGTTGCACCTGCACGGCCAGGTGTTGATGTTCCCCCATCTGGCCGAGCGGGTGGAGGCGCGTGCGACCCTGCTGCGGATCCGGGAGGTGCTGCTGGCGACCCGGGAGGATCCGGCCACGGATCTGCTCCGGCGCGCGCTCCTGCAGGGCCAGCCGCTCCCGACGAGGATGTTAGAGCCGGGGCAACAGCGCGCGAGGGCGGTGCACCTGGCCCTGTTCTACGGGGCGACCTTGCGGATCCCGACGGGCATGGAATCAGGGTCTGTCTCCGAGGGGGCGCGTTTCCTCGGCCGCGCGCGGGCGGGGCTGGGCGGCGTGAGCGAGGACGGCCGCATGCTGGCGCTGTCGGTGCAGGGGCACCGGGGTATCGAGAACGTGGTCGGGCTGCTGTGGGGTCCCTGGCAGGTGCCGGGCACCTCGTTCACGCGCCCGCAGACCCTGGTGCTGGGCGCAGCCGACGCCATGGTGGAGGGGACCGGCGACCTCCAGAAGATGGTCGACAGCGGGAGCGGGCAGCCGTGAGCCTGGAGGAGGCGCGCCGGGCCTACGCCGAGGAGATCCGGGCCGCGGCCCACCTGCGCTCGGAAGAGCTGGTGCAGGCGCTGGCCCGGGTGCCGCGCGAGCGCTTCCTGGGCCCGGGGCCCTGGAAGATCGCCCAGCCCTTCGACCCGCAAAACCCGTATCGCACGACCCCCGACGACCGCCCCGAGCACCTCTACCACGACGTGGTGGTGGCCATCGATCCCGAGCGGAAGCTGAACAACGGACAGCCGGCGGCGCTGGCCACCTGGATCGATGCGGTCGCGCCCCGCCCCGGCGAGGCGCTGCTGCACATCGGGTGCGGGACCGGGTACTACAGCGCGGTGATGGCCGAGGTGGTGGGCCCCGCCGGCCGCGTGCGCGCGCTGGAGCTCGATCCCGCTCTGGCCGACCGCGCCCGCGCCTGCCTGGCGGACTGGCCGCAGGTGGAGGTGGCGGCGGGGGATGCGGCCGCGGTGGAGGGAAGCTTCGACGTCATCTTCATCAACGCCGGGGCGACCCACGCGCGCCGTGCCTGGCTGGCGGCGCTGAACCCCGGCGGGCGGATGTTGCTGCCGCTGACCGCGCGGATCCCGAGCTTTCCCCACCCGGTCGGGCTGGCGCTGCGGCTCGAGCGCGCCGAGCCGCGCTGGTCGGCCCGGGTGGTGTCGCCGGTCAGCATCTACGACTGCGCCGGCGCGCGCGACGAGAGCGCCGAGGCGGAGCTGCGGGCGCTGCTGTCACCGGCGGCCATGCAGCGGATCGACGCGCTGGTGGTCCAGCCGCACGATCGGGCGGAGGCGTGCCTCTACCACCGGCCCGGGTTCTGCCTGCAGGCGGTCTAGGCTGCCCTGATCCGGCGTATCGCCACGGACCATCGTTCATGAGCGACGGGACTCTCTGGTTGCTCTCGCCGTGCGGATTCCCCGTATACCACCGCGAGTCGCTCAGCGACGAAGTAGGGGGGCGCTCGGCGCGGCGATACAGCGGAATTCGTACGATCCCTGACGGCCCGCCGACACCTTTGAGGTTGCGGCTTACGGGAAGGGCCGGGTAGCTATCCATCAATGCCGACGAACCTTCACCAGGGCTTTCTCGCGGGCGGCGGGGAGATGGGGGAGCGGATCCGCACCATGGACTGGTCGACGACACCGCTCGGGCCCGTCGAGGGCTGGCCGCAGAGCCTCCGGAGCGCGCTCAGCCATCTGCTTCCGTCGAAGGCCCAGATCGTGCTGTTCTGGGGTCCTGACCTCATCACCCTCTACAACGACTCCTACCGGCCCGTTCTGGGAGCCAAGCACCCGGGTGCGCTCGGGGCTCCCGTGCGCGAGGTCTGGGCGGAGATCTGGCTGACGGGCCTCAAGGCGCTGTTCGATTCCGTGCTGACGACGGGTGAGGCGTTCTGGGCGCAGGACCGGCCCTTCTTTCTCGAGCGCCACGGCTACATCGAGGAGACGTACTTCGACGTTTCGTACGATCCGATGCGCGACGAGTCCGGACAGGTGAGCGGTGTGTTCTGCATCGTCAGCGAGACGACCGGGCGCGTGGTGGGTGAGCGCGGGCTGCGCCTGCTGCGCGATCTCGGCGGCGTCGCTCAGCAGGCGTCGAGCGTCTCCCAGGTGTACACGACGGCGGCGAGCGTCCTCGCGCGCTACCAGGAGGTCTTCCCGTTCGCGCTCTTCTACGCCCGGGCCGGAAATGCCCTATCGGCGAAGCTGATGGGCAGGTGCGGTGTGGAGGCGGATCATCCGGTCGCGCCCAGGGAGCTGAACGCGAACGAGCAGCCGCCGCGCTGGCCGCTCGGCCAGTCGCTCCAGATCTTGGAGGGCGAAGCGCTGGCCTGGCTCGGCCCGTTGCGGGCCGGAGTGTGGCCGGAGCCGATCCGTCAGGTCGCCGTCGTGCCGTGCGCGTCCGGCGGGGGGGCGCCCACCGCGTGGCTCGTCGCTGGCGTCAGCCCGCGCCGGCGGGCGGATGATTCCTTTCGCGATTTCGTGCGGGTGGTCGGGTCAAACGTCGGGGCGGCGCTCGCCCTGGTCCGCCGGTCCGAGGACGAGCGCCGCCGCGCCGAGGTGCTCGCGGAGCTCGATCGCGCGAAGACGACGTTCTTCAGCAACGTCAGCCACGAGTTCCGCACCCCGCTCACGCTCATCGCCGGCCCGATCGACGATCTGCTGCAGGATGCGGATGATCCGCTCAGCGACGTGCAACGTGAACGGCTGGAGCTTGCCCGGCGGAGCACGCGGCGCCTGCAGAAGCTGGTCAACACGCTGCTCGATTTCGCGCGCCTCGAGGCGGGCCGTGTCCAGGCGAGCTACCAACCGCTGGACCTGGCCGCGCTGACCGCCCAGCTGGCGTCCAGCTTCCGATCCGCCGCCGAGCGTGGAGGGCTCGAGCTGATCGTCGATTGCCCGTCACTGGCAGAGCCTGTCTATGTCGATCGAGAGATGTGGGAGAAGATCGTCCTCAACCTCCTCTCCAACGCCTTCAAGTTCACCCTGCAGGGGAGCATCACGGTGCGTGTCCGCCGCCGCGATGGCAACGCGGTTCTCGAGGTCATCGACACCGGGTCGGGCATCGCCGCCTCGGAGCTGCCGCGCATCTTCGATCGTTTTCACCGCATCGAGGGCGCCAGGAGCCGCACCCACGAGGGGACCGGGATCGGCCTCGCCCTGGTGCAGGAGCTGGCGAAGATGCACAGCGGCGGTGTCACCGTCGACAGCGTGCTGGGGCACGGCACCATGTTCACCGTCACCGTGCCGTTCGGGACGGCGCACCTGCCGCGCGAGCGGATGGCAGCGAACGGCACGTCAGAGACCAGCGCGGTCGGCGCCGACCCGTTCGTCGAGGAGGCGCTGGGATGGTTGCCCGGCGTGCCGCCGATGATCGCGGCTGTGGCAGAGGGGCCGCGCCCGCGCATCCTCTGGGCGGACGACAATCGGGACATGCGCGACTACGTGCGACGGCTGCTGGCGGGGCGCTACCGGGTCGAAGCCGTCGCCGACGGCGAGGAGGCCCTGGCCGCCGCACGTCGGGCGCGGCCCGATCTCATCCTTTCCGACGTGATGATGCCGAGACTCGGCGGGCAAGAGCTCACGCGCGTCCTGCGCGCAGATCCTTCGCTGCGTGACGTGCCGGTCGTGTTGCTTTCGGCGCGCGCAGGTGAAGAAGCCCGCATCGAGGCGCTCGACGAGGGCGCCGACGACTACGTCGTCAAGCCGTTCAGCGCGCGCGAGCTGCTCGCCCGGATCGAATCGCGACTGCAGATCGCTCGGCTGCGGAGCGCCGCCCTCACCGCCACCAGGGAAAGTGAAGCCGCTCTGCGGGCATCGGACCGGCGAAAAGACGAGTTCATCGCGATGCTCTCCCACGAGCTCCGCAACCCCCTCGCGCCGCTGCGCAACGGTATTCAGATCCTGCGCATGCAGCACGAGCAAGGGCTCGACGCCACCCGCACACACGACATGATGGAGCGCCAGCTCGGCCAGCTGGTCAGACTGGTCGACGACCTTCTGGAGATGTCGCGGATCAACCAGGGGAAACTCGAGCTGCGGCGCGAGCGCGTGACCTTGGCGAGCGTGGTGAGCGCCGCGGTGGAGACCAGCGAGCCGCTCATTCGCGACGCGCGACACAGCCTGGAAGTCGCCCTGCCGCAGGTTTCCGTCTGGCTGGACGGAGATCCGATCCGCCTCTGCCAAATCGTGTCCAATCTGCTCAACAACGCCGCCCGTTACACGGAGCGAGGCGGACGCATCTGGCTGAGGGCCGAGGTTCATCGCGGCCAGGTCACCCTGTCCGTCCGGGACACCGGTATCGGCTTCGACCCCGCGGCGGCCGACGGATTCTTCGAGCTTTTCCAGCGCGGTTCGCGTTCGAAGGGCCTCGGGATCGGGCTCACCATCGCCCGCCGCCTCGCCGAGATGCACGGCG
Source organism: Myxococcota bacterium (assembly GCA_046734815.1). Classification (GTDB taxonomy): domain Bacteria; phylum Myxococcota_A; class Polyangia; order Fen-1088; family Fen-1088; genus CAVYGB01. The sequence goes on along the minus strand of JBKPRZ010000790.1, from coordinate 17,103 downwards.
GGACGCTCCGCGCGTCGAGCGAGGGGCCTGGGCGGGGGGCGTGCTTCGCACTCGATCTACCGATCGCCGCCGCGCCGGCGACGGCGAAGGAAGAGCAGCCAGGGCCGGGGCGACTGACCCGCCAGCGCATCTTGATCGTGGACGACAACGAAGACGCCGCCGACAGCCTCGGCATGCTCCTGGAGCCCTCCGGATCGGAGGTGCGGATCGCGCACTCGGGGCGGGAGGCGCTGACAATCTTCGAGCCGTTCGACCCCGCGTTCGTGCTGCTCGACATTGGCATGCCGGACATGGACGGCTACGAGGTGGCCCGAACGATCCGAAGCCGATTCCCCCAGCGCCACCCGATCCTGATCGCGTTCACCGGCTGGGGCCAGGAGGCCGACCGAGTCCGGGCGCAGGAGGCCGGCTTCGATCATCACCTGGTCAAGCCAACCGACCCCCGTACGCTGAAGGCGATCCTCGGGGTCGCACCGAGCATCCCGCCGTCGCCTGCAAGCCCCTCCCTGGAGGGAGGATAGAAAGAAACGGTTCCGACGGTGGGTCAGCCCAGGAGGAAGTCCAGGGTCGGCGAGGTGGCCACCTCGGGCCACTGGGCGTATTCCGAGTCGGGGATGCGCAGCAGCTTCATCACCGTCTTCCAGATCACCGCGCCCTTGATCCGCGGCTCCTTGGCGCCGCCGCGGGCCATGCCGCCGGTGGGGGCGCCGGTGGCCAGGTCGGGGATCAGGTAGGTGAAGACGTGGCCGTCCCCCAGGCAGCGGTCGCTGCCCGGCTCGGTGGCGCTGGCCTGGATGTCCCCGTAATAGCCGCCCTTCCCCTCCAGCATGCCGCCCGCCAGGATCACGGTGTTCTTGCCCTGGTCACCGCTGGAGTTGGCCGAGGGGGCGCGGCTGCCGTCGGTGGTGTAGATGGCGATCAGCGTGTTCTTGTACAGGCCTGCCGCCTTCAGCTTGCTGATCAGCCGGGCCAGCGGGCGGGCGGTGCACCAGGTGTAGGCCTTCACGTTCCCTTCCGGGCGGGTGTCGTGCCAGTCGATGAACTCGCACTCCAGCCCGAAGCTGCGGCACTGGTTGGTGGCGATCAGCTTCCAGGCCAGGGCGTATTGCTCCCAGCCCTGGAAGTTCACCTTGCGGGGCGTGTCTCCGTCCTGCACGGTCTTGAAGCCCGGCACGATGGTCATGCCGTTGCCGTTCTGCTCGGGTACGCCGGTCTTCCAGTAGGCCTCGTCCGCGGCGGCGATGGGCAGGTCGATCGGCATGCCCGGCGGGCCCATGACGGGTGGGGGCATCACGATCGAGGGCGGCTGCATCTTGGCCTGCGCCTCCGACAGCAGCGCCAGGTGATCGTCGGCCGCCTTGCCGCCGAAGCTGCGCCGCTTGAGGAAGGCGGGGTCGGCGCGCTTGAGCAGCCGGGTCAAAAGCTCGATCTCCTCGGCGGTGGGCGGGGCTTCCGTGGTGGGCATGCTGCCACCAGCGCCGAAGGCCTTGTACACCGCCGCCTTGTCCACCATGCGGTCCAGCTCGGCAGTGGCGGGCAGCGCCCCGGCACAGTGATAGATGGCGTGTTTCTGGCGGGAGATCCCCTTGAAGGCGATGCCGTTGTGGGCCGCCCCCAGCTTCTTCTGATAAAAGTTGTGCATCGTCGCCGGCGTGGGGATGGCGCAGTGGTAGCGCTCGGTGCCGGTGGGGAACGAATACAGCGGCTTGTCGAGGGTCCACATCTCGATCTGGCCTGGCCTCTTGATGTCCATGCTGCAGTCGGGGGCGCGGGTGCGGTTGGCCGACTGGTGGTAGTGGGTGTTGCCGGGAGTCAGCTCGAACAGATCGATGTACGCGATCGAGCTGACGTGCGGCTCGAGCTCGAGCGAGTCGGGGGTGAGAAAGACGCCCGGCCGCACCTCCTTGAGGTCGTTCTGGCCGAAGAACAGCGACACCTTCTTGCCGCAGTCACCGCGCTGCAGGTTCGCGTTCTTGGCCAGCCCGGGCGGCACGAAGATCGAGCCCAGGTCCTGCTGGTCGCGAAGGTTCACCTCGATGAAGAAGGTGGGCACCCGGCTCTCGGCGCCCTGGGCGTAGGCGGTCCCGCACAGCAGATCGTTGACCGCGTAGCGCAGCGCCGGTGGGATGGCGGGCGCGCCCAGGATCATCCCCAGCCGCTTGAGGAAACGCCGGCGCGCCGGCGCCGGGAGATCGGACAGCGGCAGGGTCTTGTCGTTCATGGATTCCCTCCGGCAAGCCCGTCGATCAGCGAGCGCACCACCGCCGGGTGGGTGAACAGCGCCTCGACGATGTTGGCCAGGGTCGGGTCCGCGTTCTTCTCGCGGGCCCGCTGGCCGATCTCGATGAACATGCGCCAGTCGTATTTGATGTGACCGGCCAGCACCCCCAGCGTGTGGTCCAGGTACTTGGCGGCCGCGCACTCGCTGAACAGCGGCATCTGCGCCACCACCTTGGCCGCCTCGGCCAGGTTGGCCACCGGCTGGCCGAACATCTGGATGCCTTCCAGCCGGGCCCGCTCGGGATCGCGGAAGTGCGAGGCCATCAGCCCGGGCATGGCCGACCGGCCCAGCTCCGCCTCCGGCCGCATGTCCTGCATGCCGGTGGCGTTTGGGCGGTAGATGCCCGAGCCGTCGAAGCGCACGAACAGCTGGGCGTGGAAGCTGAACTGACCGTGGCACATGTAGCAGCCGAAGCCGTTGCCGAAGCCGTTGCGCGCCTCCTCGACCACCTGCTCGTCGGGGTTGTTGGCCTGGAACATGGGCAGCAGCCAGCTGCGCTCGACCCGCGGCTGCAGGTCGTCGGGGATCGGGTAGCTCTTGCAGGCGAAGGTGCGGGTGAGGGTCGAGGCGCGGGTCAGGTTGAAGCGCCCCGACCGCGACAGCAAGATCGCCCGGGTGGTGAGCACACCCGCGCCGTAGGGCGCGCCGCTGTCGCACTTGATCGGCTGCAGGGCGACGTCGTAGCAGCTGGGCGCGGTGATGATCTCCGACCAGGGCCGGTTGTTCTTGACCAGGTAGGCGGCCAGGTTGCCGGGCAGCCCGAAGTCGACGGTGTCCAGCTTCCCGCTGACCGACAACATGTCCTCGATGAACCGCCGGCCCGCCTGCACGAAGGCTGGGTCGGCCACCCAGGCGCCGATGAGCGCGGGGATGGCGCGGCCGCGCTGGCTGGCGATCTGCTGGCGTTCGGCCGGCTCGAGCACGCGCCCCACCAGGATCAGCGACAGCTTGCGCAGGTACTCCTCGGCCTGCGGGCCGGGGACGGTGGCCCAGTCGATGGTCGACGGCGGGAACGGGTCGCCCGACGGCGGCAGGTACGATCCGGGCGGCAACGGCGCGGCCGGGTTCCCGGTGCCGGGAGCCGACGGGCTGCCGGCGGCGGGCCCGGCCATGCCGCTGGAAGCCGCCGGCGGCGGAGCCTGCGGCGTGCAGGCGGCGGTCGCACCGATCAGGACCAGGGTCAGACGGCGCCTGGACATGCCGCTCGCTCCTTTCACTGGGCGACGAACTCCAGCGACGACAGCACCGACACGCAGGTGGTCTCGACCAGCTTGGCCGGCGGCAGCGACAGACCCGCGCTGGCCTCCGTCAGCGCGCCCGTCTCGTCGGGCAGCGCGCTCCGGCCGTAGGCCGCCTCGATCAGGGAGGGCAGCTTGGCCGGCATGGGCGACAGCTTCGCCAGCACCGCCGGCGACCGGCAGATCGGCCGGACGCTCTCGACCCAGGTGACCAGGCGGGCCGCCGACCAGCTCTCCTGCGGCGGCTTGGCGTTGGCGTAGTCGTGGTCACCGAGCAGCAGGCGGTTCTCGCGCAGGGCCGCGTAGGCCGGGTCGGTGAGGGGCAGACCGGTGGTGGCGGCGATCCGATCGAGGCGGATGGAGAAGGCGAGCAGCTTGACCCCGGTGTGCGGCACCTCGAAGCCGGCCACCGGCGAGCCCGACGGCGGGATCGGCGACGTCGGCGACGACGGGCCCGGGTCGACCACGCCGGTCTCGCCCGCCGGTTCTCCCAGACAGGCCAGACCGGAAACCAGAACCGCGCCGAGGACCAGGGACTGACCAGCACGCGGGGGTTGCGTCATGTCCCTCCGTCTCACGCGATCTACGCGTGTTTGTTCCTCCGGTACCCGCCGCGTCACGCGCGCCTCGCGCGCGCGGGCGGGGCAAGACCGAAGAGGTTTAACCCCCGTGATACGCGAGGGAAACAGCGGCCCGGGTAAACAACCGCGTGGGGGATTGTAGGCGTCCACGCCCGCCCGACGGGCCCACCGAAAGGAACACCGTGCGCACAAGTCCGAGGGAACTTCTCGCCACTGTTGCTGGCCTCGTGCGTTCGGCCCTGGTCCCGGCGCTGCTGGGAACTTTCGCCGGCGCCGTCTTCCTGGCCGGCTGCAAGAACGGGTCGGAGACGCCGGCCGCCGCCCCGACCGCGGCGCCCGCACCCGCGCCAGCCGCACCGGCGGCGGGCAAGGCCCTGCGGATTGCCTACAGCGACTGGCCGGGCTGGACCGCCTGGGAGGTGGCCCTGCAGAAGGGCTGGTTCAAGGAGGCGGGCGTCGAGGTCGAGTTCTCCTGGTTCGACTACATGCCCTCGCTGGAGGCCTACACCGCCGGCAAGGTCGACGCCGTGACCATCACCAACGGCGACGCGCTGGTGACCGGCGCCAACGGCGCCAAGAGCAAGCTGATCCTCGTCAACGACTTCAGCAACGGCAACGATCAGATCGTCGGTCGGCCGGGGGTGAACAAGTTCACCGAGCTCAAGGGCAAGAAGGTCGGGCTGGAGCTGACCCTGGTCGACCACCTGCTGTTCCTGAAGGCGCTGGACAAGCACGGGATGAAACCCGACGACGTGCAGCTGGTGAACTTCCCCACCAACAACACACCGCAGGCGCTGGCCTCCGGACAGGTGAGCGCGGTGGCCGCCTGGTACCCGGTGGCCGGGCAGGCCCGCAAGGCGGTGGCCGGATCCAGGGCGCTGTTCACCAGCGCCGACGTGCCAGGGTTGATCTACGACACCCTGGCGGTCAAGCCCGAGAGCCTGGCCCAGCGAAAAGCGGACTGGGCCAAGGTGGTCAAGGTCTGGTACCGCATCTCCGATTACGTGCGCGACCCCAAGACCCAGGCCGACGCGGTGGCGATCATGGCGGCCAAGGTGGGCGTCAAGCCCGAGGAATACGCCGCCGCCGTCCCCGGCACCTACTTCCTGTCGCTGGACGAAGCCAAGAAACGGTTCGTCAAGGGCGAGGGGCTGGACTCGCTGTACGGTTCGACCAAGACGGCGGACGACTTCAACATGACCAGCAAGGTGTACAAGGCGTCGCAGTCGGCCGACGACTACATCTATCCGGACCTCGTCAACGCCCTCTGAGCGCCATGAGACGCGCCCCCTGGCTGGCGATCCGCCAACCGCTGCCGCCGCGCCGTCGGGCCGTGCTGACGGCAGCCTCGTTCGCGGTGCCGATGCTGCTCTGGGCGGCGCTGAGCTACCTGCCCTTCCTCTGGCACCCTTACGTCGAGGTCAGCGACCCGGGCGGCCTGTCCGACTACCCCGCCGGCACCTTGCTGGAGAAGGCTACCTTCCAGGCCGAGAACGCGCGCGCCCGCGCCGAGGGCAAGATCCCCGCCAGCGGGCGCGCCGCCAACCCGGTCTACTTCCCGCCGCCCCACGCGGTGGCGCAGGCGCTGTACACCGCCTTCGTCACCCCGCCGCGCCTGGCGGGTGAGCCCTGGCTGCACCAGAGCCTGTGGGGCAGCCTGCAGGTGATCTTCTGGGGCTTTCTGCTCTCGTCGCTGGTGGGCATCCCCCTCGGCATCCTGTGCGGGGCGTTCCCGGCCTGCGCCCGCATGACCGAGCCGTTCATCGAGTTCTTCCGCTACCTGCCCGCGCCGGCCTTCGGCGCGCTGGCGGTGGCGGTGCTGGGCATCTACGACGCCCCCAAGGTGGCCATCATCTTCATCGGCACCTTCTTCCAGCAGGTGCTGGTGGTGGCCAACACCACCCGCCGCCTGGACGGCGGCCTGATCGAGGCGGCCCAGACCCTGGGAGCCTCGTCGCGGCAGCTGCTGTGGAAGGTGGTGGTGCCGGGCGTGGTGGTGGACCTGTACACCGACCTGCGCATCCTGCTGGGCTGGGCCTGGACTTACCTGATGGTCGCCGAGCTGGTGGGCACCACCACCGGGATCACCTACTTCATCAACCAGCAGGCCCGCTACCGCCATTACCCGAACGTGTACGCGGGCATCATCTTGATCGGGTTCATCGGGCTGGGGTCCGACCTGCTGCTGGCGCGGCTGTCGTACCACCTGTTCCCCTGGCAGCCGACCGCCAGCCGCTGGTCGCTGCCTCGCATGGTGCGCGGGCTGCTGCCCGCCCGCCTGGGCAAGCCCGCCGCGCCCCAGGGGCTGGCGTGACCGGTTCGAGCGCGCTGCACCCGCAGCCGGTGGAGGCCGCCCCGCCGGTCGACCAGGCGCCGGCGGCCGTGCGCGAGCGGTTCGCCAGGTTGTACGCGCGGCCGGTGGTGCTGGAGGTGGACCGGGTGTGCAAGGAGTTCCCGGGCGAAGACGGACCGGTGCGGGCGCTGGAGCAGCTGTCGTTCAAGGTGCACCGGCGCGAGCTGCTGTGTGTGATCGGTCCTTCCGGCTGCGGCAAGAGCACCCTGGGGCGGATCATCGCCGGGCTGGACCAGCCCACCGCCGGGCGCGTCCTGGTCGACGGCCACGAGGTGCGCGGCCCCGGCCGCGACCGGGGGATGGTGTTCCAGAGCTACACGCTGTTTCCCTGGCGGACGGTGCTGGAGAACGTGATGTTCGGGCTGGAGGTGGCGGGTGTCGCCCGGGTGACCGCCCGGAACGACGCCATGCCCTGGGTCGAGATGGTGGGGCTGGAACGCTTCGCCAACGCCTACCCCCACCAGCTGTCGGGCGGGATGAAGCAACGGGTGGCCATCGCCCGCGCGCTGGTCAACCGGCCTCGCATCCTGGTGATGGACGAACCGTTCGGCGCGCTGGACGCCCAGACCCGCGCCGAGATGCAGGGCCACCTGATCCAGATCTGGCGCAACGTCGAGGTGACCATCGTCTTCATCACCCACGACCTCGACGAGGCGGTCTACCTGGCCGACCGCGTGCTGGTGATGGGGGCCAACCCGGGCCGGATGCTCGACCACATCGAGGACTGGGTGCCGCGCCCGCGCGAGCCCGCCCAGCTGGAGAGCGAGCTTTTTCTCCAGACCAAGCGCCGTCTGGAAGCGCAGATCCACCGGGCGCTGCCCCAGGTGATAGAACGGCTGCCCATCCGGCGCATGACCCTGGCCGGCGACGACGTCGAATAGGCCCCGAGGAGACACCGCCCATGGCCCAAGGCCCGAGCCCTACCCCCGAGCGCACCTTGCTGGAAGAGGACCTTCCCGGGGGCGCGATGTGGTCTCACGTCGTGCGCCGCCACCACACCCTGCGCATCACCGATCTGGACGGCCGGGCCAACGTCGGGCTGCTGCTCTACAACCGTGACCTGCCGAGCGAGCGCTACAACATGCCCGATACCCTCAAGGCGCAGCACACCGCCTTCGTCACCCAGGGCCGGGCGCTGTATTCGGACATGGGGCGCGTGCTCTGCTCGGTCACGGTGGACACCTGCGGCTGGCACGACACCGTGTGCGGCCACCTGGACGCCGCCGGGACCACCGCGAAATACGGGCCCGCTCGCTACCAGGAACGCCGCAACGATTTCCATCGAAACGCCCACGACTGTTTCCTTGTCGAGCTGGCCAAGTGGGGACTGGGCAAGCAGGACCTGGTGCCGAACCTGAACCTGTTCTCCCGGGTCACCGCCGATCCGGAAGGCAACCTGACCTTCGCGGTCGGCAACGGCCGGCCAGGCGGCATCATCGACCTGCGGGCGGAGATGAACGTGCTGTTCGTTCTCAACACCTGCCCGCACCCGCTGGACCCGCGGGCCGACTGGGCGCCGGGCCGCATCCGGCTGCAGCTGTGGCGCTCGGAGCCGCCCGGCCCTGACGATCCCTGCCGCCGGTCGCGGCCCGAGAACGAACGCGGGTTTTCCAACACCGAACGGTTCTTCGTCTAGCTGGGCAACCAATGGCTTCTTTCACCTTCAAGGAAAGCGGGCTGGACCCGGCGAAGGCGCGCCAGTCGGTGGTGGTGCCGGCGGGAGAGCCCTGGCTGGGACGGGTGGCGCGCGGGCAGTTCCTGCGCATCGTCGACCTGGAAGGCAACCAGGCGGTGGACACCCTGTTCTTCAACGCCGATGACCCGCGCGAGCGCTACAGCGCCGCCGACACAATCCGCGCGCAGGGCAATCTTTACCTCACCACCGGGACCGTGCTGAAGTCGACCGACAACCGCACCTTGCTGACCATCGTGGCCGACACCTGCGGGCGCCACGACACCCTGGGGGGCGCCTGCTCATCCGAGAGCAACACCGTCCGCTACGGCGCCCACACCCGGAACATGCACAGCTGCCGGGACAGCTTCCTGCTGGCGGCGGCACGGGCCGAGCTGCCGCTGTCCAAGCGCGACCTCACCGCCAACATCAACTTCTTCATGAACGTCCCGGTCACGCCCGAGGGCAAGCTGACCTTCGAGGACGGGGTCTCGGCGGGCGGCAAATACGTCGAGCTGCGGGCGGAGATGGACGTCCTGTGCCTGATCTCGAACTGCCCGCAGCTGAACAACCCCTGCAACGCCTACAACCCGACCCCGGTCCGGGTGCTGGTGTGGGATCCCGTCTGAGCGGATAGCGGCATGTTTCGCAAGGTGCTGGTCGCCAACCGCGGCGAGATCGCCTGCCGGATCCTGCGCACCTTGCGGCGGCTGGGGATCGGCTCGGTGGCGGTGCATTCCGAGGCGGACGCCAACGCCCAGCACGTGCGGCTGGCCGATGAGGCCTTCCTGCTGGGCCCGCCCGCGCCCGCCGACAGCTACCTGCGCACCGACCGCATCCTGGAGGTGGCCCGGGCGGCCGGCGCCGAGGCCATCCACCCGGGCTACGGTTTCCTGTCCGAGAACGCCGGCTTCGCCGAAGCCTGCGAGGCGGCGGGGCTGCGCTTCATCGGCCCCACCGCCGATCAGATCCGCCGCTTCGGACTCAAGCACCTGGCCCGCGAGGTGGCGCGCGTGCAGGCGGTGCCCCTGCTGCCGGGCACCGGGCTGCTGACCGACCTGGCCCAGGCGCAGCGGGAGGCCGCGCGCATCGGCTACCCGGTGATCTGCAAGAGCAGCGCCGGCGGCGGCGGCATCGGGCTGCGGGTCTGCCGGGACGAGGCCACCCTGGTCGAGGCGTTCGAGTCGGTGGGGCGGCTGGCGCGCCAGAACTTCGAGGAGGGCGGCGTGTACCTCGAGCGCTTCCTCGAGCCCGCCCGGCACGTCGAGGTCCAGATCTTCGGCGACGGGCGCGGGCGGCTGCTGGCCCTGGGCGAGCGCGACTGCTCGGCCCAGCGGCGCAACCAGAAGGTGATCGAGGAGACGCCGGCGCCGGGGCTGCGGCCCGAGGTGCGGCGGGCGCTGCACGGGGCGGCGGTGCGGCTGGGGCAGGCGGTGGGTTACCGCTCGGCCGGCACGGTCGAGTTCGTGGTGGACGGCCGCACGCAGGACTACTTCTTCCTGGAGGTCAACACCCGGCTGCAGGTGGAGCATGGCGTGACCGAGGAGGTCACCGGCATCGACCTGGTCGAGTGGATGATCCGCGAGGCCGCCGGCGATCTGGTGCTGCCCGATCAGACGCCGCCCGCGCGCGGGGCGGCCATCGAGGCGCGGGTGTACGCCGAGGACCCGGGCAAGGGCTTCCAGCCCAGCACCGGGCAGCTGACCGCCGTGCAGCTGCCCGCGGGCGTGCGCTGCGACGGCTGGATCGAGGCCGGGCTGGAGGTCACGCCCCACTACGATCCGCTGCTGGTGAAGGTGATCGCCCGCGGCGACGACCGGGCCCAGGCGCTGGACCGGCTGGGATCGGCGCTGGCGCAGATGCAGGTCCACGGCATCGAGACCAACCTCGGCTTTCTGCGAACCTTGCTGGCCACGCCGGCCTTCGCGCGCGGGGACGTGCGCACCAACCTGCTGGCCGAAGTGCACCACGCGCCCGCCACCATCGACGTGGTGGACGGCGGCACCCAGACCACGGTGCAGGACTGGCCGGGGCGGCTGGGGCTGTGGGCGGTGGGCGTGCCGCCGTCGGGGCCGATGGACGATCTCGCCTTCCGGGTGGCCAACCGCCTGGTGGGCAACCCGCCCGGCGCCCCGGCGCTGGAGCTGGTGCTGGCCGGGCCCACCCTGCGCTTTGCTCGCGAGGCGGTGGTGGCGCTGGCCGGCGCCGACCTGCACGCCCGGCTTCACGACGGATCGGAGGGCAAGCCGGTGCCGGTCGACTGTGCGTTCACGGTTCCGGCCGGTGCCTTGCTGCGCCTCTCGACCGTGGCCGCCGACGGCCGCCGGCCCGGCGCGCGCGCCTACCTGGCCGTGCGCGGGGGACTGGACGTGCCGGCGACCTTCGGCAGCCGGTCGACATTCATGCTGGGCGGCTTCGGCGGACACGGCGGGCGGGCGCTGCGCGCGGGCGACGTGCTTCGCATCGGCGGCAGCGCCCCGGTCCACGAGGCCATCACGCGGCCGGTGGCGGTGCTGCCGGACTACCCGAAGACCTGGGAGATCGCCGTCCTTTACGGCCCCCACGGCGCGCCCGACTTCTTCACCGCCGAGGACATCGAGACCTTCTTCGCCGCCTCCTTCCGGGTGCACCACAACTCGGACCGCACCGGCGTGCGGCTGCTGGGACCCCGGCCGGCCTGGGCGCGGCCGGACGGCGGCGAGGCCGGGCTGCACCCCTCGAACATCCACGACAACGCCTACGCGGTGGGCACGGTGGACTTCACCGGCGACATGCCCATCTTGCTGGGGCCGGACGGACCCAGCCTGGGCGGCTTCGTCTGCCCCGCCACCATCGTCCAGGCCGACCGCTGGAAGATGGGCCAGCTGAAGGCCGGTGACCGGGTGCGCTTCCGCCGGGTGAGCGACGCCGAGGCCGCTGCCCTGCTCGAGGATCAGACCGCGGCGCTGCAGGCGCTGGCCGCGCCCCCGCCGCGGGCGGCGAAGGCCCGGGGTGAAGCGGAGGACTCGCCCATCCTGGACCGGCTGGAAGGACCGAGCGCGCTCGGCCCGTTCCCGGTGACCTACCGGCGCGCGGGTGACGACTACCTGCTGGTCGAATACGGGCCCAACACGCTGGACCTGGGGCTGCGCCTGCGCGCTCACAGCCTGACCGCGGCGCTGGAGGCGCGCCGCCTGCCCGGGGTCATCGACCTCACCGCCGGCATCCGCTCGCTGCAGATCCATCACGACCCGCGCGTGCTGAGCACCTCCGTCCTGCTGCAGACCCTGCGGGCGGTGGAGGCCGATCTGCCGGACATCGAGAGCCTGCGCATCCCCAGCCGCGAGGTGCACCTGCCCCTGAGCTGGGAGGATCCGGCCAGCCTGGCGGCCATCGAGAAGTACCAGCGGGTGGTCCGGCCCGACGCCCCCTGGTGTCCCAGCAACATCGAGTTCATCCGGCGGATCAACGGCCTCGCCAGCATCGAGGATGTCCGGCGCATCGTCCATCAGGCCAGCTGGCTGGTGCTGGGGCTGGGCGACGTCTACCTGGGCGCACCGGTGGCCACGCCGATCGATCCGCGCCACCGCCTGGTCACCACCAAATACAACCCCGCCCGCACCTGGACACCGGAGAACGCGGTCGGCATCGGCGGCGCCTACCTCTGCGTCTACGGCATGGAGGGTCCGGGCGGGTACCAGCTTGTCGGCCGCACGGTGCAGGTGTGGAGCACGCACCGCCAGCCGCCGCCGTTCAGCGACGGCAAGCCCTGGCTGCTGCGGGCGTTCGATCGGATCCGCTTTCACCCGGTAGACGCCGCCGAGCTGCTGTCCATGCGCGCCGGGTTCCAGTACGGACGGACGCCCATCCGCATCGAGGAGGGGACCTTCGACTATCCGGCCTACCGCCGACTGCTGCAGGAGCAGGCGGCCGAGATCGAGGCCTTCAAGACCCGGCAGCAGGCCGCCTTCCTGGCCGAACGGGAGCGCTGGGCCGCGGCCGGGCAGGACCTGGTGGCCGCCGCGCCCGTCGAGGCCGACCCGCCTGCGGCCACGCCGTCGACGCTGACGGACGGCTGCATCGCGGTGGTCAGCCCGGTGGCGGGCAACCTGTGGAAGCTGCTCAAGGGCCCGGGCGATCGCGTCGGCGCAGGTGAGGTGCTGGCCATCGTCGAGGCGATGAAGACCGAGATCAGCGTGGCCGCCACCACAGGCGGTGTGGTCCGCGAGTTGCTCACCGCCCCGGGCCGCCCGGTCCAGCCCGGGCAGACGCTGGCGGTGGTCCAGACGGCCGACGGCTGATATACAGCGGGGCAGGTCCCTCATGGCCCCGACACCCGCCCTCCGGGAGGTATTCCTCTCGCGGTGGCCCCCCTCGGAAGGGACGCCACCGGGGCCGGAGCTCGACCGCGCGCTGGAGACGGCGATGACCCAGGCGGTGAGCGCCTGCCCCGAGATCGAACCGGCGGCAGAGGACTTCGTCGCCTACCTGGCCGAGCGGACCGAGACCACCGAGCCCTCGCCGGTGGCGGCGATCCTCGGCATGAACATCGGCGACCTGGCCCTGTGCTTCGGCAGCCAGCGGGGCGCGCCTTCGGCGCTGGCGGCGCTGGACCGACTGATCCAGCAACAGATCGGGGCCATCCGCCGCATCGACGCCTCCCCCAGCTTCGTCGACGAGATCCAGCAGGTGATGCGGGTCAAGCTGCTGGTCGGCACCGAGGAGCCAGGCGGCGAGCGGTTCCCGAAGATCCTGCAATACCGGGGCAAGGCCCCGCTGCGGACCTGGCTGCGCGTGGTCGCCACCCGCGTGGGCATCGAGGTCGTCGGCCGCAGCGGTCGCGAGTCGGGCGGGCTCGACGATCTGATCGCGGTGGCAGCGGCCGAAGATCCCGAGCTGGCTCACCTGCGGGCGCGCCACCTGGGCGAGTTCCGCTCGGCGGTGAACCAGGCGGTCACCGAGATGCTGGCCGGGCTGACGCCCGAGTCGCGCAACCTGCTGCGCTGGCACCTGGTCGAGAACCTGTCCCTGCGCAAGATCGCCCTGGTCCGCGGCGAGACCGTCTCGGCGGTGTCGCGGCAATACGCCCGCATCCGCGCCGGCATCCTGGACCGGGTCCGGCAACGCCTGAAGGAACAGACCGGCCTGCCCAGCAAGGACCTGGATTCGGTGATGGCGGCGCTGCGCAGCCAGATCAGCCTCAGCAGCTGCGCCATCCTGAGAAAGGCGAGCTGACCCGTGGAACCCTGCCCCGCCGCCGAGACCGTCGACGACTTCGTCGCCGGACGACTGCCCCCCGACCACCGCCGCCAGCTGGAGGTGCACCTGGACGCGTGCGCGACCTGCCAGCAGCTGGTCGCGCGCCTGATGCGGTCGACCTACGAACCCTCGGCGCCCCGCCCCGACCGGGCCGCGGTCACCGTCCCGGTGAGGGATCCGCTGGCCATCGGCGAAGGTGTGAAGGTCGGCCGCTACATCGTCCTCGGCAGCGTGGGCGCCGGCGGCATGGGCACGGTGTACGCCGCCTACGACCGGGCCCTCGACCGCAAGATCGCGCTCAAGTTCCTGGCCCGCGCCCGGTCCGACGAGGCCGCCCTGGCCCAGATGCTGGCCGAGGCCAGCGCCATGGCCCGGCTGTCCCATCCCAACGTGGTGACGGTCCACGACGTGGGCGCCTACGAGGGCAAGCCCTACCTGGCGATGGAGTTCGTGGAGGGCACCACCCTGGAGGGCTGGCGGCGCCAGCAACCGCGCAGCATGCGCGAGATCGCCCGGGTGATGGCGGCGGTGGCGCGCGGGCTGGGCGCCGCGCATGCCGCCGGCATCATCCACCGCGACGTCAAGCCCCAGAACGTGCTGGTGGCCGGGTCGCGGGTCCTGGTGACCGACTTCGGCCTGTCGGTGCGGGACCAGGGCGCATCGAGCGGCGGGGTGATCGCCGGAACGCCGGCCTACATGGCCCCCGAGCAGTTCCGCGGCGACGCCGTGGACGCCCGCACCGACGTGTTCGGGCTGTGCGCGACCCTGTACGAGATGATCCACGGCTGCCCGCCGTTCGGCAGCACCACCCCGGAAGAGGTGCGCGAGCGGCTGAGCACCGGACGGCCACCCACGCCCCCGCCCGGATCCCGCGCCTCACCCCGCCTGCACCGGCTGGCCCTGCGCGGCCTGGCGCCCGATCCGAACGACCGCCCCGCCAGCATGGATGCGCTGGCCGACGAGCTGCTGGCCGATCCCGCCGTCTCCTGGCGCCGCGGCGGCATCGCCGTCCTGGCCGCGGGCGCGGCGGCGGCGGCTTTCTGGGTGGGCGGATACCTGAAGGCCAACCCCGAGCGCCAGTGCCGCGCCGGCGCCGAGGCGATGACCGCCACCTTCAACCCCGACCTGCGGCAGAAGCTGCGCGCCCGCTACCTGGACGCCGGGGCGGGCGGCAGCTGGTCGCGCGTCGAGCGCCGCTTCGAAGACTACGTCAGCAGCTGGCGGGCGATGCACGACCAGACCTGCGCCGCCACCTACGGCGAACGGCGCCAGTCCGAGACCATCCTCGATCTGCGGATGGACTGCCTGTACGGCCAGCGCTCGACCATCGCCGCCATGGCGCAGTCGCTGCTGACCGCCACGCCGACCCAGCTGATCAAGTCGACCACCGCCCGTCTGCCCATCGTGGCCGAATGTGAGGCGCTGGGCCGGGCCGGCACCAAGCCGCTGCCCCCCGATCCGCAGGCCCGCGCCGGGATTCGCTCGGTGGAAGATCGGCTGGGCCAGGCCGACGCGCAGATCGCGCTGGGGGACCTGGAGGCGGCCGGTCGCTTCAACCAGCAGGCGGTGACCGGCGCCCGCCAGGTCGGCTACGAGCCCCTGCTGGCGCGGGCCCTGCGCCAGTCGGCCGCCATCGACATGCGCCTGGGCCGGGGCGGCGCTCACCAGAGCGGCGAGCGCGCGGTGGCGACCCTGATGGAGGCGATGGCCGCGGCGGACGCGGGCCGGGACGACCTGCGGCGGGCCGACGTGGTCAACGACCTGGTCGCCGACAACGTGTTCAGCGATCGCTACCCGGACGCTGAGCGCTGGGCCGGCCCCGCCTCCGCCCTGCTGACCCGGATCGGTGATCCGCCCGCGCAGCGCTCGGGCCTCGAGCACAGCCTGGGCTGGTTGTGGTTCTTCACCGGCAAGCGCCCGCAGGCCGAGGCGGCCTTCGACCGCTCGCTGTCGCTGCGCCGGAGCATCCTCAAGCCCCACGATCCGCTGGTGCTGTCCTCGCTCAACGGCGCCTGCACGGCCAGACCCACGCTGGACAGCCAGACCAGCTGCTTCCGCGACCTGGTGGCGGCCGGCGAGGCCACCTACGGTCCCCGCCACTACGAGCTCGCCTCGCTGTACAACAACCTGGCCATCTGCCTGGTCAAGCGGCCCCGCACCCTGCCCGAGGGCTGCGCCATGATCCGCAAGGCGGTGGACATCAAGCAGGCCAGCATCGACGCCGCCCACCCCGCCCTGCTCGACGACCTGAACAACCTGGCCTGGTGCCTGAACGAACAGGGCAACCTGAAAGAGGCGCGGTCGCTGTTCGAGAAAGCGCTGACCCACGCCGCCCCGAAGACCGCCGCCCGCGCGCGGCTGCAGGACGGCTACGGCCTGCTGCTCGCCGACGACCGCGACCCCGCCGGGGCCCTGCGCAACCTGCGCCAGTCGGTGGCCGATCGTGTGTCGCTGTTCGGCGCCACCCACCACCTGGTGCTCGAGACCACCGTCGATCTGGGCAAGGTGCTGCTGGGCCAGGGGCGCGCACAGGAAGCCCTCACCGAGGTCGACAATCTGCTGGCCGCTTGCAAGACAGCGGCGGTGAAGGCGGCGCTGGTGGTCGAGCTACACAACCTGCGGGGCCGGGCCCTGCAGGCGCTGGGGAAATTCCAGGCCGCCCACGCCGCGCACGAGGAGGCCCTGCGCCTGCACGAGGAGCTGAACGCCAACCCCGGCGCGGCACCGGTGGCCACCCGGCCGCCGGAGGTGGCGCAGAGCGAGGCCCTGCAGGGCCTGGGGGTCGCCGAGCTCAGCCTGGGGCGCTTCGAACCGGCCTTCGAGCACCTCGAGCGCGCGCTGTCGCTGCGCAAGCCCGGTGAGATGGCGCCCGAGCTGCGCGCCGAGACGGCGCTGACCCTGGCGCGCGCGCTGATGGACCGGGCGCCGGCAAAGCGCAGCCGGGCCTGCAGCCTCGGTCAGGAGGCGGTTGCCGGTTTCCAGGCCGCGGGCCCCCGCAGCCGCGATCAGCTGCGCCAGGCCCAGGCCTGGGTCACCCGCCAGAGCTGCCAGACCAGCTAGGGTGCTGCCTTTTCCGCGGAGGGGCACTTCGGCTCGCGGCCGTGCACCGCGAAGTCGACCAGGCCCACGGCCAGCTCGCGGGCGCGCTCGGGCCCCAGGATGGGCTGCAGGCGGTTGACGAAATCGTCGGTGGCGTTGACCAGCAGCCGCCAGAAGCGCTCGACCGGCGGGCGCTTGCCGACATCGGAGGGCGCCTGGCGCCGGCCGGCCCACTCCAGCAGGATGGTCTGCCGGGCTTCGCGCCCGTCGGCGACGCGCGACTTGCTGTTGATCTCGTGGTGCAGGGCCATCGGCGACAGCGTCTGCACCGCCTGCTGATCGCCCACCACCTCCAGGTAGACGGCGCGCAGCTGCTCCATGAACTCGATCCGCTGCTCCTCCATCACCCGCACGATGGCGGCGTGCTCGGTGTCGTCGATCAGCAGGCTGCGGTCGAAGTGGGGGTTGGCCCACTGGGTGAGGTGCCGTGGCAAGCCCCAGCGGAACTCGCAGCGGCGGGCCAGGATCGCCCGCTCGTCGGCGCTCAGCCCCACCACCTTGCGCCAGGGCGGCTTGCCCGGGCCGGGGCCGTCGCTGGTGGGCGAGGCCTGCTGGGCCAGCGCGCGCTCCAGCTGTCGCACGCGCGCCTCGGCGTCCAGCGCCCGCACCCGGCTGGCCCGCTCCCAGGCGCGCAGCTCGGT
>JBKPRZ010000789.1:0-5448 GCA_046734815.1 Myxococcota bacterium | reverse complement strand
CGTCCATACCGCGCGTGATGACGAGGCCGCCGGAAAGCGCTTGGCGAAACTTGGCCGGTAGCGTGAGGCGGTTCTTGTCATCGATCGTGTGTTCAAACTCGCCTAGCAGCATGCTCCACTGCGCCCCACTTTAAACCACCGCCCCCCACTTGGCAACCCCTGGGGACCACTTTTTGCGGGGCTACTGGAGGAGCGTCGCCACCGTGTTGATCGAGAGCGCGAGGATGACGGCGACGAAGAGGAACGCGAGCAGCGCGTGCCGGATCGCCAAGCGGCGCATCGCCTTCGAGGTCAGGCTCGTGTCGGAGACCTGAAACGTCATCCCGATCGTCAGGGCCAGGTAGGCGAAGTCGTGGTAGTCGGGCGGTTCGTTGTCGTTGAAGTCGATGCCCCCGACGGGGTCGCCGTAGTAGACGTCGCCGTAGCGCAGCAGGTAGAGCGTGTGGACGGTCAGCCACGAGAGAGCGACCACGGCGACCGCGAGCGCGATCAGCAGTGCCTTCGTCGCCCCGTGCGAATTGCCGGCCCGGTGCACCGTGTAGGCGATCGCCCCGAGGCTGCCGACGCTGGCGGCAAGCACGGCGAGGTCGGAGGCCGGTCGCGAGAAGTCCTCGGCGCGCGCGTGGGCCTTCGTCTGCCCAGCGTCCATCGGGTAGATCCGCACCCACACCGAGACGACGATCACGAGCGCGGTCACCCCCCACGCCCCGGTCAGCGCGACCGGCCAGGCCGCGCCGAGCACGAGCGCGACGACGAGCACGACGAGCCCCGCGACGACGGCCGCGCCGGTGCGGCGCATCGCCAGGCCCTGCCGGTTCGAGCGAGCCATCCCGGCAAGGTCTCACAGGAGGGCGGCCCGCCGCGTTGATAGGGATGATGGAAGTCGTGACGGTCCCCCCGTTCGAGCGGTTCTACGAGGAGCAGCAGGGCCCCGTGCTCGCGCAACTCCGGGGGATGCTCGGACGGGACGCGGCAGACGACGCCTTCCAGGAGACCTTTCTCCGCGCGCTCCGGGCGTACCCGACCCTCCAGCACGGCCGGCACCTGCGCGCGTGGGCGCTGCAGATCGCCCGCAACGTCGCGCTCGACGTGCTCCGCCGCACGCGCACGATCTCCGCGGACGTTCCCGATCTCGAGTCGGTCGACGAGCCGCTTCCCTACGAAGAGCTGCGCCGGCTCACTGCCGAGCTCCCCGAGAAGGAGCGCGCCGCCGTCTTCCTCCGCTACGGCTACGACCTCAGCTACGACGACATCGGCGCCGCGCTCGGCTCGTCGTCCGAGGCGGCGCGCCAGGCCGCGTCGTCCGGCGTCCGCCGCCTGCGCAGAAAGGAGCTCTCATGACCGTCTCCCCCGAGCTCGACCGTCGCTTCCGCGACGCCGCCGCTGCGGAAGGGCTGCTCGACGTGGCCTACGAGCTGCACGACACTCCGGTCGGGCGCCTGTTCCTCGCGGTGACCGAACGCGGCGTCTGCGAGATCCACTACGACGCCGACCCGGACGCCGAGGCCGAGCGTCTCGCCCGCATCTTCGGCACGCGTGTGCTGCGCTCGCCGCACCCGACCGACGAGGTCCGTCGCCAGCTCGACGAGTACTTCGCCGGCACGCGCCGGGAGTTCGACCTCGACGTCGACCTCGGTCCCGCGCGCGAGTTCGGCCGCGCCGTGCTCGAGCAGCTCGGGCGGGTGCCGTACGGCGAGCTCACGACCTACGGGACGCTCGCCGAGCGTGCGGGCCGGCCCCGCGCCGCCCGCGCCGTCGGCACGATCATGAACCGCAACCCGGTGCCGATCGTCCTCCCGTGCCACCGAGTGGTCGGCTCGACCGGCTCGCTGGTCGGTTACGCCGGCGGGCTCGAGCGCAAGCGCACGCTGCTCGAGCTCGAGGGCGCCCTGTTGGACTGAACCCCCCGGTGGCATAGTGCTTCAGACCACTCGAGGCCAACGGGGAGGAACTCATGAGGCAGGTGCTCGTACTCGCAACCCTTGCGACCGTCGCACTCCTGGTCGTCGCGCCGCCGGCGGGCGCCGCAGCGACCAAAGGGCCGACGCTGAAGTCGCTCCAGGCGCAGATCACGTCGCTCCAGACGCAGGTCAAGAAGTTGAAGAAGGCCGTCGTCGCCGACGAGAAGATCCAGGCGCTGACCCTCGCCTACGCCGTCTGCGCGACCGCCGTGACGGCGGACACCTTCCAGGACACGTTCACCGGGCTCGACGGCTACTTCGCGTCGCAACTCGCGAAGCCGGCGTACTTCGGCGCGCAATCGCCCGTGAACGACTACCAGGCGTGCCCGGCGTTCTCGATCGTGCGCAAGCACAACCAGAGCCCGCCCAACACGAACATCCTGCGGGCGCTGCTCGACATCTTCAAGCCGCGGTCATTCGCCGCGCAGCAGCACGCCGTGTATCTCCCTGGTCAGTTCCGCGACCTGTTCGGTCAGCTCTTTGTCCTGCCGAGTCAGGTCGGTGTTGGCGTCAAGTAGGCGAGTGAGCTTCTCGGTCTCGGCGCGGAGCGCGGCAACGCGCTCCGCCCCCAGCCGCTCCACCTCGGCGTGCCGCGCCTCCGCCTGGTCTGCGGCGAGCTTGTCGCGCTCCGCCTGACGCGTCTGCGCCAACAGGATCAGCGGCGCGGCGTAGGCCGCCTGCGTCGAGAACGCGAGGTTCAGCAGGATGAACGGATAGGGATCCCAGTGCTGGACGACGGCCACAGCGTTGAGCGTGATCCAGAGCACGACCACGATCGACTGGCCGATGATGTACTGCGGCGTCCCGAAAAAGCGCGCCGCGTGCTCGGCCGCGCGCCCGAAAGCGTCGGGCCCGAACGTCCCGTGATGCTCCATGTGCTGCGGGCGCGCTGCCACCCGCGCCCAGGCTAGGGCGCGACACGGACGGCTCCTGCGAGAGTGCGGCGATGAGCGGGCCACTTTCGCGCGGGCTGAAGCTCTTCCTCAACCCGGCGCGTTCGCTGCCGACCATGCCCTGGAGCGCGGAGCGCTCGGGCTGGTCGCGGCCGCGACTCGTAACGCTCGCCGTCCTGCTCGGCGGGCTCTGGCTTTTCGGGATCGGCGAGGCCGGGCTGATCAATGCCCGGCTCGGGAACACGCCGTGGACGGTGCTGGCCCAAGGCGTGGCGAACCACTCGCCGCTCGACATCGGCGGCGCGACGATCGCGATCAGCGTCGTCGTGCTGCTCGGCTGGATTCCTCTGCGGCAGCAACCCGGCATCGGGACGGTCGCCAACGTCGTCGTGATCGGGCTCTCGCTGGACGTGATGCGGCACGTGCTCCCCCACCCCGACGCGCTCCCGGCGCGCCTGCTCGAAGCCGGCCTCGCGATCCTCGCCGTGGGGGTGGCGAGCGCCCTTTATCTGACCGCGAACCTCGGCCCTGGGCCGCGCGACGGCTGGATGACGGGCATCCACCGCCGCACCGGGTACCCGATCGCCTCGGTCCGCGCGGCGATCGAGATCACGGTGCTAGTGATCGGGTTCGCCCTCGGCGGGACCGTGGGCGTCGCGACGGTCGCGTTCGCGCTGCTCGTCGGCTACTGCCTGGCGTCGACGCTACGGCTGTTCGAACTGGCGACGGCGCGCCGCGAGACCGAGCTCAGCCCTCGTCGAGAAGGGCTCTAGCGGTCTCGAGATCCGCCGGGGCGACGAGAATTTCCCTCTCCCCGCCTTCGCCGCCGAACCCCTCGAACGCCGAGTCCGGCTCGTCCGTGGGCCGGTACCCGCACTTGATGCCGTTCGCCCGCAGTAGGCCGCAGAGGACTTCCGCCTCCGGCTCGCCGGGCACCGTGGTCACGCGGACGGGCTCTTCCATGCCGCGAGGCTAACGGTTCGGCCTACGCGGTGGCGGCGGTCTCCTCGTAGCCGGCGATCAGCCGGTAACCGACGCCCCAGACGTTGAGCACGCAGTCCTGGGCGCCCGCCCGGCCGAGCTTGCGGCGCAGGCGCGAGGCATGCGAATCGAGCGTGCGGGTGCGCCCGAGCGACCGGAAGCCCCAGACGTCGCGGAGCAGCTCCTCCTTCGTGAAGACCCGCGTCGGCTGGGTCGCGAGCTTCACCAGCAGCTCGTACTCCTTCGCCGAGAGCGCGACGGTCAGGCCGTGCACGGTCACGCGGCGCGTCGCGCGGTCGATCGCGAGCGGGCCTGCGGCGAGGCGCTCGCGAATGCCCGGCTGCGTCCGGCGTAGGACGGCATGGATCCGCGCCACCAGCTCCTCGTAGTGGAACGGCCGCGGGACGAAGTCGTCACAGCCGCGCTCGAAGGCGTGTACTCGGTCGACCGCGTCCGCCCGCGCCTCGCCGAGCACGATCACCGGGACGTCGCGGTCCCACGAGCGGCCCGGCTCACCCTCCCGCAGGACGCGGCAGACCTCGAGCGCCGGCGCGTCAGGAAGGCCGCCGACGAGCACGAGGTCCGGCCGCTCGCGCTCGACCAGCTCGAGAGCCTCCCGGCCAGCGTCCGCACCAAGCACCGCGAAGCCGTCACTCGCCAGGTGCCGCGCCAGGAACTCACGAGTTCCCGGCTCGGCCTCGGCGAGGAGCAGCGCCTGCGACATGGATCGAAGCTATCCGCGGCCCCTGGGGCGCGCCAGATGTCCTTTCGCGCGGAAGTGCGCCGAGCTTTCTACAACGGGCCGAAGTACAGCGCCACGTAGTGGTGAACGACCCCGATCGCGGACGCGCAGTGGTAGCCCCAGTGCGACCAGTAGCCCTGGTACCACACGAAGTCGGCTTCGACCTCGGGACGCCCGGCATCGAGCAGGCGAAAGCCCTCCTTCAGGTCGGCATAGATATCCGAGAGGTCGTCGGAGAGCATGGTGCCTCCCGCCGGTCGGTCGAGGCAGTCTTCGGCGTCGCTCAAGTCGAGCTTTCCCAGAAGCGCTTGCACCGGCCAATCGACGGCCTGCCGCTCCTCGATCGTCAGCGACAGGTCGGCCTCGTCCTCGGGAAGCTCATCGTCGTCGTCCGAGAACGAGAGCTCTAGGCCGGTAGCCAGTAGCCGAGGAAGCACGCGCTCGAGACCCACGAGAAACCGCTCCGCATCGAGCTCACTGGCGCGCTCGTACAGCTGGCAGTAGTCCGCCGCCGCGGAGACGAACTCGCCGCGCCCGGTCAGAGCCGGCCCGACCGAAGAACCCCCCAGAGCAGCCACAGCCCGAGCACCGCCGAGAGGACGAACCCGACGAACGAGAGGAAGTTCACGCCTGCGATCTGCGGGCCCTTCGTCGAGAAGATCCCGATCAGGCTCGAGCCGATCAGGCCGCCGACCGTGACCAGCGCGATCACGAGCCGGTTGAACGCGACGTCGAGCTTGCGCATGAACTCGTCGAGGCCCTTGTGCACGAAGCCGACCTCGATCTGGCCGTCGCGAAACTCCTCCAGCACGTCGTGCACCTGGTACGGCAGGTCGCGCGCGATGCGGGCGAGCTCGATCCCTTCGTTGCG
>JBKPRZ010000788.1:0-4507 GCA_046734815.1 Myxococcota bacterium | reverse complement strand
CCCTGGGCCCGCTGCGACAGTCGCTGGAGACATGGCAGCGCGTGGGCGCGCCCTACCTCGCGGCGCGGCTGCGCGTGCTGGCCGGGCTCGCCTGCCGCGCGCTCGACGACGAGGAGGGCGCGGCGCTTGAGCTCGAGGCCGCGCGCGAGGTGTTCCAGCGGCTGGGCGCCGCGCCCGATCTGGCCGCCCTGGCGGCGCTGCAGCCGGCGCGTGCCGCCGCGAAGCCGGCGGCGCGGCCGCACGGGCTGACCGCGCGCGAATTGCAGGTGCTGCGCCTGATCGCCAGCGGCAAGACCAACCGGGTCATCGCCGGCGAGCTGTCGCTCAGCGAAAAGACGGTCGACCGCCACGTCAGCAACATCTTCAACAAGATCGACGTCTCGACGCGCGCCGCAGCCACCGCCTACGCCTACGAGCACCACCTGGTCTGAGCACCGGCGTGGGTAGAACCACCCACGCGCGAAGATCGACCGGCTGGGTAATTGGCCCGAAGCACGGGCAGCCCGTTCCTCCTAGTTTCGACAGCGAACCCGAAGGAGGAACGAACATGAACCGCAAGACGACGAACGAACCCCAACGTCAGCTGCTGGAAGAGGGCGCTGCCTTCCTGGACCTGGCCGGGCTGCAGCCCGCCGCGCCCGAAGGCATTGTCGTCGGGACCCTGAGAGGGTCCCGAGCCCCCCGCGACGGGACTCCGGCGGCGGAGCCGCCTGCGTCCCACGCGTTCGACGTCATCGTGATCGGCGGCGGCCAGGCCGGGCTGTCAGTCGGCTACCACCTCGCCCGCCGGGGGCTGCGCTTCGCCATCCTCGAGGGCGCCGAGCGGGTGGGGGACCAGTGGCGGCAGCGCTGGGACTCGCTGCGCCTGTTCACGCCCGCGCGCTTCGACAGCCTGGACGGGATGCCGTTCCCCGCGCCGTCCGACTATTTTCCCACCAAGGACGAGATGGCCGATTATCTCGAGGCTTACGCGGCCCGCTTCCAGCTGCCGGTGCGCACCGGCATGCGCGTGCAGCGGCTGTGGCGGCAGGACGGACGCTACCGCGTGCGCGCCGGCGGACGCGAGCTGGAGGCGGACCAGGTGGTGGTGGCGATGGCCAGCTACCAGCGCCCGCGCGTGCCCGGCTTCGGCGCGCAGCTGGATCCGACAATCGTGCAGCTGCACTCGAAGGACTACCGCCGCCCGGACCAGCTGCAGCCCGGGCCGGTGCTGATCATCGGCGCCGGCAACTCGGGCGCCGAGATCGCCAAGGAGCTGGCCGGTTCCCACGAGGTCTGGATGTCGGGCCGGGACACCGGCCACGTCCCCTTCCGCATGGACGGGTTCGCCGGCCGCAAGCTGCTGGCCCCGCTGGTGCTGCGGGTGCTGTTCCACCGGCTGCTGACCATCCGCACACCCATGGGCCGCAAGGCGCGCCCGAAGATCATGAAGCAGGGTGGGCCGCTGATCCGGGTCAAGCCCCGGCATCTGCAGGCGCTGGGCGTGCACCGGGTGGGCCGGGTGGAGGGCGTGCGGGACGGCCGGCCGCTGCTGGCCGACGGCCGGGTGCTGCCGGTGGCCAACGTCATCTGGTGCACCGGCTTTCACCCCGGGTTCGACTGGATCGATCTGCCGGTCCTCGACGCCGACGGCGAGCCGGCGCACGAGGGCGGCGTCTGTCCGGATCAGCCGGGGCTGTACTTCGTGGGGCTGCATTTCCTGTATTCGATGTCGTCGACGATGATCCACGGGGTGGGCCGGGACGCCGCGCGCATCGCCGGCGCGGTGGCCGCCCGGGCGCAGCAGGCCGCTGGCAGCGAAGCGCGCCTTCTGGCCAGCGCCTGACCGCACCTGGGGTATCCTCGCGCGCATGTCAGCCGAAACGTTCGACGTCCAGGCGGTGCGGCGGCAGTTCCCGGCGCTGGCCGCGGGCACCGCGTTTCTCGACGGGCCCGCGGGCAGCCAGGTGCCCGCCCGCGTGCTGGAGGCGGTGACCGCCTACCTGCGCGACACCAACGCCAACTCGGGCGGCGCCTTCTCCCGCACGCGGGCGACGGACGCCCTGGTCACCGCCGCGCGCGAGGCGGTGGCCGCGCTGCTGGGCGCCGACACCCCCGACGCGGTGGCCTTCGGCCCCAACATGACCAGCCTGACCTTCGCGCTGTCGCGCGCGCTGGCGCGGACCTGGGGCGCGGGCGACGAGGTGGTGGTCACCCGCCTGGACCACGACGCCAACGTGTGGCCCTGGGTCCTGGCCGCGCGCGACGCCGGCGCCACCGTCCGCTACGTCCCCTTCCGCCCGGCCGACTGCACCCTGGATCTGGACGCGCTGGCCGCCGCCCTGTCCGACCGCACGCGCCTGGTGGCGGTGGGCGCCGCCTCCAATGCCGTGGGCACGGTCAACCCGGTGGCCGCCATCGGCGCGCTGGCCCGACGCCACGGGGCCCAGCTGTTCGTCGACGCCGTCCACTTCGCCCCGCACCGGCGCATCGACCGGCGCGCCTGGGGCTGCGACTACCTGGTCTGCTCGGCGTACAAGTTCTTCGGCCCGCACGTGGGCATCCTGTGGGGCCGCCCCGAGCTGCTCACCGCCCTGCCCATCTACCAGGTCCGCCCCGCCGACCACCACATCGGCCAGCGCCTGCAGACCGGCACCCCTAGCTTCGAGGGCATCGCCGGCACCCTGGCCGCCATCGATTACCTCTGCGACCTGGGCGGCGGCGGCAGCGACCGCGCCCGCGCGCTCGACCGCGCCTTCGCCGCCATCGCCACCCACGAGGACGCCCTGTGCCGCCGGCTGCTGACCGGCCTGGCCGCCCTGCCCGACATCCGCATCCACGGCATCGCCGACCCCACCCGCCTGCCCGAGCGGGTCGCCACGATCTCGATCACCCACGCCCGCCTGCCCGCCCCCGAGCTGGCCCGCCGCCTGGCCGCGCGCGACATCCAGGTCTGGTCCGGCCACTTCTACGCCGTCGAGGTCACCAGCGCCCTGGGCCTGGGCGACGACGGCCTGCTGCGCATCGGCCTGCTCCACTACAACAGCGCCGACGAGGTCGACCGCCTGCTCCAGGCCCTGCGCGATCCCTGAGATTCACGCATCGCCGGAGGCGGCGCCAGCGGCCCGCCGCGGCTGCCAGCGCAGATGAGCCTGCACATCGTCCGCGAACCCCCGGGTCAGCGGGCTCAGCTCGACCATGTCACAGGTCTCGCCCCGGAACCGAGCCGGCTCCGGGAGGGCCTTCCGCAGTGGTGAAGGTTCTTTCCATCTGGAAGTGGGTTTCGGTCTGGCCGGTGACGGTGAAGCCGAGGCGTTCGTACAGGCGACGGGCGGGGGTGTTGGTCCGGAGGACTTGAAGGCGCACGGGGACCTGCCTGGCCTCCGCCGCGCCGAGGATGCGGGTCATCAGAAGGGTGCCGATGCCCTGGCGCTGGAACGCGGGAAGCAGCTCGATCTTGCCCACCATGACGTGGTCGTCTTCGTCGACCACTTGCAGAAGGCCGATGTCCTGGCCGTCGGCGACGATGATCTGATGGCCTGCCGGAGTGAAACGCTGCTCGAACTTGGTGTGCTGGGCTTCCTCGTCCCATCCCCAGATCGCCTCGACGTAGGGCCTCAATGCCTGACGGCGTACCTCCCAGACGAACGCGCGGTCCTCGTCTCGACACTCGCGCAGGGCGACCTCGTGCACCGGCATGCGGTGGCTATAGCACCGACCACCACAGGGTGTTGAACACGAACGGGAAGGTGGCGTGGGTCTGGCCGCGGTTCTGGGGGCGGAAGCCCAGCAGGACGACTTTGCCTTTGCCGAAGCTGGTGGCGACGGCTGCGGCGCGGCGGACCAGCTTCTCCTCGCCCTGGATCCAGCCGGACAGCAGGACGTCGCGGCGGCTGTCGGGGTAGCTGGCGAGGACGCGGCGGGAGAGCTCGGCGCCGGGCAGGGTGGTCTCGAAGGCGATGCCGCTGTCCTGGAACAGGGCCACTTCGCGCGGCAGGCCCCAGGTGACGGGGTGGTCGCCGGCGATCAGGGCGCGCAGCAGGGACCCCGGGACCGAGAACTCGTCGCGCTTGGCCTTGGCCAGGGTGTTGCGCACGGGGATGTTGAACTCGCCGATCACGTAGTCGCAGGCGGCGCCGAAGGCCAGCAACGTTCCGCCCGCCTCGACGAACGCCTTCAGTGCCTTGGCGCCCGCCTTGCCGCCGCCGCGGCCCCCGCCCGGGCCGCCGCTCCCCTCGCCGCCGCCGCCCCCATCTGCGTCGGCGTCGCCGCCCTTGGCGTCCAGGCCGCCGGTGTATTCGGGGGGCAGGTCGTTGACGTATTTCATCTCGCCGTCTTCACGCTTGGCGCGCCCGGTGGCGATCAGCTCCTTGTCCATGCTGGGCAAGATGATCGTGTCCCAGTGCGCGCGCAGGTTGCCGGCGCGGATGGTCTTGTTGTCCAGCGGCTTGGGCGAAAAGCCGTATTGCTCGAGCACCCACCGCGTCCACCCCTCGTCCAGCGAGGCGGTCCACGGCTTGTACAGACC
>JBKPRZ010000787.1:0-12563 GCA_046734815.1 Myxococcota bacterium | reverse complement strand
CGCCCCAGCTGGTCGACCTGGCTCCGGCCGCGCCCAGGCGGCCCGCGGCGGCGCAGAATCCGGCCGCCGTCGTGCGGCCGGCCAGCGCCCCCGCGCCAGCGGCGGGCTCCACCGAAGGCACGCCGCCGCCCGCGGTGATGTACGAGAAGGAGGACTGGGCCCCGCGGCGGCGACGCCGGTCGGGCAAGCTGATCGCCGCCGTGCTGGCGGTGGCGGCGGTGGGGGGCGCGGCGGGTTTTCTGCTGCTGCGCAAGCCCCCGGTGCTGGACAGCCAGGCGTTGAAGAACCCGGCCGGTGCCATCAAGAGCCTGATCGCCTCCAGCCGCAAGCCGCCGCCGCCGGCCGAGAAGCCGGACGAGGTGGTCTGGGTGACGTTCAACGTGGTTCCGGCCCACAGCCGCATCTACGTCGACGGCAAGCCGATCCCCTCCAATCCGGCGCCGCTGACCAGGGGGCAGATCCACAACGTCACCGCCATCGCGGACGGCTACGAGATCGAGCAGATGGACATCACCGGCAACTCGGTGGGCACCATCCACATGCGCCTCGAGAAGAAGAAGCCCCGCAAGCGCTGATCTGCGGCAGGCGACGGGCCCGGCAGGCCCGGTCGTGTTATGAGCCCCGGATGGCCCACGACGAGCCGGGGAGACTGAAGCTGCGGCGGCCGTTCGATCCGCAGCGGGACCACGCCCGGGGCCAGCCCGCCCCCGACGCCGTGGTGGTGGTGGCCTACGAGGACTACTTCTGTCCGTATTGCCGCCGCTTGCAGCAGGTGTACCGGCGGCTGCGCGAGGCGGTCGGCGACCGGCTGGTCTACGTCTTCCGGCATTTCCCCAACGAGCGCGCGCACCCGGGGGCCACCCTGGCGTCGCGGGCCTCCGAGGCGGCTGCCCGGCAGGGGCGCTTCTTCCAGATGCACGACCGCCTGTTCGCGCGCGAGCCGCCCATCGTCGCTGACGATCTGGTGCAGCTGGCGCGCGAGCTGGACCTGGACGTCGAGCGGTTCGAGCGCGATCTGGCCGACCCGGAGCTGGCCGCCCGGGTGGAGGAGGACGTGGCCGACGGGCGCGGCAACGGGGTCACCGGCACGCCGACCCTGTTCGTCGATGGGCTCCGCTACGACGGGGCCTGGGACTTCCAGTCCATGCGCGAGGCGCTGCAGCGGCCTATCGCCGCCCGGGTCCACCGCTCGGCGCGGGTGTTCGCCAGCCTGCCCACCTCGGCAGGGCTGGTGTTGCTGATCGCCGCGCTGCTGGCCATCGTGTGCGCCAACAGCCCGCTGGCTCCCCTTTACCAGCGGCTGATGAACCTGCCGCTGGTGGTGGGACCGGTGGGCCAGTTGCTGTCGCTGACGGTGCGGGAGTGGTTCTCCGAGGCCCTGCTCTCGGTGTTCTTCCTGCTGGTCGGACTGGAGATTCGCCGGGAGATGACCGCCGGCGCCTTGATGGACCGCCGGGCTGCCACCTTGCCGATCGTGGCGGCGGTGGGCGGCGTGGTGGCGCCGGCGCTGATCTACCTGCTGCTGAACCGGGGGCCGGCCGCGCGCGGGTGGTCGGTGCCCACCGCCACCGATGTGGCCTTCGCGCTGGGGTTGCTGGCCGTGCTGGGCGATCGCGTGCCCCTGGGCCTGCGCGTGTTCGTCGCCGCGCTGGCGGTGGTGGACGACATCCTGTCGGTGCTGACTCTGGCGATCTTCTACCCGCGGTCGTTCGCGCCGGTGTACGGGCTGGTGGTGCTGGCCGCCTGGCTGGTGCTGATCGGGTTCAACCGGGCCCGGGTGTATGCCATCTGGCCCTATCTGGTGGTCAGCCTGGCGCTGTGGCTGGGGCTGCACGCGATGGGCGTGCACGCCGCGCTGGCCGGGGTGCTGCTGGCGGTGTCGCTGCCCACGCGACCGCCGCCCAGCCCCTCGACCTTGCTGGCCCAGGCGGCGACCGCGCTGGCCGCGCTGGAGCACGAGGAGCGCGAGGCCCGGCGCGAGGGGCGCAGCGAGGCGGAGCTGCAGGGGCAGCCGGTGTGGGAGTGGACGGTTCTCAACCTCTCGGCCGCGGCCTCGCGGCTGCTGTCGCCGGCCGAGCGCATCGAGCGCGCGGTGGCGCCGTGGAGCGCCTTCCTGATCTTGCCGATGTTTGCCTTCTCGGCGACGGGCGTGCGGATCACCGGCGACCTGTCGTCCCCGGACGCCGGGCGCGTGTTCACCGGCATCCTGCTCGGGCTGGTGATCGGCAAGCCGCTGGGCATCCTGGTGTCGTCGGGTCTGGCGATCGCCGCGCGGCTGGCGGTGCCACCCGAGGGGTTGTCGCTGCGCCAGTTCGTCGGCGCCGCGCTCCTGTGCGGCGTGGGTGACACCATGGCGCTGCTGATGGCCGACCGTGCCTTCGCCGGCGTCGACGCGGACGTGGCCAAGCTGGCCGTCCTGGCCGGATCGGTGGTCGCGGGCGCGCTGGGCACCCTGGTGTTGCGGTTCGGGTCGGTGGCGGTGACGCCGATGAAAGAAGCTCCCGGCGCGGCCCGCCCGGTCCCAGGCTAAGAGTCAGCGAAGATCCGGGCGGGGCGCGGGGTGCGGTTCTTAGGCATGCCGGCGGTATCGCAAAGTAGAAGCGACACTGATCGCATACGTTACGAGAGCCAGCAGCAACGTTACGCTCGCCAGACCGGCGGCGCCGTGGATGACTCCTGAGAACCCGAGTCCCAGGAGCGCAACGGCCAGCAGGAACAGGAACAACGCCGCGAAGATCATGTGCACCTCCCACGGGTCCATCAAGCATCCCACGTGCCAGCGCGCCTGACAGGCGGCCCCCCCCGCGTCAGGCCGGAGCGACCTGGTGCACGAGGGCGCCGCGTTTCACGGGATCACGACGCGGTCCAGGTCCGGCGCTGCGTTGCTGTCGTTGAAGAAGCGGAGCGTGTTCGGTCCCGCGATCAGGTCGACCGTGATCGTGGTGGTGGCCGGGGTGGTGGTGCTCTTGCCGCTGACCGTGACCGCGCGGGCACTGCCGCCGTTCACGCTGAGGAAGAACGTCTTGCTGCCCTTGGTGAGGTAGCTGATCACCAGGGGGTAGCTGCCCGCGGCGCCGCCGCTGATCCCGTTGACCGTGAGCGAGCCGCCCGGGCCCAGGCCGGTGATCTTCGAGCCCCCCGAGCAGGCCGAGCAGGCGGCCACGGCGGCGTTGCCTGCCCGCGTGTTGGCGGGATCTTCGCCCTCGCGGTAACCGGCGAAGGGCCCGCTGGCGGCCTGCACCACCACCGTGGTGGCGCCGGTGAACGGCACGGTCAACAGGCGCGCGGCGCTGTCGTAGACGTAATCGGTGCCGGCCGACAGGGGCACCCCGTTGCGGGTGACGCCCGTGAAA
Organism: Myxococcota bacterium; assembly: GCA_046734815.1. GTDB lineage: Bacteria > Myxococcota_A > Polyangia > Fen-1088 > Fen-1088 > CAVYGB01. Next base: position 9,210 of record JBKPRZ010000787.1, on the reverse strand, counting down.
CCGGGGCGCAGGTGGATGCGCAGGTCGCCGTTCGTCCCCAGGTCGGGAAAGGCGATCGACAGGTCGCCGGCAGCCGGGGTCATGGTGATGGTCTGGACGCCGGAGTCGGTGTCGTAGTCGAAGGCGCTGGGCTGGCTGGTCGACGGGTACAGCTCGACGTGCAGGACCGGGGCCCAGCCCGCGGTCCAGTTGTCGTTGCTCCGGAGGATGTCCCCGCGCGGTACGATGCCGCCCTCGCGCACGAGGACCGGGATGCTGGCCAGGGGTGCGCCGATGCTCAGGGCCTGCGGGCCGCTGTACATGGTGCTGAGGTCGCGGTAATCCAGCCAGCGGCCGGCGGGCAGGTACACGCTGCGGCTGCTGGCGCCGGCGGCCAGGACCGGCGCGACCAGCAGCTCGCTGCCGTACAGGTATTCGTCGGATCGGTTGGCCACGCCGGCGTCGTCGGGATAGGCGAACGCCAGCGGCCGCATGACCGGCGCCCCGCTGGTGGTGGCCGCGCGCAGGAACGACCTCGTGTACGGGATCAGGTCGTGGTGCAGAGCGGTCTGGTTGCGGGCGATGTCCACCAGGGCCGACGAATAGTTGTACCAGGGGGTGTGGCCGCCGCCGACCAGGACCTCCATCATGGGGCAAAAGGCGCTGAGCTCCAGCCAGCGGGCGAACAGCTCTTCGCTGGGCGCGTTCGACGATCGGAGATAGCCGCCGGTGTCCGAGCCCCACATCGGCATCATCAGCGCTCCGCTGCGCAGGCCGGCGGTCACCGAGTACGCCAGGCCGGTGAAGCTGCTGGCCGAATCGCCGTTCCAGACGGCGGCGTGGCGGCGGCCGGTGTCGTGGAGGTTGCGGGCGAATACCAGATGGTCGGGCCCGTTGGCGGCGGCCAGCCCCTCGTCGGCCACCTGCGCGAACAGGTCGACGTTCTCGTTCTGGACCGCGTCCGGGTGCTCGCCCTGCTCGCCGCGGTCGATCTTGTATCCCTTGATGCCCAGGGCGACGAACGTGTTCAGCTTGCCGAGCATCCAGCTGTAGGCGCCGGGGATCCGCAGATCGGCGGCCGGGCCCAGGGTCGAGCTGCCCGGGAACAGGAAGCCCTGGGCCGTGCCCTCGTTGTACAGCGTGTTCCAGGCGCGGTTGGCGATCCACAGCAGCAGGTTCAGGCCCCGGGCGTGCAGATCGCTCACCAGCTGCGGCGGGTTGGGGAAGCCGGCGTCGAAGTCCATGTTGCCCCAGCCGTTGAGCCCGGTGCCGTAGGGGCGGTCGATCCAGACCGCCGACGCGCGCAGGTGGCGGGACTGCAGCTGGCTGGCCAGGTCCAGGACGTTCCCCTGGGCGTTGCTGGCGTTGTGGAGGTCGGCGTGGAAGTCGTCGGCCCACCAGATCGAGTCGAAGGCCCAGGTCGGCGGCATGAAGGGCCCCCCCGCGACCGCCGCGTACCGGGCCAGCACCTGCGCCGGCGCCGGACCGTAGATGACGTGGTAGCGCAGCTGGGGCGCGCGGAAGGAGAAGCTGGTCTTGCCGCCGACCGCCACCGTGTAGTGGCCCTGGGCGGTGGACTGGGCGTAGATGCCGTAGCGCCGGGAGGTGACGTAGAAGGGCGCCCGCGCGCTGGTGTAATACGAGCCGGTGTTCTGCCCCACGCCCAGCAACTCGGCGTCGTTGCCGCGGTTGTCCAGGTTGCCGCCGAACGGGTACTCCCAGATTCCGTAGTAGTGCTCCTGCTGATCGTCGAACTGCTCCTTGACCTGGACGGGGACGTTCTGGTTGTGGGTCAGGCTGACCTGCAGCACCTCGGGGCTGCTGAAGGTGAAGGCCACGTGCCCGGTCTCGCCGGTGCCGGCCAGGACCAGATCACCGCTCAGAGTCACGCCATCGCTGGCCAGGCCGGTCGCGGCGGTGGCGGTGAAGGCGGTGGCCCCGACCGTGAAGGTGGTCGCGCTCTGGACCACCAGCGCCTGGCCGGTGGCCTTCTCGATCAGCCGGTAGGAATACGGGCTGGCGGTGACTTCCAGCCGCAGCGCCGGGCTTTCCAGGACGGCATCGCCGCTGCCCAGGGAAGCAGTCGGAATTGCGAACAGACAGACGGTCAGCAGCGTCTGGAACGACCGCACGGCCATGAGGAACCCTCCGGGGGCAGATATTGCCCCTTCCAGGACGGAGGAGGCCCGGAAACTTCCCGGGCCGTGGAGCCTGGCAGCGGGTCGGAGGCGCGGCCGGTCAGGGATTGCGGAAGCGGAAGTGCTCGGACCGGACCATGCTGATGAAGAAGTCGACCAGGCTGGCCCCGCTGCGCAGCTTCTGGGCGGCGTTGGTGATCAGGCAGGTGGCGTTGGACTTGTCGACGCCGAAGGCGTAGGCGGCGGCGTACGAGCCCACGCAGTCGGCGACCTCGGGCAGCTTCGAGACGGCGGTGGCCATCTCGGTCGCGCCCTTGAAGGTCAGGTCGCCGGCGCTGGTGTTCGTGACCACGCCGCTGTCGTCGATGTCGAACCGGCCTTCCTTGTCGCGGTAACGGCCGGTGGCGTCCAGGTGCTCGAAGGCAAAACCGATCTGGTCGATGCTCTGATGGCAGGCCTTGCAGCCCGGGTTGGCCGCGTGAAGCATCTCGTAGCGCTGCCGGGTGGTCTCGCCCTCGGTGGGCGGGGGCAGATCGCCCACCACCGGCGGGGGCGGCGGCACCACGTGGCACAGCAGGCGCGTACGAACGAAGTAGCCACGCTTGGTGGGTGAGGTCTTCAGGCCATGCGCCTCCACCGACAGGAAGCTGCCCTGGCCCAGCAGACCGACGCCCCAGCCGGGCGGACGCGCCACCTTGGTGTAGTCGGCGCCCGCGCCCTGCAGCCCGTAGTACTGGGCCAGAGCGCTGTTCACCACGGTGTAGGGCGCGGTCAGGAGGTCGACGGGGGTGCCCTTGGTCTCCAGCAGCGAGGCCGAGACGAAGCGACGGGTCTCCTCGGCCATCGCGTCCTGCACCGCCTTGAAGCCCGGGAAGGCGGTCGGGTCCTTCTCGATGTTCGACAGGGTCGACAGGCCTACCCAGTCGCTGACGAAGCTTTGCATGATGGCGGCGAAGGCGGGTTTCACCTTGCCTCCGGCGTCGTAGACCAGGTTGCGGGCGGCGGCCTCGATGTCGTCGGGCGTCTGCAGCCGGTTGGCGGCGGCCAGCATCATCAGGTCGGGCGCCGGCGGGCCGCCCGTGAAGGTGTACGACAGCGCGCTGGCGATCTCGTAGGAGGACAGCTTGTACTTGCCGGTGGCCGCGTCCAGGGTGCCGAGCTCGCTGCGGTAGAGGAACCGCGGCGACTGCAACATCGTCAAGGTGGCCCAGTACGCGAAGTTGGTGAAGGCGGCGCGGCCGGTCTTCAGCATCAGGTCCGCGTAGCGCATGCTCTCGGCCTGGGTCAGCGGCCGGCGGTACAGCTTGGGCCCGAACAGCTGGACGAACTGGGCCGCGCACGGAACCATGGTGGTGCCGTCACCGGTGCCGAGGCCGCAAGGCAGGAGCTTGCCCAGCACCTCGCGGCTGGACACCACCCGGGCGACCGCGCGGCTCGATTCCAGCAGACCACGTTCGTAGTCGGGACCGACGGTCAGCCGGTCGACGTTGTTGTTGAAGCCGTCGATCGAGCCGGGGTCGGGGGGCACGGTCGGACCGGCCCACTGCGCGCGGTCCAGGCCGAAGGCGGCGCGGACGGTGGCGTCCAGCTCGGAGATCGTCAGCCGGCGCAGCGAGCGCTTGCCGATGCTCTCCTTGCCGTCGTTCGAGCAGGCGGTCTGGGCCGAGGGCGCGGCGGGAACCGCGCCCGGGCCGGCGCCAGGCGTGCCGCCCGGGTTGTTACCCGCGCCGGGAACGCCGGGGTTCGAGCCGGGCGCACCGGGGACACCGGGGTTCGAGCCGGGCGCGCCGGGGACACCCGGGTTGGTGCCGGGGTTGTTGCCCGCACCGGGGGCGCCGGGGGGACGGCCGCCGCCTTGCGGACCGCTGAAGCCGTTGTCGACGGCCTCGCCGGTGCAGGCGGTGCCGAGACCCACCAGGCCGACCAGACCAAAGACGGCCGACGTCAGGATCAGGTTCTTGCTGCTCATGACCGGAGCTCCGGGATGGTGGTGTTGCCGAACTGCGCGGGTGCCACACCGAAGAGGTTGAGCACCGAGGAGAGCAGCACCTTGTTGGTGATGCCGCTGCCGGCGATCATGCCGGGCCGGACCTTGCCGCCGGCGGTGCCCAGCAACATGGCGGGGACGCCGATGCTGCCGTGGCCGACCGGCAGACACTCGGCGATGATGACGATGAGGGTGTTCTGCAAGACCGTCTTGCCGCCTGGATCCAGCGGGTCGGGGACGTCCAGCGCCTCGGCGAACCGGGCCAGCTTGGTGAAGTACCAGCGTTGCAGCTGGTTGTAGATGGTCTGGTCACCGTGGGAGGTGAGGTGGTGCGGGTAGCCCGGGCCGACCGGCACGATGACGTTGTTGTCGGCGGCGCCCGCCTGCAGGGTCGCCACCCGGGTCAGCCCGGCGACCAGCGCGCGGGCCATGATGTCGACCTGGGCGTCGAAGATGTCGCTGTAGAACTCGTACTTGTAAGCGTCGCGCGGGTTGCCCTGCAGCTTGGGCCGCAGCTTCTCGACCGAGGGCATCGGCGCGGCCAGAGCGGCGGCGCTCATGCCCACCGTCATCTGCGGCTTGGGCTCGACCACGCCCCAGGCCTCCTGGTGCAGCTTCAGCTTGGCCAGCTCGCTGCTGGATCCGGTGCCGAGCTCGGCGGTCAGCTCGTTCATCTCGGCGTTGACCACGCCCAGCAGGTCCTTGCTGAAGTCGGGTGCGCCGGACGTGGGGCCGTTCGAGCTGGGGGCGCCGCCGAAGGTGCGGTCGAAGGCGGTGACCGGGTTGGCCTCGTAGTCGACCGGGCGGGGCGCGAAGAAGAACGTGTTCCGGCCCAGCCGCTGGTAGTAGTTGATTGTGTCGGCCGGGATGGCGCCGAGGTGCAGAGACTTGATCGGGGTCGCCGACTGCGCCTCGATCGAATCGGCCACCAGCTGGTCCACCGATTTGACGGTCGGATCGGGCGCCGTGTAGTCGGAGACCGGAAAGCCGGAGTAGGTGCTGCGGACGGCGTAGTGGTTCGTCGACCCGGCGATGTCGACGCCCTTGATGAACGTGACCAGGTTGGCGTACTTGCGCAGCGGTTCGGTGATCAGGCTGAGCTGGGTGGCCGCCCCGGCGGGATAGAACGCGCCCGAGTCGGCGCCGTTCATCATCGGCCAGCAGACCAGCCGCATCGGAGAACCGGCGGCGCGGGCGACCCGCGACCGACCCACGAACGGAGCGGCGGCCGCTGCCAGCGAAGCGCTCCGCAACCACTGACGGCGGGAGATGCCGCCGGCGGCGCGCGGTTCACGGAACAGGTGCCCTTGCTGCTTCATCGGGATGCCTCCGGAAATGGACCCACGCTCGCCCTTCACGTGGACGCTAATGTAAGCGCGATACTTGCGTCGCGTCGACGGGGAAGTGGCCGAAAACAGGGCCTGCCCACGAGATGGAGCAGAAATGAAAAGGGAGCGGTGCCCCCGGGTGCGGGTCCTGCTCGCGGCGGATGCCCAGCTTCGTCCCAGCGCTGGATCGGCAGCGCGGTCCGGCCTGTTCAACGCGAGGGGTCAGTCGGTGCCGGCGTCGGATGGCCGCCTGGCGGCCGGCGAGTCCGGGCGGTTGAAGCCTGACGGCCGGGTGACCACGAACGGCTCCGCCCGGGGGCCGCGGAGGGCGGTGATAGAGTGGCGCCCATGTCACAAGACGTGGGCAGACGGGTGTTCCTGAAAGCCGCCTCCGCAGTGGCAGCCTTCCCGGGTCTGGCCGCCGCGGCGGCGAAGCCCTCCTCCGAGACACTGGCCGCTTCTCTGTGGAAGAGCCTGCGGCCCGAGCAGAAGAAGGTGGTGGCCTTCCCCTTCGACCACCCGCTGCGGTCGAAGGTCGACAACAACTGGGAGATCACCGAGCCGATCGGCAAGGTGTTCGACAAGGACCAGCAGGCCATGCTGCGCGAGATCTTCCGCGGCATGCACAGCCCCGAATACGCCGACCGGGTCTGGGCCGCCACCGTGCACGATCAGAACGGCGACGGCTTCGAGAACGGCTGCTCGGCGGCGCTGTTCGGCCAGCCCGGGGGCAAGTTCGAGCTGGTGATCACCGGCCGGCACGTCACCCGCCGCTGCGACGGCGACGCGGTCGAGGGCGCGGCCTTCGGCGGGCCGATCTTCTACGGTCATCAGGCCGGCGACTCGGGGACCGAGAAGCCCGACCATCCCGGAAACGCCTACTGGTTCCAGGCGGTGCGGGCCAACCAGGTCTGGAAGGCCCTGGACGGCAAGCAGCGGGCGCAGGCGCTGCTGGACGAGCCGCGGGGCGAGGCGGGCAGCGACACGGTGAAGCTGACCGGGAAGAAGCGGGGGCTGCCCGGCATTCCGCTGCAGGCGCTGTCAGGCGATCAGAAGGGCCTCGTCCGCCAGGTGCTCGGTGATCTGCTGGCCCCCTTCCGCAAGGGGGACGCCGACGAGGCTATGAAGCTGGTCGAGGCGCAGGGGCTGGACAATCTGCACATGGCCTTCTTCAAGGGGCGCGACCTCGGCGGCGACGGGATGTGGGACGTCTGGCAGATCGAGGGCCCGGCCATGTTGTGGTTCTTCCGGGGTGCGCCCCACATCCACGTCTGGGTGCACGTCCGCCAGAGCCCGGCCCCCACGGCGGGCTGATCGACCGGCCCGCCGTCTGCTCACCAGATCTTGACCCGCTGGTCTTCGGGGCGGAAGGCCTTGTCGCCCGGCTTGACCGCGAAGGCCTCGTGGTATTCGGGCATGTTGGCCACCACCCCGAGCACGCGGTATTCGGCGGGCGAGTGGGGATCGGTCACCAGGCGCCGGCGCAGCTCGGGCTCGCGGTACTTGCGCCGCCAGATCTGGGCCCACCCCATGAAGAAACGCTGCGGGCCGGTGGTGCCGTCGATGGTGGGCGGCTCGCGGCCGGCCAGCGACAGCCGGTAGGCGCGGTAGGCGATGGTCAGGCCGCCCAGGTCACCGATGTTCTCGCCCAGGGTGAGCTGGCCGTTGACGTTCTGGCCGGGCAGGGGCTGGAAGTCGTGGTACTGCGAGACCAGCCGGGAGGCCTTGTCCTTGAAGCGGGCGGCGTCCTCGGGGCTCCACCAGTCGCGCAGGTTCCCGTCGCCGTCGGACTTGCGCCCCTGGTCGTCGAAGCCGTGGCTCAGCTCGTGTCCGATCACCGCCCCGATGGCGCCGTAGTTGGCTGCGTCGTCGGCCTGGGGATCGAAGAAGGGCGGCTGCAGGATGGCGGCCGGGAAGACGATCTCGTTCAAGGTGTCGTTGTAGTAGGCGTTGACCGTCTGCGGGGTCATGAACCACTCGCTGCGATCGACCGGGTGCCCCAGCTTGGCCAGGTCGCGATCGGCGGCGAACTCGGTCGCGCGGGCGACGTTGCCCACCAGGTCGCCCGGCTGGATGCTGAGGCGCGAGTAGTCCCGCCAGTGGTCGGGGTAGCCGATCTTGGTGACGAACTTGGCCAGCTTGGTGCGCGCCTGCTGCTTGGTGGCGTCGGACATCCAGGGCAGCCCGTCGATCCCGCCGCCGAAGGCCTGGCGGATGTTGTTCACCAGCTCGACCATCCTGGCCTTGGCCTCGGGCCGGAAGTGGCGCTCGACGTACAGGCGGCCGACCGCCTCGCCCAGCAGCTGGTCGATGGCCCGCAGCGCGCGTTTCCAGCGCTCCTCGTTGGTCTCGATGCCGCTCAGGGTGGTGCCGTGGAAGCCGAAGTGGGCCTTCACGAAGGGCGCGGACAGCAGCGGAGCGTACGCGTTCAGCAGCCGCCACTCGAGGTAGGTCCGCCAGGTGGGCAGCGGCGTTTTGTCCAGCGCGGCCGAGGCGGCCTTCAGATAGGACGGTTCCTCCACGATCACCGCCGTCGAGGCGGGCGCGTGCATCCCCTCGAACAGCGCCGTCCATTCGATCGCCGGCGCCAGGGTCCGCAGCTCGGTGGTGAGCACCTTGTTGTAGGTCTTGTCCCGGTCGCGGGTCTCGGCCCGGGTCCAGTGCCCGCGGGCCAGCTCCAGCTCCAGCGCGAAGACCTTCTCGGCCAGGGCGTCGCCGTCCCGGTGGCCGGCCAGCGACAGCACCTGCTCCATGTAGGCGCGGTAGGCCTTGCGATTGGCCTCCATCTTGGCGTCGTCGCTCAGGTAAAAGTCGCGGTCGGGCAGGCCCAGCCCGCCCTGCCCCAGATAGAGGATGTAGGCGGTGGCTTCCTTGGCGTCCTGCTTGATCTCGCTGTTGATCAGCGACGGGAGGCCCCGGCGCTGCTGACGGCCGATCTCCTGGGCCACCTCACGCTTGCTGCCGAGCTTGCGGATGCGCTGCAGGTCCGCCTGCAGCGGGGCCAGGCCCAGCTTGTCGGCGGTGGCCTCGTCGAGAAAGGACCGGTAGAAGTCGGCGATCTTCTGCTCGTTGCTGCCGGCCGGCTGCGGCTTGCTGGCCAGCTCCTCGACCAGGGCGCGGATCTGCGCGCGGGCGTCGTCCTCCAGCTTGGCGAACATCGAGTAGTTCGACTTGTCGGGCGGGATCTCGGTGACCTCCAGCCATCGCCCGTTGACGTGGCGGTAGAGGTCGTCCTGCGGACGGACCTTCTCGTCGAAGCCGGCGCGGTCCAGGCCGGACGCGCGGGGCGGGGTGGGGGCGGGGGGATTCTTCGCCGCCACCCCGGCGCAGGCAGTCAGGGACAGCAGCGGCACCAGCAGACACCTGTTCATGGCCCGGGAGGTTAGGCGCTGACGGCTCCCTTGGCTACTGAACCTGGTTCAGGACGTGCTCTCTAGACGTACAGGAGCACACCTTGCGCGGGGCAGCCGGTGGCCTCGGCGATGGCGCGGGCGTACAGGCGCACCTGCTCCTCGTACACGGCGCGGCTGGCGCCGCCCACCGCCAGATCGGTCTTGAAGTCGACCACGATCCAGCGCTCGTCCGGCCGCTCGCGGAAGGCCAGGTCGACCACGCCGTCCAGCACGGCGCCGTCGGGCAGCCGCAGGGACAGCGGCAGCTCGCGGCGGCAGCCGCCCTGGGCCTGGGCTGCCGACGCCCGCCGCAGCAGCGGGTGCGCCAGGGCTTCCGCCACCACCGCCGCGGCGGCCTGCACCTCGGCGGTGGGACAGCCCAGGTA
>JBKPRZ010000786.1:0-19966 GCA_046734815.1 Myxococcota bacterium | reverse complement strand
CCCCGGGAGGTGCGGTTGAAGGCCGGGTAGTACTGGAACTGGTTGTAGAGGTTGAAGCCGAAGCTCCAGTTGGTATCGAGGAAATACAGCTCCTCGAAGGAGAGCAGGAAGATCTGCCGCAGGCCCGACAGCATGGCCTGCAACGACAGCGACTGGCCTCGTCCGAACAGGTTGTTCTGGGAGATCTGGGCCTGGAAGATGAAGTTCTCGGCCGAGGAGAAGCCGGCCCCGATCTGGAAGGCGCCGGTCTGCCGCTCGGTGACCTCGACGTTGACCTCCATCTGATCGTCGTTGTCGCCGCGTTTCTCGGAGACATCGACCCGTTCGAAGAAGCCCAGGGCGTTGACCCGGCGCTTGGAGACCTCCAGGCGGGTGCTGTTGTAGGGCTCACCCTCCACGATGCGCATCTCTCGACGGATCACCTTGTCGCGCGTGCGGGTGTTGCCGCGGATATTGATGCGCGCGAAGGTGACCTCCTTGCCCCGCTGGATCTCGTAGGTGACGTCGACCAGCCGCTTGTTCTCGTCGACGTTGGTCTGGGGGATGACGTTGACGTAGGCGTAGCCCTTGTCGCGGTACTGCTCGGTCAGCTCCTGGATGTCCTGCCCCAGCTTGGAGCGGCTGAAGGTCTCGCCGCTCTTGGCGCGCAGGCGCTGCCGCACCTTCTCCTCGTCCTCCAGCATGTCGCCGTGGAACTCGATCTTGCCGAGGGTGTAGGCGTTGCCCTCCTCGATGGGGATGGTGATGTACAGCGAACGCTTGTCGGGCGACAGCTCGAACTTGGGGTCGTGGATCTTGACGTAGATGTAGCCGCGGTCCTGGTAATAGGACTGCAGCAGCAACATGTCGCGCTGGAAGACGTCCTCGCGGTAGGTGCCGGCGGTGGTGACGAACGACAGCAGGTCCGTCTCCTGGGTCAACATCACCGAACGCAGCTCCTGGTCGGTGGCCGCCTTGTTGCCGACGAAGTTGACCCGCCGGACCTCGACCTTGGCGTTCTCGTGCACCCGGAAGTAGACGTCGACCTCGCTGGCCCCCACCCGCTTCAGCTCGTGGGTGACGTCGGCCATGTAATATCCGCGCTGCAGGTACAGCTCGCGGATCTTCTCCATGTTCTTCTTGATCTTGGCGAGGTCGAGGATCTGTTCCTTCTTGATGTCCAGGACCTCGTTGATCTTGGTCAGGCCCACCTCCTCGTGGCCGGACACGTAGATCTTGCGAATGGACGGCTTCTCCTTCAGCACGAACACCACCGCCACCCCGCCCTCGAAGGGATTGGCCTCCACCTGCACGTCTTCGAAGAAACCCATCCGCCAGATCGCCCGCACGTCCTCGCGCAGGAGGTCCTGGGTCAGCTGGGCGCCCGGGACCGTCCGCAGGTTGACCCGCAGAGCATCGTCCTCGACCTTCCGGTTGCCGCGGAACTGGACCTTCTTCACTTCCAGCGACAGCAGCTCGGGCTTCTGCGCCTGGGCGGCAGCCGCCGCCTCACCGGGCATGGGAGCGCCCGCGTCGCCGCCGGCGGGGGGCGCGCCGGCATCCGGGTGCGGGGCGGTCTGGGCCAGCACCGTCCCCGCCGGCAGCAGGGTCAGCGCGCAGACCAGCAGGCGCACGGGCGTGCGTGCGGAGGACCGGAGGAAACCGGGTGGCGCGGGCCAGGGTGGGGGTGGCGGGGGCGCTGACAGCATCGCGCGCGCTTTCCTCAGCGCTCCTCCCCTATCAGGCCGTCGACCATCCGCACCCGGCGCATGGTCTGGGCGGCCAGTTCGTCATTGTGGGTGACCAGCAGGACGGTCATGCCCAGCTCGCGGTTGAGCTCGAAGAACAGGTCGTGCATCTCCCGGCTGGTCTTGGTGTCCAGGTTCCCGGTGGGTTCGTCACCGAGGAGCAGCCGCGGGGCCAGCAGCAGGGCGCGGGCCAGGGCCACCCGTTGCTGTTCGCCGCCCGATAGCTCGCCGGGGCGGTGGGACATGCGCTCTTTCAGGCCGACCCGCACCAGGAGGGTCTCGGCCCGCTGGGTGCACTCCCGGCGGGGCAGTCGGTGGATCAGGCCCGGCATCATGACGTTCTCGAGGGCGGTGAACTCGGGCAGCAGGTGGTGGAACTGGAACACGAATCCGATGTGCCGGTTGCGGAAATCGGCCAGCTGGGTCGGATTCAGGGTGGTCACGTCCACCCCGTCGAAGAGGACCCGGCCCTCGCTGGGGGCATCCAGGGTGCCTATGATGTGCAAGAGGGTCGACTTGCCCACGCCCGAGGCGCCCACCACCGCCACCACCTCGCCCGGCCGCAGCTCGAGGTTGATGCCTTTGAGCACCCCCAGGGTGCGGCCGCCGTGCTGGAAGAGCTTGGTCACCCGCTCGACCTGCAGGTGAACCCCGCCCGCACCGGTGACCGCAGCGGCGGTGGAGGCGGTTGAATCAGCCAGCGGACTCATCGGGTCTCGCACTTGTAGCGGCCGCCTTATCCGAAGTCAACGCGGCCTCGTAGGCGGCCGGTGAGGGTGGTCATTCGTAGCGGAGACCATCGACCGGGCGCATGCGTGAGGCCAGGCTGGCGGGGTACAGGGTGGCCAGACAGCACAGCAGCAGCGCGAGCAGGGCCACGGTGGCAATCTCACCCGCGCGCATCACCACCGGCAGCTGGCTGATGTAATAGACGTCCGTCGGGAGCGGCAGCCCGAAATTCCGGATGAGGAAACATCCCGTGACGCCGAAGGTCACCCCGACGGAGAGGCCGAGCAGGCCGATGTACAGGCCCTCCGCAAGGAACACTCTGCGAATCGACCCGTCGCCGGCGCCCATGGCCTTGAGGATGGCCACCTCACGGCCCTTCTCGGTGACCATCATGATCAGGTTCGAGACGATCGAGAAGGACGCCACCAGCGCGATGAAGGTGAGCACGATGAACATCGCGATCTTCTCGAGCCGCAGGGCCATGAACAGGCCCCGGTTCAGCTCCTGCCAGGAACGGATCTCGTAGTACGGCGGCAATACCGCCTTGATGGCGTCGGCGACCCGACCGGCGTGCTCGGGGCTGGCGGTGCGGACGTCGATCCCTGTCACCTCGCCGGCCAAGCCCAGGAATCTCTGAGCAGCCTCCAGGGAGATGTAGGCCAGCTTGGAGTCGAATTCATACATCCCGCTGTAAAAATGACCCGCCACCCGGAAGCGCTGCACGTGGGGGCGCAGCCCGCTGGGCGCCAGCTGGCACATGGGGCAGACCACCTCCAGGTCGCTGCCCACGTAGACCCGGAGGTTGCGGCCGTACAGCTCCTCGCCCAGGATGACCGTGGGCAACACCGCCGGGGTCTCGGGCACCGCCGCCCCCGGCGAGCGGGGGCGCTTGAGCGCCGGCCCGGGTTGCTCGCCGTTCTTGAAGGCTTCGTCGTCGGCCTCGTCCGCTCCGAAATGGGTGTCGTCGTCGGTCAGCGCCCGCGGCGGCATTGCCGGCTTGACCCGCTCGGGGTGGGCCAGGTCGTCGATGTGGCCCTCACGCAGGGTGCGGTTGAGGTCCAGCACACCGGACGCGCTGTCGGGGTCGATCCCGCGCAGCACCACGCCCGCGGGTGAGCCAGCTGCGTTGAGCATGACCTCGCTCTCGATGTACGGCGTGGACGCCAGCACCCCTGCCACCCGGTTGATGCGGGTGCGCACGTCCTTCCAGTCGAGAAACGGCTTGTCGTCTGCGCGGGTGACCACGATGTCCGCCTTGGCTCCGCGGATCTTGCCCTTGAGGTCGGCCTCGAACCCCGACATCACCGACAGCGCGATGATGGGCGAGAAGGTTCCGAGGAAGACCCCGAAGGTCGAGATCGCGGTGAACACCGTGAAGCTCGCAAACAATCTGCCGAGATAGCTGATGATGACGCCCAGGATGATGCCGATGATCCCGCCCTGGCGCAGATAGTCCACCAGCAGCGGCGGCCGGCCCCGGAAGAAGCCGAGCTGCGGCTGATAGTGGCGGCCGAACCAGGCCGAAACGCCCACGGCGATCAGACCCAGAGCAATCAGACCGACACCGATGAACAGGGTGCGGCGGGTGCGGCGCTGGGGGTCGCGCAGGTGTCGCCAGGCGACGAACCACTCGAAGCCGCGGCCGGGTTTCATCGCCAACGCCGCCCCCTCATTCCGGCCGCATCAGCGGGAACAGGATGACGTCGCGGATCGAAGGCTGGTCCGTGAGCAGCATGACCAGCCGGTCGATCCCGATCCCCTCGCCGGCGGCGGGCGGCATGCCGTATTCGAGGGCGCGGCAGTAGTCCTCGTCGTAGTCCATGGTCTCCTCTTGACCGCGGGCCTTGGCGTCCACCTGGCGCTGGAAGCGGGCGCGCTGGTCGGCGGGGTCGTTCAGCTCGGAGAAGGCGTTGGCGTGCTCGCGACCCACGATGAACAGCTCGAAGCGGTCGACCTTGGTGGGGTCCTGGTCGTTGCGCCGGGACAGCGGCGACGTCTCGGCGGGGTAGTCCACCACGAACACCGGGCGGTCCCAGGGGATGGCGTTCTCGCCGCCGTAGTCGAACAGGGCCCCCACCCGCTCGCCGTGGCTGTCGCACTTGCGCAGCATCGAGCCCAGCTCGTCGTTGCGGCTCTTCAGCGCGTGCTTGTCGATCCACTGCTCCAGCGCCGCCGGATCGTCCAGGGCGGCGCGCTCCAGGCCGGCGGGCAACTGGCCGGTGCGCGAGGCGGTGACAATGGCGTCCTTGAGGGGCAGGCGCGGCCAGGGGGCAGCGAGGTCGACCCGCCGACCCTCGTAGCTGATGGTGCGGCCGCCGCAGACCTCGTCGGCCAGGGTGACGAACAGCTCCTCGGTCAAGTTCATCAGGTCCTCGTAGGTGGCGTAGGCCTGATAGAACTCCAGCATCGTGAACTCGGGGTTGTGCTTGCGCGACAGCCCCTCGTTCCGGAAGGTCCGGCCGATCTCGTAGACGCGGTCGAAGCCGCCTACGACGAGTCGCTTGAGGTACAGCTCGGGGGCGATGCGCAGGACCAGCTCGAGGTCGAGCGCGTTGTGGTGGGTGCGGAACGGGCGGGCGGCCGCGCCTCCGATCAGGCTCTGCAGGATGGGGGTCTCCACCTCCATGAACCCGCGCTCGTCGAGGAAACGGCGGATCAGGCGCACGATGGCGGTCCGCTTGCGGAACACCTCGCGCACCTCCGGGTTCACGATCAGGTCGACGTAACGCTGGCGGTAGCGCAGCTCCACGTCCTGCAGGCCGTGCCACTTCTCGGGCAGCGGACGGGTGGACTTGGTCAAGATGTCGAACGACTCGGCCAGGACCGTCAGCTCGCCGGTCTTGGTGATGAACACAGGGCCGCGCACGCCGATGAAATCGCCGCGCTCGATCTTGCGAAACAACTCGTAGCGGGCCTCGCCCACCACGTCCTTCTTGATGTAAGCCTGCAGCTCGCCGCTGCGATCGCGCAGCTTGACGAAGGTGGCCTTGCCGAAGCCCCGGTGGGCCACGATCCGGCCGCCGATGGCGAAGCGGTCGTCGGCCAGCGGGGCCGGCTCGGAGCGCCCGCCCTTGCCGTCGTCGTTGCCGCCGGCGGCAGCTTGCGACAGCTGCGGGGCGAAGCGGGCCAGCAGGTCGGCGGCCAGGTGGGTGGGCTGCCAGCCGTTGGCGTAGGGGTTCTGGCCGGCGCCGCGCAGCTCGGCCACCTTCCGCTCGCGCTCGGCGATCAGCTCTCGTTCGTCGGCCATGGGGTTATGACCAGGTCATCCACGTTTCGTCCACAGGGCACTTGTCTCCAGGCACGTGAAAATACAGATGTTTTCCGATGTTATCCACAGCCGTCCACAGGCCGTCCTAGTCACCGGGTTGCTCGTCCCGCGGTGCCCCCGCCGACTTGTGGGCGGTCGGGTCGCCGGCCAGCGACAGCAACATCGCGACCATGAACTCGTCGAGGTCGCCGTCCAGGACAGCATCCACGTTGCTGACCTTGAGCTCGGTGCGGTGGTCGGAGGCCAGACGGTAGGGCGCCAGCACGTAGGAACGGATCTGGCTGCCCCACTCGATGGCCTTCTTGGCGGCGTGGATGCCGCCCATCTTTTCCTCCTGCTTGCGCTGCTCCACCTCCAGCAGCTTCGATCGCAGGATGCGCATGGCGGTCGAGCGGTTCTTGTGCTGCGACCGCTCGGACTGGCAGTGGACGGCGATGCCGGTGGGGACGTGGGTGATGCGGATGGCGGACTCGGTCTTGTTGACGTGCTGGCCGCCCGCGCCGCCCGAGCGCATGGTCTCGATGCGCAGGTCCTTCTCGTCGATCTCCACTTTCACTGTCTCGTCGATGTCCGGGTAGACGAACACGCTGGCGAAGGAGGTGTGGCGGCGGGCCTGGGAGTCGAAGGGGGAGATGCGTACCAGGCGGTGGACCCCCGCCTCCGCCCGCAGGTAGCCGTAGGCCCACTCGCCCCGGATGGCCAGAGTGGCGCTCTTGATGCCGGCCTCGTCGCCGGGCTGGATGTCCAGCAACTCGATCTCGTGGCCGTGACGCTGGGCCCAGCGGGTGTACATCCGCTGCAGCATCTCGGCCCAGTCCTGGGACTCGGTCCCGCCCGCGCCGGCGTTGATCGACAGCAGGGCGCCGTTGCGGTCGTAGGGACCGGACAACATGCGGGCGAACTCCATCTTGTCGACCGCGGCTTCGCTGGCCGACAAGGTGGTGGCGACCTCGACCGCGGTGGCCTCGTCCTTGGCCTCGTCAGCCAGGTCGATCAGGATGCGCGCGTCCTCGATGGCGCGCAGCTGGGCCTCGAAACTGTCGACGGTGGCCTTCAGGCGCGCCTGTTCCTTCAGGACGCCCTGGGCCTTGTCGCTGTCGTTCCAGAAATCGGGTTCGCCGGCCCGCGCGTCGAGCTCGGCTATGGAGCGTTTCTTGCCGTCGATGTCAAAGATACCCCCGGAGAACTTGCAGGCGGCTCTCCAGCTTGCTCGCACGCTCTCGCAGGGGACCGATTTCCATGGCGGCGCAGGATAGCAGCCACCTCCCTCGCCGCCAAGCTCAACCCGGCAAAGTTCGCGCGCTGTCGCGACGGTAGTTCTCTTTCAGGCGGACGTATTTGGCGGCCAGGGCGCGGTGGAAGGCCTCGTCCTCGGCGGTGAGGGTGCGCACCACGCGCGCGGGGGCGCCCAGGGCCAGGCTGCGCGGCGGGATCACGGTGCCGGGGGTCACCAGGGCCGCTGCGCCCACCACCGAGCCTGCGCCGATGACGGCGTCGTCGAGCACGGTGGCCTGCATGCCGACGATGCAGCCGTCTTCCACCCGGCACCCGTGCAGCATCACCCGGTGCCCGATGACGGTCTCGGACCCCACCACACAGGGGCTGAAATCCCCTACATGGAGCACCGATCCGTCCTGCACATTCGACCCACGCCCCACCGTCACCGGTGCCAGGTCGCCGCGCAGGACCGCGCCGTACCAGATCGAGACGTCGTCACCCAGGCGGACGTCCCCCACCAGGGCGGCGCCCGGACAGACCAGCACGTCGGCGCCCAGGGTGGGCAGCAGCGCCTGGTAACGATCGATGAACGCCCGCGGGAAGCGGGCCTGCAGCTCCCGGAGGCGGCCGTCCAGCGCGGCGGAGTCGGGGTGCGGGCCCTCGACCAGCGGGACGGAGGTGGTGCTGGTGGCCATCCCCTGCCCCGCGGTCAGGCGGAGATGAGGTGCAGCTGGCGCAGCCGCGCGGGCGGGATGACGGTGATGGGGTACTTGTTCGAGAAGCAGGCGTCGCACAGCCCGTGGTTCTCGTCATCCGAGCGGGTCCGGCCGCCGTCCAGGTCCACCGCCGCGTGGAGCCCCTCGAGCGAGAGGTAACCCAGAGAGTCGGCTCCCACGAACTTGCGGATGTCCTCCACCTCCTTCGAGGAGGCGATCAGCTCCTCGCTGGAGGGCGTATCGATGCCGTAGTGGCAGGGACCCTTGGTGGGCGGCGAGCTGATCCGCATGTGGATCTCCCGCGCGCCGGCTGCCCGGATCATCTCCATGATCTTGCGCGAGGTGGTGCCGCGGACGATGGAGTCGTCGACCACCACGACCCGCTTGCCGGTGAGCACCTCGCGCACCGGTGACAGCTTCAGCTTCACCCCGAAGTGGCGGATCGACTGCGACGGCTCGATGAAGGTGCGGCCGGCGTAGTGCGAGCGCATCAATCCCTGGCCGAAGGGGATGCCGCTCTCGCGGGCGTAGCCGATGGCGGCGGCCGTGCCGGAGTCGGGCACGGGGATCACGACGTCGGCGGCGACCGGATGTTCCATGGCCAGCCGGCGGCCCATGTTCTCGCGCGCCCGGTAGACCGAGGTACCGGCGATGGTGGAATCGGGGCGAGCGAAATACACCCACTCGAACACGCAGCGCCGCGGGCTCTGGGCGCCGAAGGGACGGAAGCTGCGCAGCTTCTGGCCCGGTTCCATGATCAACATCTCGCCGGGATCGATGTCGCGCACGAACTCGGCCTCGATCAGATCGAAGGCGCAGGTCTCCGAGGCCACCACCCAGGCGTCGCGCACCTTGCCCAGCGACAGCGGCCGGATGCCCATCGGGTCGCGGACCGCGATCATCATGCTGGGCGACAGGAGCGCCAGCGAGAAGGCGCCGCGCACTTCCCGGAGGGCGTCGGCCAGCCGTTCCGGCAGCGCGCGCTCGCGCGAGCGCGCGACCAGATGCAGGATCAACTCCGTGTCCGAGGTGGTCTGGAAGATCGAACCTTCGTCCTCCAGGCGAGCCCGCAGCTCGTTGAAGTTGATCAGGTTGCCGTTGTGGGCCACCGCCATCGAACCGTCGGCGTAGTTGACGGCGATGGGTTGAGCGTTCTTGAGACTGGAGTCGCCGGCGGTCGAATACCGGACGTGCCCGATGGCCGCCCGGCCGGGCAAGCGGGCCAGTCGGTCGGCGGTGAAGATCTCGCGCACGTGCCCCATCTCGCGGATGAGGCGGAGGTTCTCTCCATCGCTGGCGACGATGCCCGCGGACTCTTGCCCGCGGTGCTGGAGGGCATGCAGGCCTAGGTAGGCGAGATTGGCCGCTTCAGGTTCCCCGAATATGCCGATGACGCCGCACATGGGCGTGCGGAAGGTACCATACCGACACCTGGCGCGCCCCCCTTTTGGGGTCCAATGCCCGGGCTGTCCGACCCCTCACCGTGGATCTCCGGACGGCCTTCGATGCCGGGACGGCCGTCCGGGATCCGCGGCGCTCAGCTGCGGCGGTTGAGCTTCTTCTTCGCCCAGCCCGCTGGCGACGCGACGCCTCCGGCGGCTGCCTCCTCCGCGCTCGGCAGCGATGGAGGCGGCTCGGCGTCCGGCGCCCCGATGGCGGCGGCGAGGCGTGGCGGTGGAACGGGCGGCGGCGCCTTGGCCGGTGTCACCGACGCGGCGGTCACCGATACCCGCGTCGGCACGCTCATGCGCGGCGGCTGGCTGCGGCCCGCGTCGCTGCTCTGCCGCGAGCGCAGGTGCTCGTCGGCCTCCGCGCTCAGGCCCATGTCCAGGCGGCCCTTGTAGGTGGCGCCGTCTTCCATCACCACGCGCGGGGCGGTCAGATCGCCGACCACCCGAGCCTTCTCGGCCAGGCGGATGTTCTCCGAGGCGCTGACGTTGCCGACCAGGATGCCGGAGATCAGCACCACCCGCGCCTCCACGTCGGCCTGGACGATGGCGCTCTCCTCGATGGTGAAGATCGCGTCGAGCACCACGCGTCCTTCGACGCGGCCCTGGACGATGACGTCTTCGTTGCCGCGCATCTCGCCGGAGATGCGCGTGTTGGGTCCGATGATGGTTTCTTTGTCGGCCATGTTCGGACCTAGACGTCCATATCGATGTTGCCCTTGTAGGCCGCTCCGTCGGCGATGACGATCCGGGGCGTCTTGATGTCCCCGACCATCTTTCCGTTGGCCCGCACCTCGACGCGCTCGCGGGCGGTGACGTTGCCGGTGACCCGCCCACCCACGCTGAGCGACTGGGTCTCGATGTCCGCCTCGACGTTGGCGCCCGGCTCGACCGCCAGGGTCTGCGTGGTCGAGATCTTGCCCTTGACCGTCCCCAGGATGGTCAGCGGCTCCTCACCGTTGACCTCACCATCGATGACGATGCCGTTGCTGATGACCGTGTTGCCCATCGGTTTCGTCTCTCTCTCCATCTGCTTGGCCATGCTCGTCTACACCCACCTTCTACCGCTACTCGGCCGCCACGCGCTTGATCGGCTTTACGTCGGCGGGCAGCTCCACGTCCATCTCGATGTTGCCCGAGAACCGGGCGCCATCTTCGATGACGATGCGCGGGGCCCGCAGGCTGCCCACCATGCGGGCGGTGTTGTGCAGCACCGCCGCCTTGCTGGCCACGACTTCCCCGCGCACCTCGCCCTTGACGGTGGCCTCGGCGACGTCCACGTCGGCCGCCACCGAGCCGCCCTCCTCCACGCTCAGACGGCTGTCGATCCCGACCCGCCCTTCCACCCGTCCCAGCACCACCAGGTCCTGGTTGCCGGAGATGTTCCCCTTGACCACGACCTTACTGCCTATCAGGCAGGCTTCCTTCTCCATGAATCTCCTCCGCCCCTACTTCAGCTTATTCCCCGCAAAACGCGGGTGTCAACGACGGCCACGCGCGGATCCGTCGCGGTGCGAGCGCGGATCCCATCGGAGGGTGTATGGCGAGACTGAAGCTGGCTGGCACTTTCTCGCCAGACTGAAGCTGGCTATCTCTCGCCAGACTGAAGCTGGCTACCACTCGACCATGAGGGCGACGCCCGGATAGATGACCCAGGTGTCGGTGTCGGTCTCGGCGCGGGTGCCGAAGGCCAGCAAGCGCGCGCCGCCCAGCATTCGCACCACCGTGAGCTCGAGGCCGAAGAAGACGCGCTTGTAGCCGATCGCGCCGCCCGCCTGCAGGCCGATGTAGGCGCCCTGCCCGTCGACCGAAGCGAGGTCCTCGCTGGCCACCGCGCCGGCACTCCCTGGAGCGCGCAGCGCCAGCTCCGCGTCGTAGCGGCTGTACACCAGCCGGGGGCCGCCCCAGATCCGGTAGAAGTCGCCGCGCCGCCCGAAGACCAGCGGGACGTCGATGTTCCAGCGCTCGAAGTCGTCCAGGCGCACGATGGGAATGGTGTCGGCCAGAGGCACCTCGAACGTGAAGCGCTGCACGCCCAGGCCGACCGTGAGATCCCAGCCCGAGCCATCCAGGCCCTGCGTCAGCAGCTGCCGCCGCCCGCCGACGCGCCAGGCGTGGCCGGCGTAGCGCAACCCGACCTCCCAGCCGTCGGCCACCGCGTAGGTCAGGCCCACGTGCTCGACCACCGAGGGCGGGTTGAGAGCCAGGTTGAAGCCGGCCGCGAACACGATGCGCTTCTCGTCCTCGTTCAACATCTGCGCGCGGGCCAGCGCCCGGGCGGTGTCGATGGTGCGGGTGACGATGCCGGTGGACGCCGAGACGTCGAGCCCCGCCTCGGCAGAGACGTGCCCCCTGGGCAACACGTGGGCGGGCTGGAAGCTCGACAGCGATGAGGCGCAGCCGGCGGTCAGGAGGAGCAATGAACAGAGCCAGCGCGGATGATTCATCCCTGCCCCCATCGTCGCCTGCGCAGTGACATCAGACAAGTGGGGCCTGCTACCGGAACGGCGGCGCTATAGTCCGCGCATGGTGACCGATCCGGTGCCGCGGGTCGCGCGGCTGCGCAAGCAGTACGAGAGCAGTGATGGTCTGACCACACTGGTCCTGCCCGATCGGCAGGAGCTTGCACGCCTCACCACCGTGCTGGGCGAGGCGCTGGCGGCCGAGGACCGGGGGGCGGTCCGTCAGACCGGGCTGGAGATGTTGGGGATGCTGGGCGCGTTCTACAAGGTCACCCGCCCCAAGCTGGAGGTGCTGGGGGCCCGGCCGCTCAAGGTGGTGGAGGGATATGCATCTTACGAGCTGTTCGGTGACTACACGCCGCGCACCGAGACCATCCGCGTCTGGATGCGCACGGCGGTGCTGGGCAAGGTGACCAGCCACCGCGGGCTGCTGAACACCCTGCTGCACGAGTTCTGCCACCACCTGGACGTACGCGCGCTCCGGTTGCCCGACACCCCCCACACCCGGGGATTCTTCGCGCGCATCGACGACCTCTATCACCTGGCGCTGGCCACGCCCGAGGCGCGCCGCAAGCCGCTGGTCTGGATCAAGATGGGCAACGCCTGGCGCATCGACTGGCGCCGCGTGCGGAGCATCAGCCCGGCGCGACCGCAGCCGAGCAAACCCGGCTGACCGATCGGGCGGTTCAGCCCTTGGGCGGATGGGGGGGCGTGATCCCCATCTTCGCCAGCTCGGCCAGGACCGCCTGCAGGTCCTGCCAGGCCTGCCGCTTGGCCTCGGGCGTGCGCAGCAGGTAGGCGGGATGGTAGGTGGGCATCACCGGGATCCCTTCGTAGCTGCGCAGGTTGCCGCGCAGCCGGGTGATGGGGGTGGCTTCGCGGCACAGCGCCTGGGCGGCGAACTTGCCCAGCGCCACCAGGATCCTCGGTCGAAGGGCCTGCAGCTGCTTCTTGAGGAATGGCTCGCAGGCCGCCACCTCGTCGGGCTCGGGGTTGCGGTTGTAGGGCGGTCGGCACTTGATGACGTTGCAGATGTACACGTCCCGGCGATCGAAACCCATGGCGGCAATCATCCGGGTGAGCAGCTGCCCGGCCGCCCCCACGAAGGGCTCGCCCTGCTCGTCCTCGTCGGCCCCCGGCGCTTCGCCCACGAACACCAGCTGGGCGGCCGGGTTGCCCACGCCGAAGACGATCTGCTTGCGGCCGCCGGCGAGCTTGCAGCGCTGGCAGTCTCCCAGCTCGTCGCGCACGGCCTTGAGCGCGGCGGCGCCGGTGGCATCCCCGGCGGGTTCGACCACCGGCAGGGACGGACGCGTTGGCCGGGACCGCAGGCTCGGCGCCAGCGGGACCCCGATGGCGCCCGAACGCACCCGCGCCTCGAGGTGGGTCCGGAAACCGGCGATCAGGGCGGCGAGCTCGCGGCGGGCGTCTTCCATGGTCGGTTCCGTCAGCTCTTGATCAGCGAGTCGAGCGCGATGGCGTAATAGAAGGTGGCGCTGGTCTCGTCCTCGAAACCGGGCTGCCTGCCCAGGGTGCCGGTGAGGGTGCCCACCCGCGCGTCCAGCTTGTTCATGATGGTCTGGTGGATGCGCAAGAAGGCCGGGTCGGTCGCCACCACGTAGGCGCGTCCGAGGGCGGAGGCCACGCAGGCGTTCCAGCAGTTCTCGTCCATTCCCCGCTGGACGAAGCCGTCGGGCAGGGCCGGCGCCACCCGCTCGCGCAGCCAGGCGCCCATGAACGGCGTGGTCCCCTCGCAGGCCAGCAGGGCCATCACCCGGGTGGCGGTGGTGGAGGAGAAATCGAACAGGTCGTCGGTGGCGATCGGCTCGGAGGCGAAGGGCGGCAGCGACTTCATGCCGAAGGCGCGGTCGACGAAGCCGCGGGCGCTGGAGAGCAGACCGCGGTCACCGACCGCGCGCGCGTATTCGGCCAGGTTCCAGGCCAGAAAGCCGGGATCGGCGAAGGCGCGCCCGCCCAGATCGTCCAGGTCGTTCAGGTAAGCGGCCAGCAGGCGAGCGGCGATGATCGGCACGCCCCGCACGCCCGCGCGCTGCGAGCCGGCCGGGTCGGCCAGCGCCGCCCGCAGCAGCAGGGCGCAGTCGTAGGCCGCCTCCTCGCCCGCCGCCGAGCCGAGGGCGCTGGGGATGAAGCGCGACCAGACCGTGCCCAGCAGGCGCCAGGCGGCGGTGACGTGCGGCCGGAAGGCGTCGCTGGACCCGACCGCCTGCGCGCGCATCCAGATCCAGATCGCCGAGAGCGTGCCGTGAAAGTCCAGGTCCTCGCACCCGGGCCAGGGGGGCACGTTCCCCCGGTGCGGGCCGCTGGTGGTCTGGCGGGTGGCCAGGGTCTCGCCGGCGTGCTGCAGCTTGCGCGCGGCCAGGCCGGCGTGAACGCGCAGCAGCTCGTCGCGCGACAGGTTGGCGGCCATCACGGACGGCCCCCGGCGGGCAGGCGCGGCGCGATCGCTGCCCAGATCTCCTGGGCCAGGACGGTCTTGGGTCGTGGGGACAGCGACACCGCCGAGCCGTCGGCGTGGACCAGGGTGACGGCGTTGTCGTCGCTGGCAAAGCCCAGCCCCGGCGCCCCCACGTCGTTGGCCACCACCAGGTCGCAGCCCTTCTCGCGCAGCTTGGCGCGCGCGCGGGCGACCAGGTCATCCGGGGAAAGCCCGGTCTCCGCGGCGAAGCCCACCAGGAACGGCGTGGGGCCCCTCCGCTGGCGGCCCAGGCTGGCGAGCAGATCCGGGTTCGCCACCAGCGGCAAGGCCGCCGCCGGGCCGTCGCGGCGGGAGAGCTTCCCCGGCTGGCGGGTGGCGGGCCGGAAGTCGGCGACCGCAGCGGCCATCACCACCACATCGGCACGGGCGGCGGCCGGCTCGAGCGCGGCCTGCATCTCCAGCGCGCTCTCGACCGGCACACGTCGGTTCACCCCGGCCGGCGTCGGCAGCGCCACCGGGCCGGCGATCAGCGTGACCTCGGCGCCCAGGGCCGCCGCCGCCCCGGCCAGGGCGAAGCCCATCTTGCCGGACGAGCGGTTGCCCAGGAAACGCACGTCGTCCACCGCTTCGAACGTGGGGCCGGCGGTGACCACCACCTGCCGGCCGGCCAGCGCGCCCCGCGGGGCGCGGCGGGAGAGGATCGCCTCCGCCTCCCCCACCACGTCGGCCGGATCGACCAGACGGCCGGCGCCGATCCAGCCGCAGGCCAGCGGGCCGCGATCCGGACCCACCGTGCTGACCCGACCGGTTCCGATCAGACGCCGCAGGTTGTCCTGGGTCAGCGGGTGCTCCCACATGTTCACGTTCATGGCCGGCGCGATCAGCACGGGCGCCCGCGAGGCCAGCACCACCGCGGTCAGCAGGTCGTCGGCCATCCCGGCGGCCATGCGGGCGATGGCGTCGGCGGTGGCCGGCGCGACGATGATCAGGTCCGCCTCGTCGGCCAGGCGGATGTGTCCGATCTCGGACTCCTCGGTCAGGTCGAACAGCTCGCGGCCCACCGGGTTGCCGGACAGCGTCTGCAGGGTCAGCGGGGTGATGAACTCGGCCGCCGCCCGGGTCATCACCACCCGCACCTGCGCCTCTGCTTTGCGCAGCAGGCGGCACAGCTCGGCGGCCTTGTAGGCGGAGATCCCGCCGGTCACGCCGAGGACGATGCTCTTTGCGACGAGCGCGGGCACCGCCTCGACTCTACCAAAAGGCCGCCCGGAGGCGAGGTCGCTTCAACTCTGCCGCGCCTGCCACTCGCCGTAGACGCGCGCGGCGCCGATGTGGCGCTGCCGGTGCCAGCGAAGGTGCAGACGGGACAGCTGGAAGACCAGCGCGTCGCGGGTCGCCCCCGAGGCCGAGCCAGCCTGCAGGAAGGCCAGCATCTGCTCGCGGGCGTCGCGCGGGTGGAACAGGAAAGTCTTGCCGAACAGGACCCCCTGCCCGAAGGCGATGATCCGTCCCTCCAGGATGTCGCCCAGCTGGAAACCGATAGTGCTCCGTCGTTCACTGACGTCGAAGCGCGCGCCGCCGATCAGATCCCGCACCGAGATCTGCCCGGGCTGCACGTTCTCGACCTCGAACAAGCTGCGGTGGCTGGCCGCCACGTAGGCCAGCGCCTGACGTTCGGCCGGCGCCAGCGCCTGCCCGTCGCCCTCCAGCCAGCACAGCGCCGGGGTGGCGGGCTTGCCCGCGAAGGGCCGCTCGAGCACGTACCACTCGAGGAAGGCGGCCATGCGGGTCTCGAACAGGTCCCCGTCGTCCTCGAAGATGCGACCGGCCAGGGCGAAATATTCCTCGCGCGCGGCCGCCGCCTCGGCCCCGTGCGGCTCGGCCCCGTAGCGGGCCACCAGCCGTTCGACCAGGCCGTAGACCAGACCCGCTTCGGGTCCGCTGCTGGGAACTTCGGTTGCAGTCACGGGCGCGAGCGGTCGTCCATCAGCTTGACGAAGCGCTGGAAGAGGTAAGCGGCGTCGTTCGGGCCGGGCGAAGCTTCGGGGTGGTACTGCACGCTGAACACCGGCAACCGGTCGTGGCGCATCCCTTCGACGGTCTTGTCGTTGAGGTTGACGTGGGTGAGCACCGCCTTGCCCTCCAGCGAGCCCACATCGACCGCAAAGCCGTGATTCTGCGAGGTGATCTCCACCTTGCGGGTGGTCAGATCCATGACCGGATGGTTGGCCCCGTGGTGGCCGAACTTCAGCTTGTAGGTGCGGCCGCCCAGGGCCAGCCCCAGGATCTGGTGACCCAGGCAGATGCCGAAGGTGGGCGTGCCCGAACGGGCGATCTCGGCCACCGCGTCGACCGCATAGTCGACCGCGGCGGGGTCGCCGGGGCCGTTCGACAGGAAGACCCCGTCGGGCTTCAGCTTCAGGACCTCGGCGGCGGTCGTCCGCGCCGGCACCACGGTCACCTTGCACCCGCTCGCGCGCAGGCGGCGCAGGATGCCGCGCTTGATGCCGAAGTCGTAGGCCACCACCCGGTGGCGTCCGGGCGGGGTGGGCGTCTGGTCGCCGGGGGGCCGCCAGAGTCCCTCGCTCCACTCGTAAGGCTCGCTGGAGGTCACCTCCACCACCAGGTCGCGGCCCTCCAGCGATGGGTGACGGCGCACGCGCGCCACGGCTCCCTCGGGATCGTTCACCGCCCGCGTGATCAGAGCCCGCTGGGCGCCCCCGATGCGGATGCGGCGGGTGACCGCCCGGGTGTCGATGCCGCTGATTCCCGCCACGCCGTGGGCGGCCATCAGCGACGCCAGGGTGTCCTGGGCGCGCCAGTTCGACACCCGCGGGGACAGCTCCCGCACCACGAAGCCGGCACAATACGGCCGCGGCGACTCGAGATCTTCGGGGTTGGTTCCGACGTTGCCGATCTCCGGGGCGGTCATCAGGACGATCTGGCCGCGGTACGAGGGGTCCGACAGCACCTCCTGGTATCCGGTGATGGCGGTGTTGAACACCAGCTCGCCGGCCATGTCGTTGGCCGATCCGAAGCCGGAGCCGCGCCACACGCTTCCGTCCTCCAGTGCCAGCAGCGCGGGTGGCGGATCGCCCGATTCGATCTTCGATTCAGCCTTCGCCTCAGGCAACGATGGTCTCCTCTTGATGGACTATCCGTCCGTCCACGAGGGTTAGCACGGCCCGGCCGCGAAAAGCACGGCCGCCAAAGGGACTGTTCTTCGATTTCGAGCGGAAACGAGCCGGCTCGCAGGTCCAGGACAGCTCGGGGTGCAGGACGGTGACGTCGGCCGGCGCGCCCGGGCTGAAGCTGCCCCCGGGCAGGCCCAGGACCCGCGCGGGTCGCGCGGTCAGCAGGGCCACCAGGGCGGAGGGCGACAGCACCTCCCGGCGGACCAGATCCAGGCACAGTGGCACGGCCGTCTCCAGGCCCAGCATCCCGAAGGAGGCGTTCTCGAACTCCACATCCTTTTCGACCGGTGAATGGGGCGCGTGGTCGGTGGCGATGGCGTCGATGGTCCCGTCGGCCAGCGCCTCGCACAGCGCCTGGATGTCCGCGGCGGTTCGCAGCGGCGGGTTGCACTTGGTGAAGGTGTCGTACCCGGCGCAGGCCTCGTCGGTGAGAGTCAGGTGGTGCGGGGTCACCTCGCAGCTGACCGGGAGGCCCCGGCGCTTCGCCTCGCGCACCAGGCGCACCGATTCGGCGGCGCTGATGTGGGCCACGTGGTAGCGGGCGCCGGTCAGGCGCACCAGCTCGAGATCGCGCGCGATCATGGTGGTCTCGGCGGCGGCGGGCTGGGCCTTGATCCCGGCGCGGGCCGAGACCTCACCCTCGTTCATGCTACCGCCGCCGGACAGATCCAGGTTCTCGCAGTGCTGGATCACGGTCAGACCCAGGCCGCGGGCGTACTCCAGCGCCCGGCGCATCAGCTCGGCGTTCATCACCGGGCGGCCGTCGTCGGAGACGGCCACACAGCCGGCCTCCTTCAGCTCGCCCATCTCGGCCAGCGCCTCGCCCGCCAGTCCGCGGGTGATGGCGCCGATCGGGTAGACGCGTACCCGCCCTACCTCGCGCGCCCGCCGCACCATCAGCTCGGTCACCGCCCGGTTGTCGTTCGGCGGCACCGTGTTGGGCATGGCGCAGACGGCGGTGAATCCGCCGGCGGCGGCCGCGGCGGTGCCGCTGGCGATGTCTTCCTTGTATTCCTGTCCGGGCTCGCGCAGGTGCGTGTGGATGTCGATCAGGCCGGGCACGACCCACAGATCGCGCACCTCGATCACCTGGACCCCGTTGCCGCCCTCGATCCCCGGGCCGGTCCGCTCGATGCGGCCGTCGCGTACCAGCAGGTCCGCCTTCTCGTCGACGTTGCGCGCGGGATCGATCAGACGACCGCCGCGCAGGCAGATGGCGGACATGGAGCTAGCGATGAAATACGGGCGGACGCTTCATGGTGTCAATCGGTTTTCGCGGCCGCGCGTCCGGGGAATCATCGATGTCCG
The DNA here is from genome assembly GCA_046734815.1 of Myxococcota bacterium. GTDB lineage: Bacteria > Myxococcota_A > Polyangia > Fen-1088 > Fen-1088 > CAVYGB01. The sequence goes on along the minus strand of JBKPRZ010000786.1, from coordinate 1,459 downwards.
CGTCAGGGATGGCGCCTGGACGCAATGGAACGATCGAAAGGTGCCATTGGACGATCGCCATCACCGGGTTTGTTCGCATCGTTTTGCATCTCAATGTCGGGTGGCGGCAGGCCCGCTTCCTCGGCAGAATGTCGCGAAGCATGCACGCACTTTGTAGGATAGCGCTCCTCGCCACGTTCGTGCTCGCGTGCCGCAAGCCCGCGGCCACCCCACCGCCCGCCCGCCCCGACTCGGAGGCGCGGCCGGTCGCGGCCGCCACTCCCGAGCGGCCGAAGAGCCGGGAGGGGTGTCTGGCCTGCCAGGGCAAGTGGGGCATCCACGGCCTGGCGGAGGTGGAGACGTGCATCTGCAAGACCCGCGACTCCGGGCGGGCCTGCCGGGACGGGTCGGACTGCCAGGGGCAGTGCCTGGCCGAGGCGAACGGCTTCGTGGTGGTGGACAAGGGCCCGCCGCCGAAGGGCTATTACAAGGGGCGCTGCTCGGAGTTCGACACGACCTTCGGCTGCAACCGCATGATCCCGGAGGGCGCCAGCAAGAAGGGTCCGCAGGTCGCCGAAGACGCGGCCGAGCAGATCTGCATCGACTGACGCGCCTGCTCGAGACGCGATAGGGAACCGCGGTCCGCCGCCCGTGTGTAAGGGTGGTGGGAATGGCTGACGAGCTCGATGAGCTGACCCTGGCTCGTGCCCGGCAGGGCGAGCCGTCTGCTCTGACCGCGCTCGTGCGCCGGTACGAGAAGCCGGTCTTCCAGCTGGTGGCCCGGCTGCTGTGTGGCCGGGCGCCGGCGGCCATCGATGACGTCGCCCAGGAGGCTTTCATCCGCGTGATCCGAGGCATCCACCGATTCGACCCCGGCGGGCCCGCCCGGCTGTCCACCTGGATCCTCACGGTGGCCACTCGCACCTGCCTGAACGCCATGCGCGGGCGCAACCGCGACGCCCCCCTGGACGGGCACGCCGCCGCGCTGGAGGCCGGCGACAGCCCCGAGCAGACGGTGCTCGAGCGCGAGCGCGGCCGCCGGGTCGAGGCGGCCATGGCGGTGCTGCCGGCGGAGATGCGCGCGGTGCTGGTCCTGCGCGCCTATCACGACCTCGACTATCCCGAGATCGCCGCCGCCCTCGACCTCGAGGTCGGCACCGTCAAGTCCCGGCTGTCCCGGGCCCGCACCGCCCTGCGCGAGGTCCTCGCGCGCGGCGAGGAGGAGCAACGAGCGTGAGCGCGAACGCCCCGATGGAAGACGAGTTCTCTGCCCAGGAACGGGTGGCTCTGGCCAGCTGGCGGGCGCCCCTGCCCTCCCCCGATTTCGCCGAGCGGGTGCTGGCGCGGGCGGCCGCCGAACCGCAGGCGGCGGCCCCGCCCGGCCGGCTGGCGGTCGCGGCGCTGGCGCTGATCCTCCTCGGCGGCGCGCTCTCGGTGCGCACGCTGTTCGGTCGGTCCTCGGGGGCGCCCACCCACGAAT
>JBKPRZ010000785.1:0-7911 GCA_046734815.1 Myxococcota bacterium | reverse complement strand
CCCGAGACCACGGCGGTCTCCCCGATCTCGATCGGGGCGGGAAGCTCGGTGTCGACCGTCGGCAGGGGCGGCGGGAGGCCCGGTGGGACGCCGCCCGAACCGGCGGGCAGCTCGTTCTCGAAGGTGCTCTGGCCGGTGGCGCGCGGGTCGGGCTGGGGCTTGGACCCGGGGCCGCCGGGGCGCTCCATCTTGCGGGCGCAGCCGGCCAGGAGGGCGGCGGCGAGACCCAGGCGCGCAGCGCAACGGAGGAATGTCGTCATGGCGGGGCGATCGCAGGCAAGGGCCAGGCCAGCCATGGCCGCGACTTCGCGGCACATTTCCCCGACGGCGACGCCCGCAACCCTCCAACCATGAACGCGGTGTCGCGGTCCGGTCGCGCGCGGCTCCGGCACGGCCTGGGCCTGGCGTGGGCCTTCATTTCATGCCCAGGCGGGCCTTGAGCTCGGACAACATGCGGCGGCTGACCGGGGCCTGCTGGCCATCGTCCAGGTCCAGTACGGCGCCGTCGCCCTCCAGCCGGAGCCTGCGAACGCGGGCCAGGTTCACCAGCTCGCTGCGGTGGACGCGGAGAAATCCCTGATGGGCCAGGCGCTGCTCGAGCGCGTTCAGGCTGTCGTCGAGCAGGAACTCCTCGGCTCCCTTGCGGACCAGCACGTACTTCTCCTCGGCGTGAAAGCGGGCGATCTCGCGGGCGTCGAGGATGTGCACCACGTCCTTGAGGCGCGCGGTCACACGCGCCGGGGGCTCGCTGACCGCGCCCTGCAACAGTCGTTCGAGCAGCGCGGCCAGGGGGCTGGCCTCGATCGGCGCACGCACGCGGGCCGCCCTGTCCAGGGCCGCGCGCAGGCGTTCGGTCTCCACCGGTTTCAACAGGTAGTCGACCGCGGCGAGCTCGAACGCCTCCACCGCGTGCTCGCTGTGCGCGGTCGTGAAGATCACCGCCGGGGCCGACGCGCCGGTGGCCGCCAGCTGTCGCGCCAGGGCCATCCCGTCGATCCCCGGCATGCGGATGTCGAGGAAGACGAGGTCGGGTGACAGCGACGCCAGCTTCTCGACGGCGTCGCGGCCGTCCACCGCCTCGCCCACCACCTCGGCGCCGGCCAGGCCGCGCAGCTTGCGGATCAGCCGGCGGCGGGCCAGCGGCTCGTCGTCGACCACCAGGATCTTCACGGCGCCTCCACCGCGGCCAGGGGCAAGGTCACCACCGCCCGGTAGCCGCGGGGGGACCGGGGGCCGTGCTCGAGCGAAGCGCGCCCGCCGTACAGCAAGGCGAGGCGCGCCTGCAGGTCCGCCAGCGCCGACCCGCTGCCTTTCGTGCCCGGCGCGCCCGCCGCCGTCCCGGCGGCGTCGTCGGAGACCGACAGCACCAGGATGCCGCCGCGGCGCTCGATCTCGACGGCGATGGTCCCGGGCTCGCTCTGGCTGGCGATCCCGTGCAGGACCGCGTTCTCCACCAGCGGCTGCAGCACCAGCGGCGGCACCGGGATGCCGCCGAGATCGGGCGCGACCTCCACCCGATGCTGCAGGCGCCCCTCGAATCGGATCGCCTCGATGGCCAGGTACGCCTGCACCGCCGCCAGCTCCTCCTGCAGCGGGACCGTGGTCCGCTGGGAGCTTTCCAGCACGTAGCGGAACAGCGCCGCCAGCCGCTCGACCATGACCTCGGCCCGCGGCGGATCCTCGGCGATCAGGCCAGCGACGGAGTTGAAGCTGTTGAACAGGAAGTGCGGGTTGGTGCGGGCCTGCAGCGCCGTCAGCTCGGCCCGCACCGCCGCCAGCCGCGACAGCTCCTCGGACAGCCGCAGCCGCCAGGCGCGGGCGCGCAGCCGGTCGTAGCCCAGCAGAACGGTGACGACGAACACGCTGATCGCGAATCCCGCCCGCCACACGGCCGCCCGCAGCGGTCCGAGCGGGACGCCGTAGGCCAGCGCCACCGCCCGGGACCCCAGCTCACCCCCCAGCAGCACCCCCGTCGCGATGACCACCCCATGGGCCAGGTAGCGGGGCAGGCCGTGCAAGGGTCGATGGATGAGCCGCGGGGCCAGGTGGTACAGGCACTCGATCGTCCCGCTGATGCTGCTGCACACGATCATCCTCTGGAGGTAGGCGGAGACCAGGCGGGGCAGCAGATCGGGCCCGGTTGGCCCGTTGATGACCACGATCAGCAGCGGGACGCCCAGGTGGATGACCAGCCGGTCCACCCGGGCCAGCCGGCGTGGTCTCTGTTCCGCCTCCTCCCACAGGGGGTTGCCCCGGGCGGTCCTCTGCCTGGTACGCCCCATCGACTCTCGCCGCTAGGGTACCGCGGCGGCGGCGCCGGGCGGCTGCAAAGAGCGGCGCACGCGCTCGGCCGCCTCGCCCTCGAGGCGCGTCAGGTTGAACACGGCGTGCGGCTTTCCGCGCACGAACGCCGACAGCTTCAGCGCGCCAGCGGCCAGCTCGATCCGCACCCGCACCAGCCCCGGCTGCTGCGGCTCCTCCCACTCCATGACCCCGGCAGCGAACGTGGTGGGCTCGAGGGTGTGGCGCTGCACGCCCGCCCCCGGGAAGGATCCCTCCTCGGTGAGCAGCCAGCGCCCGCGCTCGTCCCTGTGCACGCGCAGGTCGAGGTACATGTTCGGGCCGGCCGCCGTGTGCGCGTGCAGGCCGCCATCGGGTTCCCGGTCGAACACCAGGGCAAAAGGCATCGGTCCCGCGGGCGTCTGGTTGTCATTCCCCGCCCACACCGCTTCCAGCTCGGCGACCCGCCGGTCGCTCTCGGCCCCGGCCCCCGGCACCGGCGCCGCCGCACCCCCCGCGCAGCCCCCGCTGCCCAGCAACCCCATGACCGCCAGCATTCGCACAGTCCTGCCCGCTGTGCCCCTTCGGTCTGCCATCGTCGTGGTCTCCATTGTCGAGCTCCTCTCTGCGGCCCGCCTGTCGAGCCGCCCCACCACGTGTACTCGACCGCTCACCCGGCCCGGCGCGCCGGCCGACGAACGGTCGAAACGCGCCGATGAACGGCAAGACGAACGGCAGGATCGACGATGGTGCGGCAAGGTTTTCGCTGGCAGCGGGGGAGGCGATCCCCTCACGCCGCGGCCTCGCATCGGTTAACGTAGAGCGAAGCGGGCGCGGGCGCTCCGCGCACCCGGGGGGTGTGGGGATGAAAGAAATCGCTGATCTCGAGAGGGGTCGCAACGCCTACCGTGAACAGGCCTGGCAGAGCGCCTTCGCCTGCCTCGCGCGCGCCGATCGGGAAAAGCGCCTGGGCGCCGAGGACCTCGAGCTGCTCGCTCGGGCCGCCTATCTGATCGGCGACGACGACGCCTACGTCGCGAGTCTGGAGCGTGCCCACCAGGTCTACCTGGACCTGGGCAATCTGGCTCGCGCCGTGCGATGTGCTTTCTGGATCGGTCACAGCTTCCTGTTCCGGAACGAGAGGGCCCTCGGCAGCGGATGGTTCGCGCGCGCGCAGCGGGTGCTCGAGCGCTGCGCGGACGACTGTGTCGAGCGGGGCTACTTGCGCATCCCCGTCTGGCTGGAGCAGATGGACCGCGGCAACTTCGAGGATGGTCACGCCACGGCGCTGGAGGCCGCGCGGATCGGCGAGCGCTTCGGGGACGCCGACCTGGTCTGGCTGGCGCGAGACGAGCAGGCCCGTGCGCTGCTGTGGCTCGGCCGCGTCGAGGAAGGCCGCCGCCTGCTGGACGAGGCCCTGGTTGCCGCCGTGGCAGGCGATCTGTCACCGATCGTCACCGGAATCGTCTATTGCAACACCATCTCGTTCTGCCGGGGCCTTCGCGACGTGCGCCGGGTGCGAGAATGGACCCGCGCTCTGACCCGGTGGTGCGAGCGCCAGCAGGAGATGGTTGCCCACAACGGCCTCTGTCTGGTCCACCGCAGTGAGATCCTGCTGCTGCTGGGCGACTGGGATGCGGCGCTGGAACAGGCGCGGTTGTCCGCCGAGCGCTTCACCCGGGGCATGCTGAATCAACTGGCGTGCGGCAAGGCCTTCTATTGCCAGGCCGAAGCGCATCGCCTGCGGGGCGAGTTCGACGCGGCCGAGGAGGCGTACCGCCGGGCCAGCCAGCACGGCTGCGACTCGCAGCCCGGCCTCGCCCTGATGCGGCTGGCCCAGGGAAAGGCGGACGTGGCCGCCTCCGCCATCCGCCGGATCGTCGGCGAGCGGACGGCGCCGTTGCCGCGCGCGGAGATCTTGCCCGCCTACGTGGAGATCATGCTGGCGGCCGGCAGTCACGACCTCGCGCGCGCTGCCTGTCGCGAGCTGGACGAGATCGCGCAGGAGCACCGGTGCGAAGTGCTGGACGCCCTGGCCGCGCATTCCCGGGGGGCGCTGGCGCTTGCCGAAGGTCAGCCAGGCCAGGCGCTGATCGACCTTCGTCGAGCGCTGGGCACCTGGAACGATCTCGGCGCCGCTCACGAGGTCGCTCGCGTCCGGATGCTGATGGGCCTGGCCTGCCGGGCGCTGGGTGATCTGGATGGCGCCACCCTGGAGCTGGAAGCGGCCCGGCGCACCTTTCACGAGCTGGGGGCCGCGCCGGAACTGGCCCGCCTCGGCGCCCTCGACCGAGGTCCGGGCGGCGAGCGGAACAAGGCCGCGGATGCCCGCGGGCTGACCGCGCGCGAGCTCGAGGTCCTGCGCCTGGTCGCCGTCGGCAAGAGCAACCGTGAAATTGGCGAAGCCCTGTTCATCAGCGAGCACACGGTCGCCCGCCACGTCCAGAACATCTTCGGCAAGCTCGGCGTCTCCTCGCGAACCGCGGCGTCGGCCTTCGCCTTCGCCCACGAGCTCATGCAGTCTCCGACGGCGCGTGGTGATTTCTGACCACGTCCCCGACCTCCCGAAAATGGTGGTTTCGAGCGATGCGGACCGACGCGGCGGAGCCTACGTTGTCTCTGGTTCGCAACACACCGAAAGGAGGCTCGTCATGTACGTTCTGGTGCAACACAGGATCAAGAATCCGCAGCTGGCTTTCTCGCGCGGTGAGCGGCTCATGAAGAACGAGGGTTCGCCCGCGGGCGTGCGCAACCTGCAGTTCTATCCCAGCCGCGATCTGTCCGCGGTGACATGCCTCTGGGAGGCCCCCTCCGTGGGCGCCATCCAGGGGTACGTGGACGAGGTCCTGCAGGAATCGAGCGAGAACCTCTGCTACGAAGTGGACGCCGAGCAGGCATTCGCGCGGCAGCCCCTGGGCATCCGCGAGACCCTGACCTCGCCGAAACCGCGAAGCTGAAGCGTGGCAGGCGCTGTCCTCCGGTACCACGGCCCGCCGCCAGCACGTGCTCGAACGAATCGGCGTCAGGCGGCGGGTCCCTCAGTCGATCGCGCGCAGGGCGGCCGTGCTGCACGGCCCGGCGGGCACCGTCCAGTTGCCGCCCCGCCGTTGTGACGCCAGCGATTCAGCTCACGGGTCGCCCTTCTGGTAGGTGCCCATCAGCGCCGCCTCGGCCAGGACATGGCCCTGCATCGCGCGCTCGAGGTCCGACCGGCTCGCCCCGCCGCGGTCGCCCAGCGTGCAGTCGAGCGCGTACAGCTTGAAGAAGTAGCGGTGGCGGCCGACGGGCGGGCAGGGACCGCCCCAGGCTGCACGCCGGAAATCGTTGCGGCCGACCCGGACGCCCGTCCCGAGCTGGGCGGGGCCGGTCACGCCTTCAGGCAGCTCGCGGATGGTGGGCGGCAGGTCGTAGACCACCCAGTGCGCCCACACCGTGCGCGGCGCGCGCGGATCGGGCGCGTCCGGATCCTCGACGATGAGAGCCAGACTCATGGCCGCCGGTGGCACGTCGGTCCAGGCCAGGGGCGGTGAGACGTCCGCGCCCTCGCAGCTGTGTTTTCGCGGGATCTTTCCCTCGTGCGCGAAGCTCGACGACATAAGCTTCATGTGCACCTCCCCCGATCGGTCATGGCACGCGGCCGACACCGACACAAGCGGCCGGATCGTACTGTCTCACCTGATAGTGCTGGCCGATGAGGTCGTCAGGGCTCCGTCCTCGTCGAGGACTGGACGCAGGACCTGCGGTGCCGGCGGCGTAGGTGACCCGGGGCGGAGGGGCCCGCTGGACTCCCCGGGACGCGTCGTGGTTAGAGTAGGCTGCCCGCCGCCGAGAGCCAATCGATGGAAACCATGCCTCTGCGGGCAGCGCTGCTGGCGCTGGCCACCGCGCTGACCGCCGTCGGATGCGCCGAGGGAGATGCGCCGCCCGATCCGGACGCCGCGAGCGGCTTCCTGGACGCGTCGGGTGCGCCCGACGGCAACGCGTCGATTCGCCGGCCCGACGCCATGACGAGCGTCGACGCCGCCATCGCGGCGGCGGACGCGGGGAGCTCCGACGGCCCCGGTGCTCCCCGCGATGCTGCTCTGGCCGAAGCAGCGCCCCCGGGAGCCTGCGCGCAGCCGGCTCCCGATCCGGCGTGGATGCGGCCGTACGAGGACGATCTGGTGGCCTCCCTGGCCGGCGCGAAGCCGTTGCCGGGCGGGCAGACGCTGGGGCGGAGACAGACCGCCGACAGCCGCACGGCGACCCGGCAGTTCCTGATCGACCGTTTCCGCGAGATCGGTCTGACCGCCCAGCTTCACGCCTATGGATCCGGCCAGAACGTGTATGCGGAGTTGCGCGCCAGCGAGCCGTCGCCGTCGGCGCAAACCGTGATCCTGGGCGCACACTTCGACACGGTGGCCGTCTCCCCGGGCGCCAACGACAACGCAACCGGCGTCGCGGCGGTGCTGGCCGTCGCCCGGTACCTCGGGAGCCTGGGCTGCCGCACGCGCAACGTGCTGTTCGTGCTGTTCGACCAGGAGGAGTCCGGCCTGGTGGGGAGCCAGGCCTTCGCCCGCAAGCTGAAGGCCGACGGCACCCGCGTGCACTCGGTGCACACCATCGATCAGCTGGGCTGGGACATGGACGGCGACCGGCGGGTGGAGGTCGAGTTGCCCGACCGGGGCCTGCGCGAGATGTACGTCGCGGCCGCAGCGGATCTCGGCCGGGATGCCCCGGACCGCGCCGTGGTCGCCACCAACACCGCCTCGACCGACCACGCCTCCTTCCGCCCGGACTTCCCGGCGATCGGCTTGACCGAGGAATACCGGGGCGGCGACACCACGCCTCACTACCACCGATCGACCGATACCTACGAGACCGTCAACTTCGACTACCTCGCGAGCTCCACGGTGCTGGTCGCCCGCGTGTTCGCCGACCTGGTCGCCCGCACGCCGGTCTTCGCCGATCGCTTCGGCGCCCCGATCCCCATCCGACGATCGCCCGCCGAGATGGACCGCGAGGCGCGCCGGTTCTCGGAAACGCCGCACCCGGATGACGACCGGACCGGCCCGCGGTCAACCAGCCGAGGGCGGTAACTCGGGCAGCGAACGACCCGCGCGAACCGAGTCAGGCCGGAGCGACGGTCGCGAACTCGGGCGCGTACCGCACCAGCCCCGCGCCCACCGGCAACGCCCCTGCCCGCAACTCGAGCGCCTGGAAAGCGGCGCCGCCGCCGTATTCGTCGGTCAGCCCGACCGACCCCGCCGGCTCGAACCCGAAGCGGCGGTAATACGCCGGCGCCCCCAGCACCACCGCCCAGCCGTGCCCCTGGTCCCGGCAGGTCTGCAGACCCTGCGTGATCAGCCGCGCCGCGATCCCGCGCCGGCGGTGCTCGGCCAGCACCGCCACCGGCCCCAACCCCACGCCCACCGCCCCCGTCGCCGCGGTCACCGGGCTGAACGCCACATGCCCGACGACGGATCCGTCCACCACCGCCAGCACCGACAGGACCAGCCGCCCCGCGCCCCGCAACGCCGCCACCAGCCGCGCCTCCAGGTCGGTGGGAAACCCCGCCGCAAGCACCCGGAAGATCGCCGCCGCATCACCTTCGCGCTGTCTCTTATACACATCTGACGCTGCCGACGATGA
>JBKPRZ010000784.1:0-4965 GCA_046734815.1 Myxococcota bacterium | reverse complement strand
GCCCAGCTCCTGCGCCGGCGCGGGGCGGCCCTGCGGCGGACGCACCACCGCCGCCGCTGTCGCCACCAGCGCGAGGGCCAGCGCGGGCAGCAGACCGCCGCTCTTGCCGACCAGGAACCACGCGCCCGTCACGGCGGTGGTGGCCAGCAGCGCCACCGGTCCGGCCAGCGGCCAGCGGCGCGGCCGGCCCAGCACCGCGGCCAGCCCGCTCAGCACGGTGGCCACCAGCACCACCAGCTCGCGCGGCAGGTTCAGGTCCCGCCACAGAAAGATCGCGGCCAGGCACAGGAACAACCCGCCGCCCGCCGCCAGGGCCGTCGCATCTCGTCTCGCCGTCGTTTCGTTCATGGTGTCGCCTCCACGAACGAGGGTGCGGGACCGCCGGGGACAGCCGAGGGCGGCCCCATGAAAAGCCGCGGGACAGGTCGTGGCAAACCTGTGGCAGCGTCGGCTCAGGGCGGCAGGGTCACCGAGAACTCGGCACCCTGGCCGGGCTGCGATTGCAAGGTCACGCGCGCGCCGTGCACCCGCGCGACGGTCTCGACCACGGACAGGCCCAGCCCGGTCCCGGGCGGAACGCCGGCCGGACGGTCGCTGTAGAAGCGGCGGAAGATCTTCTGCTGGTTCTCGGCGGCGATGCCGGGGCCGTGATCCCGCACCGAGGTCACCAGGCCCCCGGCGCCGCGGCGGGCGGCCACCACGATCTCCCGGCGCGCGGCCGGCTGCACCAGGGCGTTGTCGATCAGGTTGCGCAGCAGCTCGAGCCAGCGGCGGCGGTTCAGCATCACCTCGCCCAGCGGCTCCTCACCCGCGAAGGTGAACCGCCAGCCAGCCCAGCGCGCGTCGCCCCGGTATTCCTGCAGGAGGTCCTCCACCAGCGACCGGTAGTCGGTGGGCGCGCGCGCCTCACCCGGCGCTTCCTGCTCCAGCCGCAGCAGCGCCAGCAGCTCGTCGATCGATCGGCGCAGGCGCTCGACCGATTGATCGATGGTGCGGCACACCAGCGCCAGCCGGTCCGGGGTCAAGGTCGTGGTGGACGACAGCAGCTCGGAGGAGGCGGCGATGCTGGCCAGCGGGTTCTTGAACTCGTGGGCGATGTCGGCTCCCAGCTCGACCGCCTGCTGTCGGCGGCTCTCCAGATCGGCCGCCATGGCCGACAGGGTCCGCGCCAGGGTGGCGATCTCGTCGCCGCGTTCGAGCAGCGTCTGGTCGGCCAGCGGCACCGCCGGATAGCGACGGGCGGCATCGGCCAGACGGGCGATGGGCCGCACCACCCGGAACCCGTACAGCGCCAGCAGCGGCAACACCAGCACCACCTCGTACAGCGCCAGCTGCAGCAGCTCTTGCCGCATGTAGGTCAGTCGGCGCAGCCCGCGGTGCGATCCGGTGAGCAGGTACAGCGCGCCCCCGCCCGGCAGCGGATGGGCCAGCGTGATCACCAGCGTCTGCCCACTGCTCGACAGCCGGCGGCTCCACTGCTGGCGGCCCTGCAGGGCCGCCAGCACCTCGGATCGTTCCGCCCAGGCACCGCCGCCGCGGTCGGCGGCTTCCAGCGACTCGGGCGCCGCCGCGCCCACCAGCCGCTCGCCCAGCTGCCCGACGGCCGAGCGCCCGAGCGCGAGCTGCATGGTGCGCGAGCGCTCGACCACCGCGGCCTGCCGGTCCAGGCGGGCGATCTCCAGGCGCAGGCGGCGGCCCAAGGTGGGCAGGTCCGCGCCCGGATGCGCGAGCACCTCGGCCACGCCGCCCTGCAGACGGTGCAGCTCCTGCGAGACCAGCGCCTCCTCGTAGGTCCAGACCCCGGCCAGGATCACAAGCGGCAGCACCGCCAGCAGCAGCCCCAGCGCCAGCAGCTTGAAGCGCAGGCTGCGCGGACCGGCTCCCAGGCGCTGCGCGGGCCCGGTCATTCCTTGTACCGGTATCCCACCCCGAAGACGGTCTCGATGCGGTCGAACCCGCCGTCCACCTTGCGCACCTTCTGGCGCAGCCGCTTGATCAAGGTGTCCACGGTCCGCTCGGTCACGGTGCTGTCATCGCCGCGCGCGTGCTCGAGCAGCCGCTCGCGCGACAGCACCAGCCCGCGATGGCGGGCCAGCGCCTCCAGCATGCGGAACTCCGAGCGCGTGAGCACCACCGGCTGCCCGCGCCAGCGCACCTCGAAGCGCCCGGGGTCGATCAGCAGCGGCCCCAGCTCCAGGCGCTCGCTGCCCAGGCTGGACAGCGGCGCCGCCGCGGGCGCCATCGCCGGCGCCACCCGCCGCCCCAGCGCCCGGATGCGCGCCACCAGCTCGCGGGTGGAGAACGGCTTGGTCAGGTAGTCGTCGGCTCCCGTCTCCAGCCCCGTCACCCGGTCCACCTCCTCGCCCCGCGACGACAGCAAGATGATCGGCACCGCGCTCTTGCGCCGGATCCGCCGGCAGACCTCCAGCCCATCCATCTGGGGCATCAGGATGTCCAGCACCAGCAGGTCGGCGCCCTCGCTGTCGAACCGCCGCAGCCCCTCGACCCCGTTGCGCGCGGTCGTCACCACGAAACCTTCATCCGCCAGCGCCGCCGTCAACACCCCCACCAGGGTGGCGTCGTCGTCCACCAGCAAGACGCGGACGATCATGAACACATCTAGAATATCAGCCCGCCCGCGCCGAGACCAACGCCGGCGGGTGGAAGCTAGTCGCCTACCTCCAGCACGACCTTGCCGAAGCCGGCGTTCGAGGCCAGGTGGGTGTGGGCCTCGGCCGCCGCGCTCAGCGGCAACACGCGGTCGATCACGGGCCGCAGGGCCCCGCGCTCGAACAGCGGCAGCAGGTGGCGGGCGAAGGTCTGGGTGACGGCGATCTTCTCCTCGAGGGGCCGCGACCGCAGCACCGTGCCCTGGATGCGCAGCCGCTGGCGCAGGACCACCCCCAGGTCCAGCTCGGTGCGCGGGCCGGCCATCGTGCCGATCAGCAAGATGCGCCCGCGCGGGGCCACGCAGCGCAGGTCCTCGGCCAGGTAGGCGCCGCCCACCAGCTCGAGGATCACGTCGGGGCTGCCCAGCGCGGTGACCGCGTCGGCGAAGCGGCCGCCCTCGGCCAGCACGCCGTGGTCCAGTCCCAGCGCGCGCGTGCGCTCGAGCTTGTCGGCGGTGCGGGCGGTGCCGATCGAGCGGGCGCCGATGGCGCGGGCGATCTGCACCGCCGCCGTTCCGACGCCGCTGCCCACCGCGTGGATCAGCACGGTCTCGCCGGCGGCGAGCCCGGCCTGGGTCACCGCCGCGTCCCAGGCGGTGATGAACGCTTCGGGCACCGCGGCCGCCTCGGTGAAAGACAGCGCCGCCGGGATGCGCGCCACCGTGCGGGCGTGCACCACCACCTGCTCGGCGTAGGTGCCGCCGCCGCAGATCCCGAACACCCGATCGCCGACGGCCCATCCTTGCACGCCGGGCCCCAGGGCGTCGATCTCGCCCGCCATCTCGACGCCGGGGATGTCGGGGGGAGAATCCGGCGGCGCCGGGTAGTGTCCCATCCGTTGCAGCAGGTCCGCGCGGTTCAGCGCCGTGCCCCGCACCCGCACCCGCACCTCGCCCCGCCCCGGCTCGGGCGCCGGCCGCTCCTGCAGCGCGAGCACCTCCGGGCCACCCGGCCGGGTGATGACGATGGCCTTCATGCGGCGGCCTCGTGTCCTTCCGCGTCCTGAAGCGGCCAACGAGCGGTCCAGGGCGCTTTCATCCGTTCATTCAGCGACGTCGTCACGGCCGCCGCATCTTACTCCGAGCCCCGCGGATCAGCGGACCTGCACCTCCGGAGGCGTGGCGTAGTCGTTCCACAGGCGATCGTACAGCGCCCGGTCGGGCTCGCCGTCGACGACCACGAAGCGGTAGCGGCTGACGTAGGGTCGTGCGTCGATCGAGAAGGCGCCGTCGCGGACGGGCGAGAGGCTGTAGTAGGGATTCGAGTCCAGGATCCGCACCGGCTGGGGCGCGCGGAAGTTGCCGGGGTGGCCGAGCACGACCAGGCCGACCGGCTGGCCTCCCACGCGGCCGCCCATGAAGGTCCATTTCGGGGTGGTGCCGTCGCCGTTCGCGCGGGTCTTGCCCTCGGAGGTGAGGAAGGCGATGCCGTTGCCGTTCTTCCAGTCGGCGTGTCCGCGCACCCCGAAGCCGCCGTACCGGTACTGCAGCAACATCAGCGGCGAGGGGGAGGCGGCCTTCTGGGTGGACTCGAGATCGAACACGAAGTACGGCGCCGGGCCGGCGTGCGTCCGGTAGATCGTCACCACCCAGGTCTCCTCCAGCACCTTCTTGTCCGGGTTCGCGCTGCGATCGGTGTGGGCCAGGGTGCTGGCGATGCCGGCATGCACCGGCCCGCTCCAGCGCCGGTCGAGCGACTGGAAGTCCACCTTCGCCGAGCCGCCGCCCATGTTCCAGAAGTCGAGGTGGTGCCCCTCGAACTCGGTCGAGGTCCAGGCCGACCAGATGCCGTGGTGGTGGCGATGATCCGTCGGGTAGTCGTCGGTCACCAGCCGCCCGCCGGGCGTGAGCACCGGATGCAGGTACCCGCCGCGCAGGTAGTTGCCGCCCACGCCCGCGGGCAGCTTGCCCGCCAGCTGGAACTGCAGCGCCGCCGCCCCGCCGACCTCGAACACCACCGCCCCGTCTTTCTCGGTGGCGGTGGCGCCGTCCCCGGCCGGCCCGCCCGCCGCCTCCAGGGTGAACGTCGCCTCCGTCCCCGCGGCCAGCTTGCCCAGGATGAACACCGCGTGTCCTTGCGCGTCCACCTGCAGCGGCGTGCGCGCGCCGCCGGCGTCTCGCAACACCATCCAGGACGCGCCGGCCACCGCCTTGCCGGCGGGCAGGTCGAAGCCGACGATCGTGCCCTCCCGATCGGTCGGCCCCGCCTCGACCACGATCTGGCCCAGCGCCGCCCCCGGCCCGGGCGCCGGCGCCGCCAGCGCATCACGCGCCGAACCCGCCGCGTCGGCCGCGGA
>JBKPRZ010000783.1:0-1452 GCA_046734815.1 Myxococcota bacterium | reverse complement strand
GGCCAGCGCCGGCCGCCGGATGCCGCCCGCTGCCCGCCGCCCGGTGGCCCGCCCGCCTCTGCGCCTGACCGCCGAGCAGCGGGGCAGCGGCCGGGTGGACGTGATCGTCATCGCCGACCCCACCCCCTCCGAGTCCACCGGCCCGGCCATCGAACGCAAGGTGGACCGCGTGCGCCCGACCCCGCCCCGGCGCTAGCCCACGGCTGGGCGGCGCCGCCCGCGTCCACACCGTCCCCCATTGGTCGGGGTCCCCGCGGTGCATACCGTTGTTGCATGACTCCGCACCGGACCGACCCGGACGACCGCGCGCTGGCGACGGCCGAAAAGATCGCGCGCGTGATGGACGGCATGTACGTGGACCCGATCCTCGGGATGGTGGTGCCCTGGGCGGGCGACGTGGTGGGCGCCGGCCTGGGGCTTTACCCGGTGTACCTGGCATGGAGAAAGGGCGCGCCCAAGGCCCTGCTCGCCCGCATGTTGCTCAACCTCAGCGTCGACCTGCTGGCCGGCGCGATCCCGGTCGTGGGGGACATCTGGGACTTCTTCTTCCGCGCTCACAAGCGCAACGTGCACCTGCTGCGTTCGCGCTGGGACGCCGGCGCCGTGCGGTCCCGGGGCCGCGACGGCCTGGTCGTCGCCGGCGCCGTGCTGGTGTTCCTGGTGGCCCTGGCCACGCCGATCGCGCTGCTGGTGCTGGCGATCAAGAAGATCGGCTGGTAGCCCGGCCGTCCAGTCCCAGCTGCGCGTTGGCGTAGGCGGCCGCGCCGTACATGTCCGGGAACAGCAGCCGGTGGTCGATGCCGTGCAGGTCCAGGTCGCGCAGCGCCTCGGCGATGACCGCGGTGGACACCTCGGCGATCGTCAGCAGGTCGCCGCGGCCGGTGTCGTCCAGCAAAGTCCGCAGATCGAAGTGCGCCTCCGAGCGGATCCAGGTGAACAGGCCGCGCTGCTGGTGCATGTGGCCCAGCTCGTCGATGGGCGTGCGCACCACCTTCAGCTGGTCGTCCTCGAGGCGGTCGGTGTGGGCCAGGCGGTACATCGCGAAGCGGGGCGAGCGGCTGCGCAGGGCCGGCTCGCGGTCCAGCAGCGGCACGCCCCCGCGCAGGGCGAAGAACAGCGCCACGAACGGCTTCTCGGTCCAGTCGAGCAGGGGCGTGCGCAGGCCGTGGTGGCGGCCCAGGGCCCACCACTGCTCGTCGGTGAGGTCCTTGGGCGAGCGCCCGCGCAGGCCGTTGGTGGCGTTCTTGAAGCGGGCGAGGTGCTGGTCCATCAGCGCGCGCACCCGGTGGTCGCCGCTGCCGCGCGGTGGCTCGCTGCCGTCGGGCAGCTCGTCCAGCCCCTTCAGCTGACGCTCGAGCGACGACACCAGCGGCCAGCGCGGGTCACGCTGCCCGCGCCACACGTAGGCCGCCCCGGCCGGCGGCGCCTGCTCCAGGAAGTCCCGCACCTCAC
>JBKPRZ010000782.1:0-9958 GCA_046734815.1 Myxococcota bacterium | reverse complement strand
AGAAGACGGCATACGAGAGAGCGTGAATGGTCTCGTGGGCTCGGAGATGTGTATAAGAGCCAGCCCCCGCCCCCTCGGCGCCGGGCAGACGGCCGGGTGGCCGCGCGGGGGCGACGTCACGCAGGCGCGTGGCCCGGGGACGCGACAGCAGCAGGCCCAGGTCGTGGACCACCACCATCGGGGGCGAGAGACCCAGCCGGACCAGCCCGTTCCACCAGACCGCCGCCTGCAGAGCGCTGCCCGCCGCCGGCTCCACCCCGGCAAAGGCCAAGGTGGCCAGCTGTCGGGCGAGCTCGGCCTCGCCCCGCGCGCTGTCCGCCAGGTGATCCACCACCCGGAAACGTTAGCAGATGGAGCGCCGGCGATCAGGCGCTGCGCCCGGCCTCGCCCCTCCGCTGCGCCGACAGCAGGGTGTTCTCCAGCAGCATGGCCACCGTCATCGGCCCCACCCCGCCGGGCACCGGGGTGATGGCAGAGGCGCGCTCGGCCGCCGCCGCGAACTCGACGTCGCCGACCGCCTTGCCGGCGGCGTTGCGGTTGGTGCCCACGTCGATCACCACCGCCCCCTCCTTGATCCAGCTGCCCCGGATGGCCTCGGGGCGGCCCAGGGCGGCCACCAGCACGTCGGCGCGGGCCACCTCGGCGGCCAGGTCCCGGGTGCGCGAGTGGCAGACCGTCACGGTGGCGTCCGCCGCCGTCAGCAGCAGCGCCATCGGCTTGCCCACGATGTTCGATCGCCCCACCACCACCGCACGCGCGCCCGCCAGCTGCGCGCCCGCTTCGGCCAGCAGCTTCATCACCCCGCTGGGGGTACAGGCCACGAAACGGGGCTGACCGACCACCAGCCGGCCCAGGTTGTCGGGGTGGAAACCATCGACGTCCTTGGCGGGCTCCACGCTCAGCAGCAGGCGGCGGCTGTCGACGTGGGGGGGCAGCGGCAGCTGCACCAGGATGCCATCCACCTCGGCATTGGCGTTCAGCTGCTGGACCAGGTCGAACAGCGCCGCCTCGCTGGTCTCGGCGGGCAGGTGGTGATCGAAGGTGCGGATCCCGACTTCGGCACAGGCCCGGGTCTTGTTGCGTACGTAGACCTGCGAGGCCGGGTCCTGGCCCACCAGCACCACCGCCAGCCCCGGCCGCACGCCGGTCGGCGCGAGGGCCTGTACTTGCCGAGCGATCTCTCCGCGGACCCTCTGGGCCAGCGCCTTGCCATCGATGATCCGGGCCGCCATGGCCAGCGCGCTTAGCACACCGGAGCGGGGGACGGCAAGGGGTGCTCGGTCCGATCGAGCCCGGTGGCGGAATCCGGACCGTGTCCGGTGGTCGGCCGCGCACGCGGGCGGGATCGAGGACGACCGGCGAAGCCCGCCGCGGCCAGACCGCGCGGGACCGACCGGATTGACGGGCATGCGACTTGCCCTCCGATCGAGCATGCGCACGCCTGTCCTCCTGATCGGCGCACTCCTGATGGACGGACCGAATCTGGGCACCGGTCCCGACCTGCGGCTGGCCGGCAGCGACGACCTGTTCGTGGCATTGCAGGGCCCGCAGGCCCGCGTCTTCCTGAGCGACGGTCGGCCGCTGCTGCGGCTGCCGCCCCTGCGGGATCTGCCCGGGTCGTCGTCACCCGGTTCGCCCGACGAGGTGCAGGAGCGCCGCGAGCAGATCTTCGAACTGTTCGATGTCCCGACCGAGCTGCGGGATTCGCAGGAAGCCGACGATCTGGTGGAGGAGGAGCTGACCTTGCCCCAGCGGGTCGCGCCCGGCGGGGCCGCGGATGGCGGGCCCCGAGCCCACAGCGCGGCTCTGGCCGCAGGCGACGCGCGGGGGTTGTGGGTCGCCGCCGGCGGTGAGCTGTACCGGATCGGGCCCGGCGTGCAGAGCGCGCGGGTCGGTCCGCTGCCTCGGTCGCTGCTGGCGTTGGCCGCAGCCGACGACGGCACTCTGGTGCTGGCGACCACCACCGAGCTGCTGGCCTCGGCCGACGGCGGCAAGACGTTCCGGTCGCTGATGCGGCTGGCGCGTCCGCCCACCCACCTGGCTGTCGATCCGTCGCTGCGCTGGCTGGCGTGGGCGGACGCGGCCGGCCTGCACCTGCTGCGCGGCCGCAACGACCGACCGTCCCTGCCAGCGCGCGTGCGCGATCTGGCGATCTGTGGCGGTCGGCTGGTGGTCCTCGCCGACGACGGCCTGCACGTCGCCAACGAACAGGGCGACCTCGCGCTGGTCTGTGGTCCGCTGCCCGGCCGGCAGATCGCCTGCGCGCGGGCGGGCGACGGACCCTGGCTGCTGGTCGGCGAGGGCCTGCTCGTGTCGGTCGATGGCGGGCGCAGCTTCCGTCCGCGGGTCGATGGGCCGCCCGGTCTGATCTCCGCCGCGGCCGTCACGCGCGACCATCTGTGGGTGGTGTCGCCCACCGCGGGCCTGACCAGCCTCTCGATCGAGGAGCAGCCGGTCGCGCACGCGTTCGCGGTGTCGGCGGCGAACGAGGAGCGTCCGGAGCATCTCCCGCGCTGGGCCGCCTTGCTGCTGCCCCGGCTGATCCTCAGCAGCAGCTATGCGGCGACCGCCCGGCGGCGCGACTTCCGGACCCTGGCCGTCGCGGAGCTGCCCCTGGGTGGACGAGACCCGCGGCTGCGGCAGCCCGATCCGGCCGGGACGCCCCGTCTGGCCTTCGCGCAGCCCGAGGCGCCCGAGCCGCTGCCCACACCACCGGCGGCCGCCTACCCCGGGCCGCTCACCTCTCCCTACCCGCCCCGCGACGTGGACGCCGCCTGCCTGCCCGCGGTGCGGACCGCGGCGGTGGCGCGTGCGCAGGCCGAGCCAGAACGGGCCCGTTCGCTCGTGGGACGCGCCGGGCACGCGGCCTGGCTACCAGAGCTGCGGCTGCGCGGGGAGAAGCGCCTGGGCCGCAGCGAATCGCTGGACGTGCGGCCCGGCACCGCCGCCGCACCGACCATCGGGCGTGACGCCCTTGGGCTCGATGTCTTCGATGACGTACGATACGAGGTGAGGGCCACCTGGGACCTGCCGCGGCTGATTTTCAGCCCCGACGAGGTCGCCGCCGTGCAGCAGGCCTTAAGAATGGCCGACATGAGACGAGAGATCGAGGCGCAGGTGAACCGCATCTACTTCGAGCGCAGGCGCCTCCTCGTGAATCCGGCCGGCGGGCCACCGGTCGAGGCCACCGGCGCTTTGCTGCGCGTCGAGGAGCTGGAGGCCGAGCTGGACGCCGTGTCGGGCGGCGCGTTCTCTCGCTGCCGGGGCGTCGGCCCACCGCTGTCCGGCCCATGAGCCAGCCCGTCGAGCCCCGCCGCCACCCACGCTACGCCGTCGACGTCGACGCGACGCTGGTCCTGTCGGACGAGCGTTCACTCAAGACGCGTACGCGCGACATCTCCCGCAACGGGCTCTGCCTCATCGCCGCCGAGACCGTGACGCCCGGGGACACCGCGCGCGTCCAGCTGGTCCTCTCGTTCGGCAACAACGCCTTCTCCGAGCCGCTGGTGCTCCCGGTGCGCATCGTCTGGTGCACGAAGATCGCGGACGCTTTCCAGGTGGGTGCGATGTTCGACCAGGTCAGCGAGGAGCAGGACGGCTTCCTGGAGATGTTCCTGCATTTCCTCGACGGCACGCTCACGCCCTCGGGCGTGCACCTGGCCGACGAGGAGACCGCCGCGGCCGCTGCCAGCCCCGAGGACAAGGACAACCCCTTCCGGCGCTGAGCCCGCTCAGCGCGCGCTGGCCAGGATCGCCTCGGCCGCCCGCGCCCCGTCCAGCGCCGCGCTGACGATGCCGCCAGCGTAGCCCGCGCCCTCGCCCACCGGATACAGCCCCGCCAGCCCGGGCGAGCAGCCGCTGTCCGGGTCGCGCAGCAACCGCACCGGCGCGCTGGTGCGCGACTCGGTCGCCACCAGCACCGCATCCGGGTGCCGGTAGCCGGGAACGCGGCGGACCAGCGCGGCCAGACCGGCCCGCAGCGCCGCTGTCACGAAGTCGGGGAACACCTGGTCCAGCGCCGCGCCCACCGTGCCGGGGCGGTAGCTGGTCTTCGGCAGGCTGGAGCTGGGTCTGCCGGCGAGAAAGTCTTCCAGCCGCTGGGCGGGTGCGCGGAAGGCGCCGCCGCCCACGCGGAACGCCGCTTGCTCGATGGCGCGCTGGAAGGCCACCCCGGCCAGCACGCCGGCCGCCGCCGGCGCGAAGTCGTCCGTCCGCACCTGCACCACCAGCCCCGAGTTCGCGAAGGGCGAGTCGCGCTTGGACAGGCTCATGCCGTTGACCACCACCCCGGCCGGCTCGGTGGCGGCGGGCACGATCCAGCCGCCCGGGCACATGCAGAAGCTGTAGACCGACCGGCCGTTGCCCTCGGACTTCAGCTCGTAGAACGCGGGCGGCAGCGCCGGATGGCCGGCGTGCGCGCCGTATTGCAGCCGATCGATCACCGGTTGCGGGTGCTCGATGCGGACGCCCACCGCCAGATCCTTGCGCACCATCGGCACGTCGGCCTCTGCCAGCCAGGCGTAGGTCGAACGCGCCGAGTGTCCGATCGCCAGGATCAGCACGTCGGCCGGGAGCTCCTCGCCCGAGCGCAGCCGCACCGCCTGCACGCGCCCCGCCGCCGTCCCCAGGCCGACCACCTCGCTGTCGAACCGGTAGCTCACCCCGACCCCTTCCAGATGCGCGCGCAGGGCGGTGAGCACCTTCGGGAGCAGGTTGGAGCCCACGTGCGGCCGCGCCTCCACCTCGATCGGCGCGGGCGCGCCGAAGCGCACCAGATCGGCCAGCACCCGGGCGATCCCCGCCCGGTCCTTGCTGCGGGTATAGAGCTTGCCGTCCGAATACGTGCCGGCTCCGCCCTCGCCGAAGCAGTAGTTCGAGTCGGGATCGAGCACCCCCCGCTGCAGCGAGGCCAGGTCCCGCCGGCGAGGCTGTACGGGCTTGCCGCGCTCGATGACCGTGCTGGGGACGCCGGCTTCCGCCAGGCGGAGCGCCGCGAACGCGCCAGCCGGCCCCGACCCCACCACCACCACCTTCGGCGCTGGCCGCCCCGCGGGCCAGGTCGGCGCCGGCGGCGGTGCCTCGCGGGGCGGTTCCGACCGCCCCAGCTGGACCCGCAGGTTGTACCCCAGCGGCCGGCCCTTGCGGGCGTCCAGCGAGCGGCGCACCAGCCGCACCTCCTCGGGGGCCAGGTGCGCCCGGCCGGTCGCCCGCGCCGCCAGCTCGGCCAGCGGCGTCTGCGCTTCGGCGATGGGCACGAACAGATCGACGATCTCGGCCACCGTTCGGTCCTACCGGGACAGCCCCACCCGGCGGCGCGCGACCAGGCAGTGGCGGCCGCCGCGCTCGAAGTCCCGGCAGGTGCGCGGCCGGTCCTCGTAGATCCGGCAGTGGTACGCGTCCCCGCTGCCCTCCAGGGCCGCGCAGCGGTCGCCCGCGCGCAGCAGGGTGAAGCGGTGGCCGCTGCGCACCACCAGGCCGGGCTGCTTCCAGACCACCGGGTCGCGCATCGACACGCTCACGCTGTGGTAGGCCTCGCGGCAGCAGGCGCCGCAGCGGCTGCACTCGACCGGCGGCTCCCAGCGCTCGCAGGCCGGCATGTCGGACTGGACCCGCCTGCCGTCGCCCACCTCGCCCACCGACTGCCGGCATCGTTCCACCGCGGCTCCGCGCCCGCCCAGGTAGCGCCAGGCGCAGCCGCCGCAGGTCTCGCCGGCGGGACCCAGCGCGAATCCCAGCGGGTGCACGTTCGCGGGAGCCACCAGCAGCGCCGCGGTGACCACCAGCGCGTCGTCCATCGCGCGCAGAAATCCGCTGCGCTCGCCCAGCTCGGCCCCGGTGCGGGCCAGCCGGCACGCCTCCGTGTCGCCGGCGGCGGTGGGCTGCAGAGGATCACCGGGCAGGGCGCGGTAATAAACCTGCCAGGGCGTGGTGGGACACAGGGGCGCGCGCAGACCGTGCCGGTCGGCGACGTGCGCCTGCAGCCGGTTGCAGGCCGCCTCGGCTACCTCGTCCCGGTCGTCGGTGTTGCACAGTCCCCAGTCCACCTGCTTCCAGGAGGCCTCCCCCTGCACCAGCGCGTGACACAGCTCGTGCAGCACCAGCTGGCACAGGCTGTCGTCGTCATCGAGGGCCTCGGGCGAACCGATCAGGATCGTCCCCTCGCCATCGGTCGAGGCGTAGGCGGCGTCGCTCCGCTGTACCCGGAAGCCGCAGGAGGCCGCCGCCGCGATCCAGAGGCGATCGATCTCGGGTTTATTCAGCGCGCGGCCAGACATGGCGGCCGGCAAATCTACGATATTGTTGGCCGCCCGTCCGCTTCTCGATAGTTATGCGTCATAAGAACTGTAATCTATTTGACATCGTATTGACAGGAAAAGTATGTCCAGGTATGCCTTATGGGAGAGCTAACGAGATGTGCGCGCCCGAGCAATGATGCCGGGAAAGCGCCTAGCGGGAGCCTCTTCACATTTTGGTGCTGCCCCATGCCCGAGATGTCCCATAACGTCATACGTGTATCCGCTTTCCTGACCGGCCTGCTGGTGTTCCCCGCGCTGCCCGGCGCGGCGGTGTTCGGCCCCGCCCCGTTCTCGATGGCCCCCCGGCCATTGCTGTCCCAGGCGCCCAGCTACACGCCGGTCGTCGCGCCCTCGCCCTCGCCGCGGGCCTGTCTGGCCACCACCCTGTGCGCGCTCAAGCACCAGGTGCGGTGGAAAGATCAGGCCTGGAGCGAGGTCGAGTGCGCGCGGCTGGCCGATGCCGTGCAGTCGGCCGCCGATCAGTACCGGCTGTCTCCCGCGCTGATCCTGGCGGTGATGATGAACGAGAGCGACCTCGACGAGAAAGCGGTCTCCTCGTACCAGCGCGACGGTGCCGTCTACGCCAAGGACGGCGGTCTGATGGGCATCCGCTGCGTCTTCGACGAGCGCGGCCGCTGCGGCAACCGCCAGGGGATGTCCTTCAAGAAGCTGATGGACCCCGCCACCAACATCGCCCTGGGCGCCCAGGCGCTGGCCTACTTCCGCGACGGCGGCGGCGTCGAGACCCGCACCGAGCGTGTGCGCGGCGCCGACGGGCAGCTGGTGCGCAAGACCCGCAACGTCCGTTGCCGGCACAGCAACCACGCCTACTGGGCCCACTACAACCACGGCTCGCGCTACATCGACCACGGCGACCCCCGGCACTACCCGCACCACGTCGCCGTGCTGTATTACGAGCTGGCCCGCGCGCTGGGCCTGCCTGCTCCCGAGCTGCAGACCGGCCGCATCACCGTGGTCGACCGGGGCCTGCGCCCGCGCACCGCCGACCGGCCGGTCGAGCCGCGCTACCGCGCCCTCTGCTCGAAGATCCGCGCCGTCAACAGCGTCTGCCAGGCGCCCGCCGTGCTGTTCGGGCAGGCCGCCCCGCCCCGCCCCGACCTGGCCCTGCAGTCGCGGGTGGATTCGCCGCCCTCGAGCTGACGGTGGTCGGTCCGGGGGTCAGGCGGTAAAGTTGCCCGCGGACCATGGCCCGGCAATTGTCCCCCTCCCTCGCGCCGCTCGCGCTCGATTCGAGCCGGGCGGCCCTGCTGGTCATCGACATCCAGACCAAGCTGACCGCGGTCATGCCGGAAGCCGAACGGGCCGTCTGCCAGCGCAACTGGACCATCCTGATCGAGCTCGCCCGCCGACTGCGCTGGCCGGTGATCTGGAGCGAGCAGTACCCGCAGGGACTGGGACCCACCCTGCCCGCGCTGGCGGAGGCGCTGCAAAGTCCCGGGCTCACCGTGCACCGCCTGGAGAAGATGACCTTCGCCTGCACCGATTGTGAAGCCTTCCCGCCGCTGGCGCAGTCGCTGGGACGGTCGCAGTGGATCGTCATGGGGATGGAGACCCACGTCTGCGTCTGGCAGACCGTCCGCGGGCTGGTGGGCACCGGCGCCGAGGTCCATCTGCCCGCCGACGCCACGATCTCGCGCGCGCCCGCCAACCACCAGATCGGTCTGGGGCTCTGTGCGCGCGCGGGCGCGGTGATCACCTCCACCGAGACGGTCGCTTTCGACGCCCTCGAGCGCGCGGGGACCGACGACTTCCGGGCCATCTCCCGCCTGGTGCGCTGACCGCGGGTACGCCGCGCGGTGCCTGGCGCCGTCTCAAGGGGACCGCTCCGGGCGCCGATGATTCCTTCATGGCGGGTAATAAACGCCGCGGACAGCTGATCAACCTCGCCCAGCGTCGTCGGCGCCGGATGGAGGAGGCCCTGGTCGAGGCCAGGGGCCGCATGATCGAGGCCGAGCACGCGCTGTTCGTAGCCCTGCGTCTGGCCGGTCACGAGCCGGCTCCGCAGCGCGCCTCCGGCGCCGCCCCGCTGGTCCCGGGCTGCGTTCCCTTCGGACCCGGCCGCCGCACCGCCCGGCCAGCCAATGTCCTGCCGCTGTTTCCCCGCGGCAAGCGCGCGGCCTGAGCGTCAGCCCTCTATCCAGCCGCCGCCCAGGACCTCGTCGCCGGCGAAGAACACCGCCGCCTGACCGGGCGCGATCCCCTCCACCGGATCGTCGAAGGCCACCTCCGCCCGCCCCGCGGTCGCAGTCACCCGGCCGGCGTGTGCGGTGGCGTGGTGCCGGATCTGGACCTGGCAGGCGGCCGGCTGGCCCGGCGGCAGCGGCCGCAACCAGCGGGTGTCGCCGACCGACATCTGCCGCCGCCCCAGGGCGCTGCGCGGGCCCACCACGACCTTGCCGGTCGCCACGTCGATGCGCAGGACGAAACGCGCGGTCTGATCCCCCGCCGGCGGCAACCCCTTGCGCTGGCCGATCGTGAAGTGATGCGTGCCCCCGTGCCGCCCCAGCGAGGCGCCGCCCTCGTCGACGATCTCACCGGCGGGTCCGGCGCCCCCGCGCGCCTCGACGAAGGCCTTGTGGTCGCCGTCGGGGATGAAGCAGATCTGCTGCGAGTCGGGCTTGTTCCAGCCGGGCAGCCCCAGCCGCCGCGCCTCCTCCCGCACCTGCGGCTTGGTCATCTCGCCCAGCGGGAAGCGCACGAACGAGAACAGCTCCGGCCGCACGCCGAAAAGAAAATAGGCCTGGTCCTTCTGCCGATCCACGGCCCGGCGCAGGCGGACGCCGCCGTCGGGGCCTGTCTCCACCCGCGCGTAATGGCCGGTGGCCAGCGCCTCGGCGCCGATGGCGCGGGCAAAACGCACCAGCGGTCCGAACTTCAGGGTCTCGTTGCACCGGACGCAGGGGTTGGGCGTGCGCCCGTCCCGGAAGGCGGCCACGAAGTCGTCGATCACCGCCCGGCCGAAAGCCTCGCTCTCGTCGAGCACGTAGTGGGCGAACCCCAGCGCCGCCGCGGTGGCGCGCGCGTCTTCGATGTCGCGCGGGGTGCAGCAGCGGCCGCCGATGCTGGCCGCCGTGCCCGAGGCGTCGTACAGCTTCAAGGTCACCCCCACCACCTCCGCTCCGCTCTCGCACAGCAGAGCCGCCGCGGTCGACGAGTCGACCCCACCGGACATCGCGACGACGATTCGCGGGCGCGCGGACATGAATGAGGGAAGCTACGCCGCCGCCCGCACGCGGGCAACCACCCGCTCGACGATCGCCGCGGCGCGATCCACCTGCGCCTCGTCGTTTCCGGGTCCCAGGCTGAAGCGCACCGCCTCCCGCGCGGCCGCCGGATCGAGCCCCAGCGCCAGCAGCACCGGTGACGGCGCGACCGTCCCGGAGGTGCAGGCCGAGCCGGTCGACACCGCTACCCCCTCGAGGTCCAGACCGATCGCCACCAGTTGCCCCGGCGCTCCCGCGAACGCCAGGTTGCTCACCCCCGGCGCGCGGTGCTCGGGATCGCCGTGCCGGCGCGCACCGGGTATGGCGAGCAGTCGCTGCTCCAGCCGATCGCGCAGCGAGGCCACCCGGCGGGCGCGCTCGGCCAGCCCCTCGCCGGCCAGCCGGCAGGCCTCGCCGAGGCCCGCGATGCCGGCGACG
>JBKPRZ010000781.1:0-5247 GCA_046734815.1 Myxococcota bacterium | reverse complement strand
CTGGCCCCGCGCGGGATCCGGTTGCCCATGTTCCTGGTCTGCCTGTCGGCGCTGCTCCCGGACATCATCGATCACGTCGCGGACGACCTGCGCAAGCATCTGGGGATTCCGTTTCCGCAGTGGCCCAACCTGTTCCCCTGGCACTGGCGGCGCGGGTCGGGCTCGTGGCGCGGCCGCACCGGTCCCGACTGGGTGATCTCGTGGGTCAACCACGGGATCGTGCTGGCGTTCTGCGCGGCCGCGATCGTGCGCAACCGCCAGCTGTGGAACCGGCGCGGCTGAGCGCGGCGGTCAGGCCTGGCTGGGCACCGGCGTGCCCGCCGAGGGGGCGGGGGTGTCCGTCAGGGCGAAGGGCGGGAAGTCGTCGTGGATCAGCAGCGCGTAGGTTTCGACCCGCAGCGAATAGGCGATCACGTCGCGGTTGAAGCGCCACAGTCCGGGCGGCAGGCGGCCGCTGATCGACAGCCACAGCCACGACACCAGCGCCACGATGATCCACAGCAAGAGCAGGACGGCCAGCACCACGAAGTGCGGCAGCACGTAGATCGGCCGCAGCAAGATGTCGACGCGGTCGCGGGTGGTGGGCGTGGGGGGCAGCTCGAGCGTGGCGGGATAGTCGCCCTCGCCGAAGGGCGGGTATTCGTCGCGCAGGAACGAGGCATACGCCATCACCCGGGCGCGCCAGCCCAGGTACAGGCGCTTGAGCGGATCGAGGCCGGCGATGGGCGATCCGGTGAACAGGATGGCGATCCAGTCGAAGAACGCGAGCAAGATGGCCAGGGCCCCGAGCGCCCCTGTCCGGTACCCACCGCCCAGGACGCCAATCGCCGGTCCACCGACCAGCAGAAGGTGCGGGACGGACAGGATGGGCCTGAGCAGGGCGCTCGACCGCTTGCGCTGACCGGAGGGCATCTCGACGTGGAGATGAACGGGATGATCGATGCGTGTCATGGCAGTCCTCCGTGTCTGCAGCAAAGCAACACGCGCGCCACGCAGTCCGGCCACCACCGGTGAGGCATTCACGCGCAAGAATGCGCAGGCATTGCGCCGCGATCACCGCCCGGCGCAGATCCCGCGGCCGCCCCGGTCGGCGGCGAGGGGCCGCTGCGCTCAGAACTGGAACGCCAGGATCGCGCGCAGGACGAAGGCCTCGGCGCCCTCGGTGAGGCCGGCCGCCCCGGTCACCGTCACCCACCAGCCGTTGAGGATGCTGCCGGGACTGGTTCCGGTCGCGTACGAGAGGGCGGGGCCGGCCCAGACCTTCGCCTCCAGCTCCTTCTCGCCGCCCGGCATCTCCTCTTCCAGCTCCAGCTCGCTGAACGCCTCGACGCCCAGGTGAAACGTCGGGTGCAGCTCGTAAGACACGCCGATGGTGGGCTCGAACTCCAGCTCCACCTCGTCGCCGCCGAAGCTCTGCTCGGCCACCAGGTTCACGGTCAGGTTGATCCGGTCGAAGTCGCGACCCAGCAGCAGCTTCTCCTCCAGCGCCCAGGCCTTGTCGTCGACGAACTGCTTCTTGCCCTCGATGTACAGCACCGGATCCACGAACCAGCTGCCCGGCTCGGCCAGCCGCAAGCGCGAGGCCAGGAAGAGCGAGTCGTATTCGAATCCCTGGCCCTCGACCTGGCGGAAGTTGTTGTAAAGGTGCACGTCCCAGCGCGGGGTGATGCCGTATTCCAGCTCGAGCTGGTGATAAAACGATCGCGGGCTGGCGTCCTTGCGCGGCCGGAAGGTGCTCCACAGCTCCACGTCGAAGCCGCGCGCCGGGGTGGTGACGGCGTCGTAGGTGAACGTGTAGTTGCGCCGGTCCGCCCGCGCCGGCGTGGCGACCCCCGCCAGCAGCAGCACCGCCAGGGCGGCGGCGGTTCCGGTCGAGCTGCAAACGAACTTGATAATCATTGTCAACTTAGTAGCACCCCGGACGGCGTCCGGTCAACCCGAGAACAGGAACGACGCCACGGCGTCCCAGGTGGCGAGGAAGTCGCGGCGGGTGTGGCCACTGCCGGAGGTCAGCCAGTCGAAGTGCGGCGGCACGTGGGTAGGCTGCTGGAAATGGCCGATGACGTCGAGGTGATCGCCCCACACCGCGTTCAGCACCCGGCCCCACACCTGGCTCAACGTGGGCACGATGCCGTCGTTGCTGCGCCGGCCAGGCAGGGATCCGTAGGCGGCGACGAGGGCCAGGCGCTGCGGCTCGAGCAGCTCGGGCAGGCGATTGGCCGGCACCCCGCTGGCCACCTGGCTGATGCAGACGTAGAGGGCGTGGCTGGCGTGGGCGTACGGTGACAGGCCGGCCGACAGGAACGAACGCAGGCTGGGCCGCCGGGCCTGGGTGAGGACGCAGCCGTAGCGGACGCCGGGGCGGTCCTGGGTGGCGGCGTTGAACACGTCGATGGCGGCGGGCGTGATCTGCGGCAGCAGGTCCTGGTCGCGGGCGATGCCCTCGGCGAAGCTCTGCAGCTGGTCCCGGCGTTCGGGCCCGAAGTCGGCCAGGATGCGGTCGTGCAGCCGGTCCAGGGTGGGGCTGCGGCCGGCCGAACCGCCGGCGGCCAGCCGCACGAAGAAGGCGGCCAGCCGCGCGATCACGTCGGCGGGCAGGCGCCCGGTGCGCAACACGTAGCTGGTCGCGATCGAGAACACCTGCAGCAGCTGCGTGCCCAGCAAGCTGGAGAAGAAGGTGGCCAGCGGCGTTCCGTGGTGGGGCGTGGACACCGTGACCACGCTGCGCACGCGCGCCGCCAGCGGCTCGGCCGCCGGCCCTTCGGGCAACACCACATCGGGCGTGACCACCAGCCGCGCGTCCAGACCGCCGCTCGAATGCCCCACCAGGTGCAGGGGACCGTCGGCGCCGCCGGGGCCGCACACGCGGTGCATGTGATCGACCACCACCCGCGTGCGCTGGCGGAGCGAGGCGGTGGGGGGCGTGGCCACGCTGTGCACCTGCGCGTCCACCCCCGCCCGCCGGCACCAGTCCGTCAGCGCGTCGCGCACGTGAGAGAAGTAGGCCAGGTCGCCGAGGTTGTCGAAGCCGAAGAAACCGGGGAGCAAGAAGACGTGATGGGTGCCGGACACCGGCGCATCTTACCCGGGCGCTGGCGTCCAGCCCGTGACCGCGCTATCTCGACCAGCCGCCATGGCCGAGCCGCTCAAGACCTTCTTCTCGGCGGCGCTGGTGCGCCGCCTGGCCGCCGACATCGCCCGCGTTCATCCGGCCTTCCCGGGGCGCGCCTTCATCGCCCGCGCCTGCGCGGGTCTGCAGGCGCTGGAGCTGCTGGACCGGGGAAAACAGATCGCCCGCGCGCTGGCCGATCACCTGCCCGCGCCGTACCCGGAGGCGATCGAGGTGCTGGTGCGTTCGCTGGGACCGGAGCACGCGCACGACGAGCTGAAGGGCGTGGGCATGGCGCCGTTCTATTACCTGCCCCACGTGCTGTTCGTGGCCGAGCGCGGGCTGGACCACTTCGATCTGTCCATGCGCGCGCAACACGAGCTGACCAGGCGGTTCAGCGCCGAGTCCAGCATCCGGCCGTACATCGCCCGCTACCCCGATCGCACCTTCGCGCTGCTGCGGCGCTGGGCCCGGGACCGCAACGCGCACGTCCGGCGGCTGGTCTCGGAGGGCACGCGGCTGCGCCTGCCCTGGGCGGCCCGCGTGCCCTGGCTGGACCAGCACCCCGAACGCGTGCTCGAGCTGCTGGAGCTGCTGAAGGACGATCCCACCACCCTGGTGCGCCGGAGCGTGGCCAACAACCTGAATGACCTGGGCAAGGTCCATCCGCCGCTGCTGGCCCGCACCTGCGCGGCCTGGCTGCGCGAGGCCTCACCGGAACGGCGGGCGCTGGTCGAGCACGCCCTGAGGAGCGCCATCAAGCGCGGCGACGCCGCCGCCCTGGCGCTGCTGGGCTACGGCGGGCAGGCGGCCATCGCTGTGGAAGGGGTGCACTTTCATCCGCGCCGCGTGCGCATCGGCGGCCGGGTGAACGTCAGCTTCGTGCTCCGCAGCCGTTCCCGCCGGCCGCAGCAGCTGCTGGTCGACCTGGCGGTCCACTTCGTGAAGGCGCGGGGCCAGACCGGTCGCAAGGTGTTCAAGATCCGGCGCGTGCCGCTGCCACCGGGCGCGCGGGTGCCGCTGCAGGCGCGCATCTCGCTGGCCGTGCACACCACCCGCGTCCCCTACGCCGGCCGGCACGCCGTGGACGTGCTGGTCAATGGCCAGCCCCACCCCGCCGGCGCGTTCGACGTCATCGGCGCCTGACCGGACCGGCCGCAAGAAGGGCCGGAGGCCGGGGGGTCGGTCGTGCGGCGCAGGTGGTGCGGCTCTTCCTCCTCCGTCGAGCTGACACCACCTGCACCGCCCCTTCCGGGAGGGGTACTGTGACAAACCCCGCTCCCGGCCCGACCCACGCCCTACTTACATGACCCGCTCCGGGAGCACCGGCCCAACCATGACCCAAAGGTCCGGGGCCCCCGCAACCAGCTCATGAACGCCTCCGTCAGCGTTCCGTGTCCCGAGCGCGAATAACCTTGCAGATTATTTTTCGGCCTCGCCCAGCTGCCGGTGGGCCTGCGCGGCGAAGCGACCCGAAGGAAACTGCTGCAGGTAGGCGCGGAAGCCCTCGGCGGCTTCGTCCCGTTGCCCCAGACGCGCCTGGCAAGCGGCCCGACCGTACATCGCGCGCTCGCGCACCGGCCCGGCAGGCCCCCGGGAGACCGTCCCGGAGACAGCATCGAAATCTTCCATCGCCTCCCGGCAGTCCCGGCCGGCGGCCAGCTCGGCGCGCAGCACCCGCAGCTCGGTGTCACGCGCCCCGTCGCCGAACGGATAGCTCCGCAGCGCGGCCAGGGCGTCCAGCGGTCGCTTCAGCTTGAGCAGCGCTTCCACCCGCGCGCTGGTCGCCTCCTTGCGCAGCAGGCCCAGCGGGTAGCTGTTCAGGTAACGCTCCAGAGATTCCAGCGCCGCGGCGGGGTCGTCGTCGGTCCGCAGATGGGTGTACGCCTCCTGGAGGATCTGCGTCTCCCGGGCCAGCTGCGATTCCGGCTCGTCCGTCACCTCGGGCTCCTCGGCCGCGGCCGGCTTCTCGCCCGCCAGGGGCAGGGCCGCGTGCCGGGTCCGGCCGGCGCGCCGGAGCAGGGCCAGCCGGTGGGCACGGGCGCCCGGCCGGTGGTGCAGGGCGGTCCGTTGCTGGGTGGGGGCGGGCGGCGGAGCCACCTGCTCCTGCGCGACCGCCTCGGGTGCCGGAGGGATGG
>JBKPRZ010000780.1:0-10028 GCA_046734815.1 Myxococcota bacterium | reverse complement strand
CGCTGACCACGCCTCCGACCAGGGCGATGACCAGCGCGCCACCGACGTAGCCCCCGACCGAACGGCGGATCCGGTCGCCCAGCTCGATGTAGCGGGGGCGCTCGACCGGAGGGATCCATTGCAACGCCCCCTCGAACAGGCGGCCGCCGAACAGCAACATGAACACGGTCAGCGCGAATGTGGTGATTCCTCCGATGATGAAGCTGAAGACGTTCTGCACCAGGGCGAACAGAGGGGCAGCGGCCACCCCTGCGTTTCCACTCAGCTGCTGCTTGGCTCGATCGATCAGGTCGAAACGCCGGTCCGCCCACTGGACCACCGAGCTCTCCCGGAGCCGGTCGATCAGCTGCGGCGCCGATCTGACCAGGTTGCGCCCCTGTTCCACCAGCACCGGGACCAGCGTGGCGAGCACCAGCACGACAAGAACCAGCCCGATGGTCATCACCAGAAGCACTGACAGCCAGCGGCGCACCCCGCGACCTGTCACCCAGGCCACCAGGGGGTCGAGCGCCAGCGCCAGGCAGGTCGCTACCAGGATCCACCAGCCGACCTGCCTGGTCCGGTAGACGATCAGGAGGACGCCGGCTATCGCCAGCAGGTTGAAGGCGACGCTCCAGACGGTGAGAGGCGCCACCTGCGATCGCGGCCGGCCGGCTGGTCGAGACATCCTTGCGATAAGGTAAGGTCTCGATCGACCGCGCGGTCAGCGCGGCGCGGATCCTGGCCGCGTTCGAGCGGCCGCGGATGTGAGGAGGCAGTCACGAGCGACAACCCGACGTGAAAGCCCCGTGCGGCTCGCGCACCGATTGTTCACTCTTCGGGATGCTCGACGCCAAATTGCGCGTTTTCGGTAGAGGCGCCGATGGACGGATGGGTTCCTGCCCGCCCGACCGATGGCACGGCCCTCGCAGACGTCGGCAACGGCGGTCGAGGTGGATCGCCCTGAGTACCGAAGGTTGATGGTGGCGACCGGGGTGGAAGGGGCGGTCGGCCTGCGCTCTACCGGCGTTCGAAAGCTGGTGCGGCCGCAGCGCTCAGGGCGACCCACTTGGGCCGCCCTCGCCCATGACATTGCTGGCGCTTGCTGCGCCGACCTCACTCGGAAATGAGCGGCGGCAGCTTGGCCCAGCAGGAGGCGCAGAGCTTGGCGGCACGCGTGCTCACGTTGCCGCAAACCGGGCACGCGCGGAGCTCGGGGGTCCGACCCAGAGCGAGCAGCCTCACCACTTCTGCCCAGGAAGCGATCGACTCGGGGGGCTCCGACGCCGCTGGTCCTGGCTGGGGCGGCAACTCATCGCTGCGCAACTCGGGCTCGATCTCGGCCACGACCTCGAGCCGGTCAGAGCGCTCGGGATCGGCGGGTCGAATCTCGACTTCGGGGGCGGGGGTTTTCACGGAAGCGTTCCCGGCAGACTCCGTTCTGGTGCGCTGCCGTCTGCTTGGCCATCAGGAACTTCGAGCGGGCGTCGCCGGGGAAAGCGCAGGCCGTCGATGCGGGACTGCCAGGTCGCTTTCCCGTACGTCGCAAAAGCCGCCTGCTGCGAACCGAAGTTCCTCATGGTCCACCGATACAGTGAAGGGTAGTACTGCAGCCAGAGAACGGAGCGAGAAAATCATGGCCGCCAAGAACATCGTCTTTGCACAGAATGCCCGCCAGCGCATAGCCACCGGGCTCAACATCCTGGCCAACACGGTCAAGGTCACCTTGGGGCCGCGCGGCCGCAACGTGCTCATCGACAAGTCCTGGGGCTCGCCCACGGTCACCAAAGATGGTGTCACCGTCGCCAAGGAGATCGAGCTGGAGGACAAGCTGGCGAACCTCGGCGTCCAGATGGTCAAGGAGGTGGCCTCCAAGACCTCCGACGTCGCCGGTGACGGGACCACCACCGCGACCGTGCTGGCGCAGTCCATATACAACGAGGGCGCCAAGCTGGTGGCGGCCGGGCACAACCCCATGGACCTCAAGCGCGGGATCGACGCCGCTGTTGCGCGGATCGTCGACCACCTGAAGGCCCAGGCCAAGCCGACCCGGGGCAAGACCGAGATCGCACAGGTCGGCACCATCAGCGCCAACGGCGAGAAGGTGATCGGCGAGATCCTGGCCGAGGCGATGGAAAAAGTGGGCAAGGAAGGGGTGGTCACCGTCGAGGAGGCGAAGTCGATGGAAACGACGCTCGAGGTGGTCGAGGGGATGCAGTTCGACCGCGGCTATCTGTCGCCGTACTTCGTCACCGACGCCGAGCGGATGGAGGTTGTCCTCGAGGACTGCTTCATCCTGGTCCACGAGAAGCGCCTGTCCAGCATGAAGGACCTGCTGCCGATGCTGGAGCAGGTGGCCAAGGCCGCGCGCCCGTTGCTCATCATCGCCGAGGAGATCGAGGGCGAGGCGCTGGCGACTCTGGTGGTGAACAAGCTGCGCGGCACCCTGCAGATCTGCGCGGTCAAGGCCCCGGGTTTCGGAGACCGCCGCAAGGAGATGCTGAAGGACATCGCTGTCTTGACCGGCGGCCAGGCGTTGACCGAGGACCTGGGCCTCAGGCTCGAAAGCCTCACGCTCGAGGACCTGGGTCGCGCCAAGCGCATCACCGTGGACAAGGACAACACCACCATCGTCCAGGGCGCGGGTAGCAAGGCGGAGATCGAGGGGCGGGTGAAACAGCTCCGCCTTCAGATCGAGGAGACGACCTCCGACTATGACCGCGAGAAGCTGCAGGAACGACTGGCCAAGCTGGTAGGTGGGGTGGCCATCGTGAAGGTCGGTGCCGCCACCGAGACGGAGATGAAGGAGAAGAAGGCCCGGGTCGAGGACGCGCTTCACGCCACCCGCGCCGCCATCGAGGAGGGCATCGTTCCGGGCGGCGGCGTGGCGCTCATCCGCGCCCTGGCGGCGCTGGCCGATCTGAAGTTCGATGACGATCGCAGGTACGGGGTCAACATCATCCGCCGCGCCCTCGAGGAGCCGCTGCGACAGATCGCCAACAACTCCGGGGTAGACGGTGCGATCGTGGTGGAGAAAGTGAAGAACGGCCAGGGGGCCTTCGGTTTCAACGCCGCCACCGAGCAATACGAGGACCTGGTGGAGGCAGGCGTCATAGACCCGACCAAGGTCGTGCGCGCGGCGCTGCAGAATGCCGCCTCCGTCGCCAGCCTCATGCTCATGACCCAGGCTCTGGTGGCCGATGTCCCGATGGCGAGAGAAAAGGCCCCTGCTGGCGCCGGCGCCGGAATGGGCGGGATGGGTGGCGAGGAGTACTGACGGTGGCGACGGTCGTAAACACAGCAGGAGCACCGATGACTACGCAACGGACGAGATGCGATGGGGAAGCTGGTGCGAACGGGTCGTTTTCACGAGCGATTGCCAAGTGGGCCAGGGGGTATTCCATGAGGTATCGACATGCTCCGGGACCCAAGCCCACGGTGGCGGATGTCCTGGATGATCTGCGACGCTGGTCCAGCAGCTACGCAAGTGCCGGTCAGCCCGTCGCCAGGATGAACAGGGGCCTGCACGAGAGCTTGTCATGACCAGCCCCCCCGTTGACCGTCAGGGCATGACCACGGAGACGCCGGCGAGCACGATCCTGGAGGACTGGACACCCTTCGGCCATGACGCGTGGAAGTTCCAGACCGGCGACGGATATGTCGGCAATGCTTACTGGCGCGTGGCCGGAGCGGCCATCGTCGTCACCCGGCCGGATGGAACCGAGCTGTTCCGGAAGACCTGGGGATCGCGGGAGATCTTCCCGAATGCCTGGCCGGGCATGTTCGAGTGGCTGAAAGGCCACGTCCTGGCACGGATACTCGCCGACCGGGCGAAACGAGATCACGCCGTCGAGTCGCCGGAAAATCCGCGCGGCTGATGGCGGGCCCGCCCGATCCGCTCGGTCACGAGGGGAGGTCGCCGCCCGGGTCGACCATGGCAACGAGGTTGGAGGCGGGATCCGCCTGGGGGCGTGCGAGGGCAGGCGTGCACTGCTCGATGACTTCGAGCAGTTCGCGCGGCCAGATCGGTTTGCGTACGTACTGGGCGATCCGATGGCCACGCAGCAGCTGCGCGCCGTCCAGAATTGCGGTCAACACCACGACCGGAACGTCCAGCACCGTCCGGTCGGCTTCCTTGAGCGTCAGAAACTGATAGCCATCCATGATCGGCATCGTGAGGTCGAGGAGGATCAGGCTGGGAGCACCATGGGCACCGAGCCAGTCGATGGCCTCCTTGCCGTTGGCCGCGGCCGCGGTCTGGTAGCCGGCTCCCTGGAGGAACAGGCAGACGCTCTCCCGGATGTCCACGTCGTCCTCGACCACCAACAACATCTCAGGCGACCACTTCATGGGTGCAAGATGGGTACGTTTGGAAGGTGGGCCAGCAACGGCCAGGCCAAAGGCCTGAGTGGACGGCCCTGCTGACGCTTCAGGCGGCCACCGGTCCAACCAGGGGGAAGGGTTTGCCCTCGGACGGCGACTCGAACGTGGGAGTCACCGCCAGCAGCCGACGCATGTCCTCCGGCCGGGGCAGGGGCGAGGAGAATCGCGCGAACGACAGGCCCGCGCCGATCAGCTTGCGAGCCTGCCGGTAGTTGATGAAACGGCAGACCGGTCGTTGCGCGTTCGATTGGCCGGGCGGCCAGAACATTGTCAGCCAGTAGCTCAGATCTTCGTCCAGCTGGCAGATCGGCCCCAGCCCGTGCAGCGGCCGCGGCGGGCGGTACACGCGAAAGAAATCGTAGAACAGGCCGCCGGACGGATCGCGATGACCCCAGGCCACCTGGCTGGTGTAGCCGGCTGGCAGCGAAGGACGACCGTGAAGGTAGCCGACCTCGGCAGACCTCCCGCCCTGCTCCCGGCCGGACGGGACCTTTCCTCCCTCGGTTTCCCAGCGGGCCAGCGCGGTAGCCAGTTCCGCCTCCTCCTGCATCCGGACTCTCTGGATCTTGCGCATGGCTGTCACCCGGCATCCGCGAACACCATCGACCATCGAAGCTTCATGATTCGCTGGCTTCCGGATTCACGCGGCCCGGCGCCAGCTTGACCATGCGCCGGCAGCGTCTCCAGTAGGCGGTGGACCAGCGTCGCAGCTCTTCCTGCGCCTGCGCCATCGTGGGCTTGGCGCCGGGCGCGTGGCGGTACCTGAGCGAGTAGCCCCTGGCCCACATGACAATCGCCTGTCGGAAGCCATTGGCCTCCATCACCCCGTCTCCATCACTCAGCCACGGCAGCATCATTGGTTTTTCCTGTCGTCAGCTCCTGATCGGGGTATACCGGCGACCACATTCGTCCACCAGGCGGAACTTCGGTTCGCTCGGGTTGGAAAAACCGTCACGTCGGGGCGCGGTCACTGCTGGAGCTGCCGCGGCCGCGGGGTTCTTTCCTCGAATGCTGATATGGTCGGCTCCAGCAGCTCTGCGGTGGGGCTGGGTGAGGAGGAAGAGCTCATGATTCTGGTGGTTGGCGCTACCGGTCTACTTGGTAGCGAAATCTGTCGGCGGTTGCGCATGAGAAACCCCGTCCGCGCGCTGGTGCGGGGCGAGTCCCCGCGCGCGGCGGAGTTGCAGCGTCTGGGCGTGGACGTGGTCCAGGGGGACCTCAAGGATCCCGTCTCCCTGGCGGCGGCCTGCGCCGGGGTCCGGGCGGTGATCTCCACCGCCAGCTCGACCTTGTCTCGTCGGGCGGGCGACAACCTCGAGACCGTCGATCGGACGGGCCAGCTGGCCCTGGTGGCGGCGGCGAAGCAGGCCGGCGTCCAGCGCTTCGTGTTCGTGTCCGTGTCGCCCAATCTCAAGCAGGGTTCGGTTCTCCTGAGCGCCAAGCGAGAGGTCGAGCGGGCCATTCGCAGCAGCGGGATGGTCTGGACCATCTTGCAGCCCACCAACTTCATGGAGATCTGGTTCGGCGAGGCGGTGGGCTGGAGCATGGAGCGAGGCCTGGCGACGATCTTCGGCAATGGCAAGGCGCCGGTCAGCTGGATCTCGGCCATGGACGTGGCCCAGTACGCGGTGGTCACGCTGGACCACGCCGGGGCGAAGAACAGGGACATCCCGCTGGGCGGTCCCGAATCACTCGCTCCGGACCAGGTGCTGCAGGCTTTCGAATCCGCGTCCGGCCGGAAGTTCAAGGTCCGCAAGGTGCCGGCGCTCATCCCGCGCCTGATGCGAAACATCCTGAAGCCCTTCGATCAGATCAAAGCATCCATCATGGACCTCGGCTTTCAGGCCGCAGGCGGCGACGTGATCGACATGGCCCAGACACAGAGAGACTTCCAGGTAGAGGCAACGTCGGTTCTGCAGTACGCGCAGCAGGTGACCAGGGTGGCCCCCCCACCGGCGTGACCAGCAGCTCATCGCCGAAATGGACTTCTTCGGCGCGGGGCTGACGAGACGCGCATCAGTGATCTCG
Source organism: Myxococcota bacterium (assembly GCA_046734815.1). Classification (GTDB taxonomy): domain Bacteria; phylum Myxococcota_A; class Polyangia; order Fen-1088; family Fen-1088; genus CAVYGB01. The sequence goes on along the minus strand of JBKPRZ010000780.1, from coordinate 3,638 downwards.
CTGGCCCTGCCGATCGCCCTCGCGCGCCGCCGCCCCCGCGGCTGAGCACGCGCCCCGACCGCGGCTGAGCACGATCCCGACCGCGATCGAACCTTCGTGCGGTCCTGCCTCCCGCAGCTGCCCCACACTCAGAGGCAGCAACCGGGGACGTTGCAGCACAGCCCGGTCACGCAGCAACCGGTGATCGTCGCCGTCTGGCAGGCGGTGTGGTCGGTGACAGGCGTGCCCAGACAGGTCGAGGCCACGCACTGATCACCCGAGGTGCACGGGTTGTTGTCGTTGCAGGCCGTCCCCGCGGGCGCGGGGAGGCTCACACACGCGCCGTTCAAGGGCGCGCAGCTGTCTGTGGTGCAGGGGTTGCCGTCGTCGCAGGTCTTGGGCGACCCGGTGCACTTTCCGGCCTGGCAGGCATCGTCGGTGGTGCATTTGTCGCCGTCGTTGCAGGCGCTGCCGTCGGGGGCGGGCTGAAAGACGCAACCCTTGCTGGGATCGCACGAACCGGACAGGCACTTGTCGTTGGTGGTGCAGCTGATGGTGGTGCCGGCGCAGGCGCCGTTGCGGCACTGATCGGCCTGGGTGCAGAGGTTTCCATCGTTGCAGCCGGTGCCGTCGGGGGCCGACAGGTGAACGCAGCCGGTGCCGGTGTCGCAGAGATCGGCGGTGCAGCCGTTCCCGTCGTTGCAGTCACGAGCCTGGCCGCCCCCGCACACCGTTCCGGTGCACAGCTCGCCCACCGTGCACGGGTTGCCGTCGTCGCAGCTGCTTCCCGTCGGGATCATGGTGTGGGTGCAGCTGCCGTCGACACCGCAGACGTCCCCCGTGCAGGGGTTGCCGTCGTCGCAGGTGTTGGCGGTGCCGGCGCAGACGCCCAGAAGACAGCGATCGCCGCTGGTGCAAGCGTTGCCATCGCTGCAGCCGGTGCCGTCGGCAACGGCGGTGTAGGCGCATCTTCCGTCGGCGCCGCAGCTGTCCGCGGTGCAGGGGTTCGCGTCGTCGCAGCTGCTGGTCATGATGTCGATGCAGCGGCCGGCCGTGCAGCGGCCGGTCCGGCACCCGGCCGGGCCGCCGCACAGCCCTCCGTCGGGGACGGGCGTGTGGGTGCAGGTCCCGCCGAGGTCGCAGCTGTCGACCGTGCAAGGATCGAGATCGTCGCACGACACCCCGGTGACAGCCAGGCACACGCCAGCCAGGCAGCGACTGACGCTGGTGCAGGGGTCCTGGTCGTCGCAGCTGGTGCCATCGGCGATCCGGACGTGGGCGCAGCCGGAGACGGGATCGCAGGCCTCGGCGGTGCAGGGATTGCCATCGTCGCAGGAGGCGACGGTGCCGCCGCAGGCCCCGGTCGGGCCGCAGCGGTCACCGGTGGTGCAGGCGTTCTTGTCGTCGCAGGCGATCCCCTGCCCCAGCAGCATGTGCTCGCACATCTGCATCTGGGGATTGCACTGGTCCTTGGTGCAGCTGTTGCCATCGTCGCATGACAGACCCGTGCCGGTGCAGACGCCGGCCTGGCAGTGATCGTTCTTGGTGCAGGGGTTCTCGTCCGTGCAAGCGGTGCCGTCGACGGCCGCCACCGACTGGCAACCCTGATCGGGATCGCAGCGGTCGACCGTGCACGGTTTCTTGTCGTCGCAGTTGACCGCTTGACCCAGGCAGACGCCGCCGGTGCAGACATCGCCGCTTGTGCAGATGCTCCCGTCGGTGCAGGCGGTTCCATCGGGGATGGCGCGGTGCTGGCAGCCCCCGGTCTGGACGTCGCAGGTGTCGACCGTGCATCCGTTGCTGTCGTCGCAGGCCAGGGTCTCGCCGTGGCAGGTGTGGTCCCGGCACACGTCGGTGGCGCTGCAGCGGTTGCCGTCGTCGCAGGGAAAGCCGTCCGGTTGCGCCGGGTACACGCACCCGGTCGCTGGCTCGCACCGATCGGCGGTGCAGCCGTCGCCATCGCTGCAGACCGCGGCCGCACCGCCGCGGCAGGCGCCCGCCTGGCAACTGTCGCCGGTCGTGCAGGCGTCACCGTCGCTGCAGGCGGTTCCGTCGGCGAGCGCCGGGTACTGACACTGGCCGGCGACGCAGGTGCCCGCGTTCGCGTAGCAGGGGCCGGGTGGCTGGCTGCAGGCGACGCCCGCGCAGGGATCGCCGAGACAGGTTCCATTCTGGCAGCCGCCCGCGCACTCGACGGTTCGCGAGATGTACGCGCAGCCGGTTTCTCCGCAGGCGCCCACCGGGTCGTGGACCACGGCGCTGGTCGCCGAGACGCAGGACAGGGCCGGCGGTGTGGTGCAGGCGAGCGGCTGCCCGATGCAGTTCCCCTTGCCGTCGCAGGTACCCGTGGTGGTGCAGGGATCGTCGTCCTCGCAGGAGACGCCGGCGGGGGCGGCTGGCCAGCGGCACTGCCCGCGATCGCAGACTCCCGCGCCCTGACAGGCCGAAGGCGGCACGTCGCAGGTCACGCCCAGGCAAGGGTCCTCACGGCAGAAGCCCGCCTCGCAGCCCCGGGCACAGACCACGTCCGTCACGACGTACGCGCACTGAGCGTTCTGGCAGGTTCCGGGCAGGTTGAAGTGTCGGGCATGGGTGGCATCCAGGCACACCGCCGGCGGCGGGCTCGCGCATGATGTCGAGCAGAGCGATGCACCGCCATCGCCGCCCCCGTCAGGGACGATCGGAACATCCGGGCTACCGTCGGCCTCCGCGTCCGGCGTCGGGCCGTCCAGCCCCCCGTCCGCGGGCGTGCTCGCCCGGGGTTCCAGGATGGAGCGCCCCCGACAGGCGCCGACCAGCAGCAGCGCCAGCAGGCCGATCCGGATGGCGGCGCTGGCTCTCATGGCTGGGGCTCCGGCGCCACGGGCGCGCGCGCGTCCATCGGCGGATCCACGATCACGAACTCGACGCGGCGGTTGGTGGCGCGTCCGCGGGAGGTGTTGTTGGGAGCCAGCGGCCGCGAATCACCGAAGCCCTGGACGCGCAGCCGGCTCTCCTCGATGCCCTTTTGCACCAGCCAGACCCGGATGCCCTCGGCGCGGCGGCGCGACAGGTCCAGGTTCCTGTCCGGGTCGCCCACGTTGTCCGTGTGCCCTTCGACGGACAGAGCGCGGATGGCCGGCACCGCGGTCAGCGCCTGCGCCACCGCGCTCAGCACCGGGAAACTACGCGGCAGGATGACGTCCTTGCCCGTGGCGAAGAACACCGGCTTCATGATCTTGATGATCCCACCCTCGATCAGCACCAGCCCCGGACAGCCGTTCTTCTTGGGGTCGGCGCTGGGCGCGCCCGGCTTGTCCGGGCAGGCGTCGCTGGCGTCGGGCACGGCGTCCTTGTCGCCATCGGGCGCCGGGCACCCGCGGCGCTCCGGATCGGGGAGCAGGCCCGCCGGCTCCTGACGGCAAACATCGTCGTGGTTAAGCACGCCGTCTCGATCGTCGTCGAGGTCGGGGCATCCCGGACGCTCCGGATCGGGCGTCGGGCCCGGCGGCTGAAGCGCGCATTGATCTTCGACGTCGGGGATGCCGTCGCCGTCGCCGTCTTTCAGGGGGCAGCCCGCTCGTTTCGGATCTGGATGATCCCCCGACGGCTCCTCCGGACAGAAATCGTCGGCATCGACGATCCGATCGCCGTCCCGATCCGGGGGAGGAGGAGGAGGT